>CANRHV010000011.1 GCA_947630505.1 uncultured Monoglobus sp. | reverse complement strand
CCAAATCAGAAAGAGGCGATGTTTATGTGTGTATAATTTCTTCGCTTTTTTCTGTCTACTTTATTGACATTAATCCATGATAACTTTAATGCCTCTTTTTTAAATTCTTTGCTGTATTTTCTCATCTTTTACACCTTTCCTTTCTGATTTCTTTATTATATCAGATTTTTGGGTGTTTTTCGACTCCTTTTAAATGATACCACTCCATTAAGTTTGTCATACAAAAACATACAAAAACATACAAAAAACATACATAAAATCATGTTGCGTATGACCCGAAAAGCCCGTAAAAACGTTGGTTTCAGAAAAAAACATACAAACATACATAATTTTCAAATATATATGTATATAGGAATAAAACAAAAATTTATAACAGTATTGTTTTCATGTAAGAATGTAAGAACGTAAGAACGTAGTGATTTGGGATTAGGACCCCTCTCAGTCAGCTTCGCTGACAGCTCTCCCCAAGGGGCGAGCCTTTCTTCTGCCTCGCCCCTTGGGGAGAGGTGGCGCCGAAGGCGACGGAGAGGGGTTACCCATGCAGCTAAAGAAAAACTCAGCCCCTGAACATAAAATATACCGCGCCGAGAATACAGATAAAGGCGAACAGATAGTTCAGGGTGAACTTTTCTTTGAGATAAAGCACCGAAAAGAACGAGAACACCGTGAGGGTTATTACCTCTTGAATGATCTTGAGCTGCGCGGTGCTGTAATAGCGGCTGCCCAGCCGATTGGCCGGAACCTGAAAAATGTACTCAAAGAACGCAAGGCCCCAGCTTGTCAAGATCACGAACCACAGCGCTGCGTCCTTGTGCTTTAAATGCCCGTACCAGGCGAATGTCATAAATATATTTGAGATCGTCAGCAAGCCTATGGGGCTTGCCATTTTTAAAAATTCCATATTTTCTCCCTATAACTCGTTAACTATCTCTTTGAATCTGTTGCCGCGCTCCTCAAAATTCTTGAACATGTCAAAGCTGGCGCAGGCGGGCGACAGTATCACAACATCGCCGGGCTCCGAGATCTCTTTCGCGGTCTCGACCGCCTTTTTGAAATCATCGGTCTTATAAATCGGCAGATCGTTAAAGTTTTCGGCGTTTTTGACCGCTTTTTCGATCTTGTCGGCGGTGAAGCCGCACAGCACCAATTTTTTCACATGCTCCGCGACCACGGGACCGAAGTCGTCAAACGGTATTTTTTTGTCGTATCCTCCGGCGATAAGCACGACCTTTTGCTTAAATGAGTTAAGACCCGCCGTGGTCCTCGCGGGAGACGAGGCGATCGAGTCGTTGTAATACTTGACGCCGCCGAGCTCGCGCACGAACTCTATCCTGTGAGGCACTCCGGTAAAGCCCTTGGCGGTGGCACGTATCACATCGTCGCCGACCAATCCGTCGACTGCCGCGATCGCCGCCATGTAATTTTCAACGTTGTGCATTCCGGGAATATATATGTCGTTTATATTTAATATCTCGCGCTCGGTCGCGCCTCCGCGGCGAAATACTATCATATCACCGCTCAGGCAGTAACCGTCGTCGAGCATTTCGCGGCGGCTGAAGCATACGCCGCTTCCGCATTCATTCGCAAAGCCGCGCGTCACGTCGTTGTCATAGTTAAACACCGCGCGGTCGCCGGGCTTTTGGAACTTGAACACGGCGCGCTTAGCGTCCACATACTCGTCAAAATCGGTGTGCCAGTCGAGATGATTGGGCGTGACATTGGTGACGACCGCGATACGCGGACTGCGCTTCATGGTGTGCAGCTGAAAGCTCGAAAGCTCAACGACCGCCTTGTCGTTCGGCTTGATGTTTTCAACATCCTCTATCAGCGGTCTGCCGATGTTGCCGCCCAGATAACACTTGTATCCGCCACGGGTCAGCATGTCGTTTATAAGGCTGGTCGTGGTGGTCTTGCCGTCGCTGCCCGTGACCGCGATAATGTCGCAGGGACACAGCTCGAAAAACAGCTCCATTTCGGACGTCAATTCCGCTCCGCGCTCCATGGCCTCCAGGATCGCGGGCGCGTCGTACCGCACGCCCGGGGTCTTGAAAATTATCTTAATATCATCGTCGATCTTATCGAGATAACCCTCGCCAAGCACGGTCTTTACGCCCAAAGCTTCAAGCTCCGCGTACGTCTCGCCCATCTGCTCGGCCGTGCGCCTGTCGTGAGCCGTGACCTTCGCGCCCCGCTCGACAAGAAACCTGATCAGCGGCAGATTGCTGACACCGACACCGATGACCGACGCCGATGTTCCGTTTATCTTTTTGTTAAATTCAGCAATAGGATTGCCCATATAATGATCCCTCCGAAAAAATATTATGAAAACGGGGCAGACATATAATGTCCGCCCCGGTAATATACGGTTTTATTCCTCGGCCGCTTCCTCGGCGGGAGCTTCTTCCGCTGTTTCCTCGGCGGGAGCTTCCTCGGCCGGAGCCTCCTCGGCAGCGGGTTCCTCAGCGGGCGCTTCCTCCGCCGCGGGCTCCTCAGCCGGAGCTTCCGCGGGAGCCTCCTCGGTCTCGGCCGCTTCCTCAACGGGCTCGGCGGAATCCAGAATGTCGCCTAATGTGAAGGTCGCTTCCTCAATATACGAATTGGGGAGCGCGTCCTCCTTGTCCTCGTCCGCCTGAGCGGGAGCGTCATTCTTCATCAGAGCCTTCATCGAAAGACCGATCTGCTTGGTGTTGTCGTTGATCTCAATGATCTTGCAGTCAACAACGTCGCCGATAGCCAGAACGTCAGAAGGCTTGTTGATCCTCTCGTTGGAAATCTGAGAAATATGGATCAGACCGTCAACATACTCCGCGACCTCGGCAAACGCGCCGAAGGGCAGAATTCTTACGATCTTGGCCTTGATGTCGTCGCCGACCTTGAGGTCCTTGACCGCCTTTACCCACGGGCTGTCCTCTTCCTTCTTGTAGCCGAGAGAAACCTTGCCCTTCTCTTTATCAAGAGCCTTGATATAAACCTCAAGCTCCTGTCCTACCTTGACAACCTCGGAAGGATGCTTGATCCTGTTCCACGAGAGCTCGGAAATGTGAACCAGACCGTCCACACCGCCGATATCCACAAACGCTCCGAAGGGCGTCAGCGACTTAACGATACCGGTATAAGTCTTGCCGACTTCCGCGCTCTTCCAGAACTCAGCGGCCTTCTGCTCTTTGAGCTCCTTAACGAGTGAAATTCTGTTCTTTGACTTGTCGAGTTCCTTGATGTAAACATCGATCTCGTCGCCAACCGACACAACCTCGGAAGGATGACCGATACGGATGGGCGACAGCTCGGATATATGGATCAGACCGTCCACGCCGCCTAAGTCAACAAACGCTCCGAATGAGGTGAGAGACTTAACTGTACCGGTGTACTGCTTGCCCTCCTCGGCGTTTGCCCAGAATTCCTCAGCGGCCTTGTCCGCTTCTTCCTTAGCAACTGACTTGATCGAGCCGACAACTCTCTGTCTGCCTCTTCTGTCCGTGTCCATCTTGATGATCCTGAATCTCTGCTCCGTGTTGAGCAGAACGCCCAGATCCGAAAGATAATTGATGGCACACTCCGACGCGGGAATAAACACGCGCACGCCGTTCGCTATCGTAACAACTCCGCCGCGAACCAGCTCCACTACTCTGCCTGTCAGGATCTCGCCGTTTTCGAAAGCGGCCTCAAGCTCCTGCATTCCCTTTACCGCGTCGATTTTTTTCTTCGACAAGGTGACAACTCCGTCACGGTCGCTTACATGAACGATGTAAACGTCGACTTCCTCTCCCATTTTCACGAGATCGGCAGGATTTTCTCCGGGATCGTTTGTCAGCTCGTCGAGCGGTATAACACCGTCATACTTGCTGCCGATATCAACCTGAACCTCTGTGGGTGTGATACCGATTACCACGCCTTTAACAACCTCTCCGGATTTCAAAGGCTTAAGTGTTTCCTCCAGTGCTTCCGCAAAATTCATTTCATTTTCCGCCATGGTTAAATAGACCTCCTTGATTACCGACTCGGGCGTTGACGCTCCGGCGGTAATACCGACTTTGATTAAATTTTTTGATATATTTTGTGTTTTATTATTTTTTACGTTTTTAAGTTCCTCCGCGTTTTCGATAAGCACCGTTTCGGGCTGTATCTCACGGCACACCTCGAACAGCTTTTTTGTGTTCGAGCTGTCGCGCCCGCCGATGACTATCATCATGTCGGACACGGCCGCGAGATCCGCCGCGGATCTCTGCCGCTTAGACGTCGCACTACATATTGTATCAAAAAAATCGGCATTTGTAAAATGTTTTTTTAAAATTTGTACAACTTTTTTAAATAAATTTTCTCTTATAGTGGTCTGAGCAACGACAGATATTGGTAAATCGTTCGGTTTTGATAATATTTCGCTCAAGTCATTCTCGTCCGCCGCGACCATAGCGGCGCCTCCGCACCAACCGTTTATGCCTATGACCTCGGGATGAGATTTGTTTCCCACTATAACAATGCCTCGTTTTTTGTCGAAATATTCTCGGCTGACGATCGAGTGTATTTTTTTCACAAACGGACAGGTGGCGTCAACTATTTTAACGCCCCGCGCCTCAAACGCCTCGATATCCGCCTTCGGCACGCCGTGGGCGCGGATAATAACGGTCGAGCCCGCCTCCGCCTCGTCCACGGATCCGATCGGCGCGACGCCCTTTTGTCTCAAATTTTCGGTAACGTCGCGGTTGTGGATCAGCTTGCCGTAGGTGTATATGTTTTTGCCGCCGCCCTCCGCGGTGTCATACGCTATCTTTACCGCTCTGTCCACGCCGAAGCAAAATCCGGCGCAGTCCGCGATCTTTATTTCCATAAGCACCTCCGTTTTATGTATCTACGCTTCAATACTACATGGGAACGCGCGAAAGCCGCGATATCTCGGGCATCAGAACATTCTCGGTAAGCTCCTGCATCTCGGAGCTGCTCACCTTTCTGCCGAAATAATCGTTTAATTTTATCGGCTTTCCGATATGTATTGTTATCCTTGTGAACGGCTTATACGTGCCCTCAAGACCGATGGGCAGTATGTCGGCGCCCGCCTTGATCGCGACCATGACCGCTCCCATTTTGCCCTTGCGCAGCCTGTTTGTGTGCGACCTGCCGCCCTCCGGAAATATCACGATATGACGGCTGGATTCCGCCATTTTTATCGACGAGCGCAGCGCGCCGAAGTCCGACTTTCCGCGCCTTATCGGGAAGGCGCCGAGCTTTCGGATAAACGCGCCGAACAGCTTGTTGCGGAAAAGCTCCTCCTTGGCCATGAAACCGATCTGAAACGGCATCGCGAGACCGACCAGAGGCGGGTCAAAATAGCCCTTATGATTTGCGCAGATAATAAACCGCTCGCTCTCGTCGGGTATATTCTCTTTTCCCTCTATTTTGAGCCTGAAAAATGCGCGGAAAAAAATATTGACCGCCACTCTTCCCACGTCATAAAGCGCCATTATCCGCTCACCTCCGCTCTTTTTTCCTCGGCGAGCTTGATTATGGCGTCGATGACTTCGGGCACGGTCATATCGGTGGTGTCGACCAAAATCGCGTCATCCGCCTGTCTGAGCGGAGCGAAATCGCGCTCGGAATCGTTTTTGTCGCGGGCGGCGATCTCCCGCTCGACGCTCTCTATATCCGCGGTCTCTCCCTTTGCAGAAAGCTCTCTGAAGCGGCGCAGCGCTCTCTCATGAACGCTCGCCGTCAAATATATTTTAAGCTCCGCGTCGGGCAGCACATACGTTCCTATGTCCCTGCCGTCCATCACAACGTCGGCTTTCTCGGCCGTTTTGCGCTGAAGCTCCACGAGCTTGAGCCTCACGGCGGGTATGACCGCCACGTTCGACGCGGCCATCGAGACCGGATTCTCGCGTATTTTTTCGGTCACGTCAGCGCCGTTTAAATAATATCTCTGAGCGCCTCCGCTTGTTTTTATCTCAATATTCAGATCGTCCAGAATACCGACAACGCCGCTCTCGTCGCGCGGGTCGATCCCGTCCGTTATCGCGGCAAGGCCCACGCTTCTGTACATGGCGCCCGTGTCGATATAAACATACCCCAGCTTCTCGGCGACGGCTTTTGATATCGTGCTTTTGCCCGCTCCCGCCGGCCCGTCAATCGCTATTTTCATTCCTTAACTCCCTCATCAGAATTATTATTGTCGTTATCGTCCTTATTTTTATTTTTCGAGTTCTCATCATCGACGACGCCGATCAGGCCCTTTTCCTCAAGAAAGCCCGCCAACGCCTCGGTGTTGTCGAATATATGCTCATAGTCAAAGCCGCTTGTCTGGGTGAATATCACCTCGGCTCCGACCTCTCCCGCGGCAGCGAGCTTGTCGGAAATATTAAGCGCGCTGTCGGTGATAAGCAGCTTTGCCTCCGCGTCTTTAAGCACCTCGATTATGCCGTCTTTGCCGCCGAGATCGTTGTATTGCTTAACGTTAAGCAGCGGCACTCCGTATTGAAGCGCCAGATCAACGTCAAACTCGGGCGCCGCCGGTATCGGCACATAGAGAGCGTTTCGGTCAAACACTTTCTCGGCTATGACCCTGACGTTGACCGGGCGCGACAAAAACACCGCGCCGCCCACCGTGTTATTGATTTTGGCGGCGACGCCGGCGTATGAGTAATCAACGCCGCACTTCACCTTTTCGGGATCGGCCGCGACCGAAACGTTCCGCAGCACGGTGGGGCGTATCAGTTTAATAAGCGGTATTTTCAGGTCCTCCGCAACATTCAGCGCGGCGAGCGAACCGTGGGCGTCGGGCGTGCGTATCGAGTCGATTATCGCGCTGACGCGGTTCCGCCTCACGATGCGCGCGAGGCTCCTGTAGCTCAGTTTTCCGACTATCACGTCACCTTTTCCGAAACCGCCGGCCGCCGCTAAATCCTCAAAATGAAAAATATAATCCGCGTTGGCTCGGGTCAGACGGTCGCTTATCTCGCGGGCTCCGCGCCCGCCGCTTGAGAGTATCAGCAGCATAGCCTACTCTGCCGCGCCTTCCGTCGGAATTTCCGGCTCAACCGCCGGCTCGGGCTCGCTCTGAGGCGGAGTGTAATACTCCTGCTCACTGCCTACCTCGGCTTTCTTCTCGACCGCCAGCTTGGCGCCGCACTCGGGGCAGAAATTATTTTCATCCTTCACGCTTTTGCCGCACTGAGGGCACTTTACCATCGACTTGTAGTTGTCGAGCTGTTTTTCGTACTCGCCGATCTGCTTTGTGAGCTCGTCGATGCGGGCGCATTTTTCCTTGACGATTTCGTCAAGCGGAGTGTTGTTTTTATAGCTGTCATAAACGGCGCCGCCGATCTCCTCTTTGATGTCCTTGATCTCACCCTTAGCCTCGTACATCGCGTATTTGATCTTGGAGAATTCCACAACCTCTCCGGATTTCTTTCCGACGGTCTGAGCCGCAGAGCCCACCGCGTTTTTAACCTTCTCTAAAAAATCCATATTAACATCTCCTTATATAAAATTATTTATTTACACATTGAATCTGAACAGAACTATGTCGCCGTCCTTCATGACATACTCTTTGCCCTCGGAGCGGACAAGTCCCTTTTCCTTGGCGGCGTTCATCGAGCCGCAGGCCATAAGATCGTCAAAATGCACCACCTCGGCGCGGATAAAGCCGCGCTCGAAATCGGTGTGTATCTTTCCCGCGGCCTGAGGCGCCTTGGTGCCCTTGGTTATCGTCCACGCTCTGACCTCGGGCTTGCCCGCCGTCAGATAGCTTATGAGGCCGAGCAGGGTGTAGCTCGCCTTTATCAGCTTGTCAAGACCCGACTCGGAAGCGCCGAGCTCGTCCAAAAACATCTGCTTCTCGTCTTTGTCAAGACCGGCGATCTCCTCCTCTATTTTTGCCGAGATCACCATCACCTCCGCCTTGTCGGCGGCTGCATACTCCCTGATCTGCTTGACGAACTCGTTATTATCCTCGTCGGCGTAATCGTCCTCCGCCACATTCGCGGCGTATATCACGGGCTTCATGGTAAGCAGCGATACCTCGTCAAGCGTCTCGAGCTCATCCTCGGTCATGTCAAGCGACCGCGCGGTCTTTCCGCTCTCCAAATGCGCCTTGAGCTTTTCGTAAAACTTCTGATGGAACAGATATTTTTTCTCGCCGCCCCGTATCGACTTCATGATCTTGTCGATCCTTCTATCAAGTATTTCCAGATCCGACATGATTAATTCAAAATTGATAGTTTCGATATCGCGCACCGGGTCGATGCTTCCGTCGACATGGACAATGTTGCTGTCTTCAAACGCGCGCACAACATGCACGATCGCGTCGACCTCGCGTATGTTCGACAAAAACTTATTGCCAAGTCCCTCGCCGCGGCTGGCGCCCTTTACCAGACCCGCGATATCCACAAACTCGATCACCGCGTATGTGGTCTTGTCCGGATGATACATCTCGGCCAGCGCGTCTATCCTCTTGTCGGGCACCAAAACGGTGCCCACGTTGGGCTCTATCGTGCAAAACGGATAGTTCGCGGATTCGGCGCCCGCTTGGGTTATCGCGTTGAACAGCGTGCTTTTTCCCACGTTGGGCAGTCCGACAATTCCTAATTTCATTTATGTTTCCTCTTTTCGTATAGTATTGCTCTAATTCAGCTTTTCCTCAAACAGATCGGCAAGCTCCCGCGCCCGCTTGGTGATAAGCTCGACGTCCTTGCCCTCGATCATAACTCTGACCAGAGGCTCGGTACCGGACGGGCGGATAAGCACCCTGCCGCTGTTTTCGAACTCTTTTTCAAGCGTTTCTATCGCTTCCCTGATCTCGGGGAACTTCATGTAATTTTCCTCGTTTTTGAGCTCGTTTTTAACGACCGCGTTGATAAGCACCTGCGGATATGTCTGCATTATATTCGCAAGCTCGGACGACTTTTTGCCGCTCCGCTTTATCACATCGGCAAGCTGTATGCCTGTCACCAGACCGTCGCCGGTTGTGTTATACTCAAGAAGTATAACATGGCCCGACTGCTCGCCGCCGATCTTGTGATCGTGCCCCAGCATTTCCTCAAGCACGTAGCGGTCGCCCACCTTGGTGCGCTTGATATTGATGCCGTATTCATCGCCCATAACAAAGAATCCCAGATTGCTCATAACGGTTGCGACAACCGTGTTGTCGGGCAGTCGGCCGTTTTTCTTCATATCGAGCGCGAGTATAGTCATGATCCTGTCGCCGTCGATTATTCCGCCTTTCTCATCCACCGCGAGAACGCGGTCCGCGTCGCCGTCAAAGGCGAGACCCAGATCCGCGCCGCATTGTTTTACAAACTCGGTCAGCGCCTCAAGATGCGTTGAGCCGCAATTCTTGTTTATATTGATGCCGTCGGGCTTGTTGTTTATAACGCTCACCTCGGCGCCCAGATCTTTAAGCGCCCTTTCGGCCGTCACGCTTGACGCGCCGTTGGCGCAGTCTATCGCGATCTTCATGCCCGAAAGGTCGCCGCCGCATGTGCCTTCGGCGAACTCTATGTATTTGTCTACGAGCGTGTCGTCGTACGTTATATGTCCTATGTTTTCGTGGGTGGGTGCGCCGACCTCTTCGGCGCCGTCAAGAATTATCGCCTCGATGCGCTCCTCAAGCTCGTCGCTGAGCTTGTAGCCCGTGCCGCTGAAATACTTGATGCCGTTATGCTCAAACGGGTTGTGCGACGCCGAGATCATAACTCCCGCGTCAAATCCCTCGCTGCGCACCAAATGTGCGATCGCGGGCGTGGGTATCACTCCCGCTATGACCGCCTCTGCGCCAACGCTGCATATTCCCGCGACAAGGGCGCACTCTAAAATGCCGCCCGATATACGGGTGTCGCGTCCCACAAGAATTCTGGGCTTCTTGTCGCCCGCCTCGGTCAGGACATGCGCCCCGGCCTTTCCTATCTTAAACGCCAACTCGGGAGTCAATTCCTTGTTGGCTATTCCCCGAACTCCGTCGGTTCCGAATAATCTTCCCATCGTCACAAATTCCTTTCGCTAATCCCTAGTCCCTATGTTATTATACGCCAATATATTCCTTTTGTCAAATAATATTTTGTTATTCTAAATAAGCGACAAAACGACTTTTATGCCGTCTAAAGCGGCGCTCATGATGCCGCCCGCGTATCCCGCGCCCTCGCCGAGCGGGAACAAGCCGCGCGCGCCAACGGCCTGAAAATCGCCGCCGCGCGTTATCCTAACGGGCGCCGATGTCCTGGATTCTATCGCGGTCAGCACTCCGTCTCCGCTCAAAAATCCGGGGATCTTGGTCTCAAAATATTTTAGGCCATCGGTCAGCGCTTTTGAAATAAACGGCGGCAGACAACCGCGCAGGTCGCACGGTTTCACTTTTCCCGTATAGCTCGGAACAACGCTTCCCAAATCTGCGAAAAACGTGTTTTCGGCAAACTCTCTCGCAAGCTGCGCGGGCGCGGAATAATCCCCTCCGCCGGCACAGAACGCCGATTCCTCATACTTTCGCTGAAACTCTATGCCTGCCAGAGGATGTCCGCTCCCAAAATCCTCGGGCCGCACCGTGACTACCAGCGCGCTGTTGGCGTTTTTTCCGCCGCGGCTGTGGTCGCTCATACCGTTGACCGCGAGGCGGCCGGGCTCGGACGAGGCGTTGACCACAACGCCTCCCGGGCACATGCAGAATGAATAGCAGCTTCTGTTCTTTCCGTTATACACCAGCTTGTAATCGGCGGGCGGCAAACTCTCCCAAACATCGCCGTACTGTGCGCGGCCTATAAAACTCTGCTCGTGCTCAATACGAACGCCCGCCGCGAAGGGTTTTTGCTCTGTTTTGACTCCCGCGTCATGCAGCATTTTATAGGTGTCGCGGCTGCTGTGACCTATCGCCAGCAGCAGCATACCGCATTTAATTGCCTCGGAACCGTTAAGCTCGATCTCGGTCAGGCTCCCGCCCTCGATTTTTATATTTGTTAGCGTCGTGCCGAATCTGATCTCGCAGCCGAGGCGCAGCAGCTCGGCACGCATATTTTTCAGCACCGCCCGAAGCTCGTCCGTTCCGATATGGGGCTTGGCGTTATAGAGTATGTCCTCGGGCGCGCCGAACTTCGCGAAGGTCTCGAGTATAAATCTCTGACGCTTGTCCTTGTTTCCCGTGTTAAGCTTTCCGTCCGAAAACGTTCCCGCTCCGCCCTCGCCGAACTGGACATTGGAATTTTTGTTAAGCTCTCCGGTTTTCCAGAACCGCTCGACCGTCTCAGCGCGCTTTTCCACAGGCTCGCCCCGCTCTATTATCAGAGGCGGAACGCCGCGAAGCGCCAGCAGATAAGCCGCGAACAGGCCGCACGGGCCCATTCCGACAACCACCGGCCTTGAGGCGTTTTTTTTCATCGGTTTGATCTCGATATCTCCGCCGGCGAGCCGAGATATGTTTTTTGCGCCGCGAAGCTCGACCCCGTCGGGAGCGTCAGCCGCGACTGCGTACACAAAATGCACGTCTCTTTTGCGGCGAGCGTCGATCGAGCGGCGGTATATCCTGAAATTTTCGGCATAAATTAAGCTGTGCCGCGCTGTATCCTGCGCGGCAAGCAACACGTCTTCAATTTTGTGGTCGATCGGCATTTTGATATTATTGATTATTATCCGCACTTATCTTGACCTCCGTGATATCATCGACAGTTTTCGCCCATGACGGCAGATTCAGCTTTACGGTGACCTCTCCGCTTTTTTCGAAATCGGTCAGAGTGATCGGCTGCGTCAAAACGTTCACCACCTCGGACAGGCGGCTGTTGTCGCCGTAGATCGTAACGGTCTCGGGCTCGCAGCTGAGCGTGGCGCCTTGAAGCGTTCCGTCTCTGTTGGGCACGATCGGCACCGTTTTTTCTTTGTATAGCAGGCACTCGGCGGTTATCTCCGGATTGCTGTTCCATATCCAGCGGATCTCGCGCTCGGTAAGCTCCTGACCCGAGCTGTTATACAGCTTTACGGCGCACTCCTGAGACAAAACGCCTTGATCATAAGCCGAATAATTTGTGTTTATAAGATCAACATTAACTCCGGCGTATGCCACCTCGTCAATATTTGATTGAGCGCCGAAAATTCTGATATTGCTCTGCGACAATGTGAAATCGCCGTGACGGTAGCCGCTGAGCACCTCGCCCGTGCCGGAACAGTTCACGTCGACGTCCTTGTATTTTGTTTTCTCAACATAAACGTCCACCGCCGACGGGGTATAGCTCACCACATCGCCGTACTGGCTTTCCACGTTGAGGTTCACCGTTACGGTCGCGCCGTCCTCCAGCTTTGACAGATCGATCTCGGAAAAATCGAGAGTCGCTCTGATATTGCCAAGATCAAAGTTTGACATAACACGGCGGCTGCCCTCGATCCTGACATTGGCGCCAAGCACGGAAAGCCGCTCTATGCAGTAGCCGTTGTCGCTGAAAACATTGTCATTGACCGTGGTGATCGGCACATCGCGGAAGGTTTTGTCCGCGGGCGCGTCGTTTATAACTATAATATATGTCCAGAGAACTATCGCCGCGATGAGCGATATTACCATAAGGAGAATATTGCTTGAAAAAATCTTTCTCAAATCTATCTCTCCTTTCTGTCGAGTATATTGCGGATCGAACGCGGTTTCTTTTCATCGGGCGCGATACCCATAAGCTCGCTGAGCGTGCTCTTGAGAGAATTCTCGTTAAGTCCGCGGTACAGCACGCCCTTGTGGGCGACCGAGATTATTCCGGTCTCCTCGGACACAATAACGACCACAACATTCGATTCCTCCGAGATACCCAGACCCGCTCTGTGTCGGGTGCCCAGGTCGCTGGTTATATTCGGATTGTGCGAAAGCGGCAGCACACAGGCGGCCAGCGCGATCCTGTTGTCGCGGATAATGACCGCGCCGTCGTGCAGCGGCGTGTTGGGTACAAATATGTTTTTAAGCAGCGCCGCCGACACGGACGAGTCGATAGCGACCCCTCCGCTTATAAGCGAGTTCACGTCGGAATTCTGCTCAATGACGATCAGAGCGCCGGTTTTGGTCTTGGACATATCCGCGGACGCTTCGGCAACCCGGGCTATCATCTCAAGCGTCTTGAGCTGCTTGCCGCTTTCGCTGATAAACCAGCTGCTTATTCTGGTCTTTCCTATCTGGTCAAGCACGCGTCTCAGCTCGGGCTGGAATATTACCACCAGAGCGATAACGCCTATCTGAGCGCAGCTGCTTAAAATATATGACGTGACATGCAGGTTCATGAGATACACGACCTGAACCAGAAGGATTATTATAAGCACGCCCTTGAGCAGGCGCACCGTGTGGCTGTCGCGGATGAATTTCAGCACGAAATATATCATCACCGCGACAAGTATAATGTCAATAATATCGGCGATTCTGAGCAATGAAATCTGATCAGCCGCCGAGCTTATAAAGTTTTCAAACAAAGAATCACCCCACTATTCGCTAATTGCTAATTACTACGTTAGTAGGCCTTGCCCCAGTATACCATGTGTTTGGCGGGCTTGCCGCAGCACACGCACTTGTCGCTGATCTGCTCCTGCTCAAAGGGTATGCAGCGCGACGTGGCGGTAGTGTCGTCTTTGATCTTGAGCTCACACGCTTCGTCTCCGCACCACATGGCCTTGACAAAGCCGCCCTTCTCGTCGATTATCTTTTTGAATTCCTCGTAGTCGGACGCGGACGAGGTCTTGCTCTCGCGATTTTCAAGAGCCGCGTCGTACATCTGCTTCTGTATCTTGTCCATCAGCTTCTCGAGCTCTTCCTCGATATTGTCAAGCGACACAAACGTCTTTTCGCGGTCAACGCGGCTGACGAGCACCGCCTGGTTCTTTTCTATATCCTTGGGGCCTATCTCAATGCGCACCGGAATGCCGCGCATTTCGTACTCGCTGAACTTCCAGCCGGGCGACTTGTCGCTCGCGTCAAGGCTGACTCTGAACTTTTCGGAAAGTCTGTCTCTGAGCGCCTCCGCAGCCTCGGTTACGCCCGCTTTGTGCATGGCGATCGGAATTATCACCGCCTGGGTGGGAGCGATCTTCGGGGGCAGCTTGAGGCCCGCGTCGTCGCCGTGGACCATTATTATGGCGCCTATGATTCTCGTCGACATGCCCCATGAGGTCTGGTGCACATACTGCTGCTTGTTGTTCTCGTCAAGATACTGAATACCGAAGGCTTTGGCAAAGCCGTCGCCGAAGTTGTGGCTGGTTCCCGACTGGAGCGCCTTGCCGTCGTGCATCATGCTCTCGATCGTGAAGGTCTCGGTCGCTCCCGCAAACTTCTCTCTGTCGGTTTTCTGGCCCTTTACCACAGGGATAGCCAGATATTCCTCGCACACCTTGGCGTAAATATTGAGCATCATTCTGGTGCGCTCCTCCGCTTCTTCCTGCGTCGCGTGAGCCGTGTGGCCCTCCTGCCACAGAAATTCGGTGTTTCTGAGGAACGGTCTTGTGGTCTTTTCCCATCTGACAACGCTGCACCACTGATTATAGAGCTTAGGCAGGTCCCTGTATGACCTGATAATATCCGCGTAGTGGTCGCAGAAAAGCGTCTCGGACGTGGGACGAACGCAAAGGCGCTCGGGCAGCTTTTCGCTGCCGCCGTGGGTCACCCACGCCACCTCGGGCGCGAAGCCCTCAACGTGATCCTTCTCCTTTTGAAGCAGGCTTTCGGGTATGAACATGGGCATCGCCACGTTTTGCACACCCGTCTCCTTAAACAGCTTGTCGAGAGTGTGCTGTATATTCTCCCAGATGGCATAGCCGTAAGGCTGGAACACCATGCAGCCCCTGACCTTTGAATAGCTGCAAAGCTCCGCCTTGCGCACGATATCCGTATACCACTGGGCAAAATCCTCGTTCATCGAGGTTATTTCCTCTACCATTTTTTTGTTATCCGCCATTTGAACATCCTCCAAAACTAAATATATACTAATGTCGCGCCTTCCGCGCATACTTAGTTTTAGTATAAACGAAAACGGACTTTGTGTCAAGGCGGGTCGCGTATTTTAATATTACAATCCTGTTACTGTAACACATTTTGAGGCCTTGAATACTATAAACCGAGGTGATTTTCAATGTGTGGAATTACAGGCTTTATGAACTTCGGCAAACGCGTCAGCGAGGATGATCTCAAAATACTCCGCGCGATGGGCGAGACCCTGAACCGCCGCGGTCCCGACGCCAAAGACGAGTATCACTCGGACTTTGCCGCTCTCTGCCACAGGCGGCTCTCGGTCGTGGATATCGAGGGCGGAGCCCAGCCGATGGTCAAGACCATGCGCGGCGGCGTTTTCGCGATATGCTACAACGGCGAGATATACAACACCGAGGAACTGAGGCGGGAGCTCGCCGCTATGGGATACGAGTTTGACGGACACTCCGACACCGAAGTGCTGCTGACCTCGTATATACAGTGGGGCGAAGAATGCGTTAAAAAACTTAACGGGATATTCGCCTTCACGATTTACGACAGCGAAAAGGAGCAGTTCTTTTTCGCCCGCGACGGCGGAGGCGTCAAGCCCTATTTTTATTCGACGGCGGGTGGCGGATTTATGTTCGCCTCCGAGATAAAAGCTCTACTTGAGCATCCCGCGGTGTCCCGCGATGCGGATAAGTTCGGAGTGGCGGAGCTGTTTCTGATTGGACCCGGCAAGACCCCCGGCCGGACCGCCTTCCGCGACGTGCTGGAACTGAAGCCCGGATTCTGCGGCACCTTTTCACGGGAGGGGCTTAATATATACCCTTATTTCGCGATCAGAGCGCAGGAGCATACCGACAGCTTAAACGACACGATATACACTCTGCGCGCCCTGATCTGCGATTCGATAAAGCGCCAGCTGGTGTCCGACGTGCCTCTCTGTACTTTTTTGTCGGGCGGACTTGATTCGAGCATAATCTCGTATGTCGCCGCAAAAGAGTTCGGGGAGAGCGGCAGGGGAAAACTCACGACCTACTCCGTGGACTATGAGGACAACGACAAATATTTCAAAAAGTCATTCTATCAGCCCAACAGCGACGGATACTACATAAACCTTATGCGCGAGTTTATAGGCTCAGACCATAAAAACGTGGTGCTGAATAATGACGACGTGGGCGACGCACTTTTAGACTCGGTTCTTGCGCGCGACCTGCCGGGCATGGCCGATGTGGAATCGTCTCTGCTGCTTTTTTGCCGCGAGGTCAAAAAGACGCACACCGTCGTGCTGTCGGGCGAGTGCGCCGACGAGATCTTCGGCGGCTACCCGTGGTTCACAAACAAGGAGATGCTTTCAAAGGCCGACTTCCCGTGGAGCGGCAACACCAAGATCAAGGCGGGACTGGTGCGAGACGATATTTTGACGCTCGACCCCGAGGAATACGTATACGAGCGCTACAAGCAGACGATCGACGAGGCGCCCAAGACCGGCCTTGAGACCCCGGGCGACGCCCGAATAAAAGAAATAACCATGCTGAATTACAAATGGTTTATGCAGACGCTGCTCTCAAGAAAGGACCACTCGTCGATGTACAGCGGCCTTGAGGTTCGCGTTCCGTTCTGCGACACGCGCATACTTCAATACGCCTATAATATACCCTGGGAAATGAAGGGTCTCGCTGGCAGGGAGAAAGGTCTGCTGCGCAAGGCGTTTGAGGGAATACTGCCCGACGAGATAGTAAGCCGCAAAAAGAGTCCCTATCCCAAGAGCCACAATCCGGTCTACACCAAAAACGTGGAAAATAAAGTATTGAATATTTTGAGCGACAGAGAATCGCCGATATTTGAGATCGTGAAATATAACAAACTGAAAGAGCTGATAGACACAAAAGCCGCCATGTTCACCAAGCCCTGGTACGGCCAGCTTATGAACTATCCGCAGATACTGGCCTATATGTACATGATAAATGAATGGCTGAAAATATACGCGGTAAACATTGTGTGATATAGAATAGGTCCCCCCTCAGTCGGGCTTTGCCCGACATCTCCCCCGAGGGGCGAGGCAATCGGGCGGATAATATCCGCCCCTACGGTATTTTGCGCACTTTGGTCAAGGTCTTGGCTCGCCCCTTGGGGATAATTAGCAAGCTTGCTTGCGGGTTCAAAGCTATCTTTCAAAATTGCTTGCAATTTTGACCAAGAGCTTCATTAATGCTGGCGCCGGAGGCGACTGAGAGGGGTTCCTAGTCCCTAGTCACTAATCTCTAGTACCTGTGTTAACCCCGATTTTCCGGGTTGTGCTCTTATATAATAAGACGACAAAACTTTGCAAAAAGTTCCCGCTTTACAAAAATTTGCGCAAAAAATACGCGGCAAGTATATTTTATCATATTGTTTTAGAAAGAGCAATTAAAAAAATACCGCTTTCGATTTTGAAAACGGTATTTATATCAAGCCGAAATGGTTTTTCTGATATTTTCAAGTTAGCAATCACTAATCTGCGCCCTATTAAAAGCTCCGGTCTTTCAGGAGTTCGGGCTTTTTTCGGAAAAATACGAGCTGAGCGCGTCGTTCAGCGCGAACGCGCTTGACGAGTGGCAGAGAAGTATGTCCGCGCCTGTCTGCTTGGCTTTGGCCTCCGCCACGGTGACCATTTTATGAGCTACTGTCCCGGTGAACAAAATCATAATATTAGGGGAGCCGATTTTGTTTTTAAAATCACCGGGACATTGGGTGAACACCTTGCATTTGCAGCCGTATTTTTTGCAGATTTCTTTGTATCGGCAGTGCATTCTGTCATGCCCGCCGACAATCACGATGCTCATTATTTTTGCTCCTTATTTATTGTTTGCTTGATTTGCACGTTTTGCTCATGGCGCAGTTTTCGCAGCCGCAGCCGCAGCCGCCTTTGCCGGCCTTTTTGTCTTTTATCAGTTTTGCGATTATCAGAGAGACAACCGCTATAAGCAGTACGGAAATTATTATTGTCGCGATCATATAATCACTCCTATCTTTACGCGTTTGACTTCGCGGGCTTTAAAGCGCCGGGCTTCTTTTGCGGTCTAAGCAGCAGCCAGAGGCCCAGAATTATGACCAGAACCGCCGCGATCGTGCCAACTCCAAAGCCGCCGCCCGTAAACAGCGAGCCGATCTGATAGATAACCAGCGAGACCAGATACGCGAACACCGTCTGATAGCCTATCGCGAACCATGTCCACTTGGCGCTGTTCATCTCGCGCTTTATCGCGCCGATAGCCGCGAAACAGGGCGCGCAGAGCAGATTGAACACCAGGAACGAGTAGGCCGATATGGCCGTGAAGCTCGCGGCGAGCGTGCCCCAGATCTCCGCTCCGTCCTCGGCAACCTCGGCAAAGCCGTACAGCACGCCGAAAGTTCCGACTACGTTCTCCTTGGCGATGAGGCCCGTGACCGCGGCCACCGCCGCCTGCCAGTCGCCCCAGCCGAGAGGCGCGAATATGGGAGCTATAACTCCGCCAATCTTGGCGAGAATCGAGTTGCCCAGGTCCTCGACCATGCCGAAGCCGCCGTTTTCAAATCCGAAGCCCTGCAGGAACCAGAGGGCGATCGTTGAAAGCAGGATTATCGTTCCCGCCTTCTTGATGAACGACCAGCCGCGCTCCCACATGCTGCGCAGCACGTTGCCGACCGTCGGCATGTGGTAGGCCGGAAGCTCCATTACGAACGGCGCGGGATCGCCGGCGAACATCTTTGTCTTTTTTAATATTATTCCCGAAATTATTATTGCCGCAACGCCCACAAAATACGCGCTGGGAGCGACCCACCAGGCTCCGCCCAGCAGCGCGCCCGCGATGAGCGCGATGATCGGCAGCTTGGCGCCGCAGGGAATGAACGTGGTCGTCATTATCGTCATTCTGCGGTCGCGCTCGTTTTCTATCGTTCGGGACGCCATGACGCCCGGAACGCCGCAGCCCGTGCCGATCAGCATCGGTATGAACGACTTGCCCGAAAGGCCGAAACGCCTGAATATCCTGTCCATGATGAACGCTATGCGCGCCATATATCCGCAGGCTTCAAGGAAAGCAAGGAATATGAACAGCACCAGCATCTGGGGAACGAATCCCAGCACCGCTCCGACACCGGCGACGATTCCGTCAAGGAGCAGGCTTTTGAGCCACTCGGCGCAGCCGACCTTGTCAAGCAGACCTTCGAGCGCCGCGGGAATACCGGGCACCCACACTCCGAAATCCGCCGGATCGGGCTCCTCCGCGGCGAGAGCCGCCTCAAAGCCTCTAACATCAACAGGTATCGAATCCTCGATCTCTCCGTCCTCGTTCTCTATATCGGCGACCGCCTCAACGTCCGCCGCAGCAGTCATAAACTCGTCTATAACTCCGTCGTCGGGCTCTTCGTTGTCTAAAGTCTCCGAAAGCGCCTCGGTGTCGATGCCCTGCTCCGCCGCCGCCGCTATAAACGCGTCGGCCTTGGCCGCCTCGATCTCGTAATCCGCCTCGGCTTCCTCATAGGCCGAGGTGCCTATTCCGAATAGGTGGAACCCGTCGCCGAACAGTCCGTCGTTGGCCCAGTCGGTCGCCCATGTTCCAACGGTAGTCACCGATATGTAGTAAACTATTATCATAACGACCGCGAATATCGGCAGCGCGGCCCAGCGGTTTGTCACAACTCTGTCAATTTTGTCGGATGTTGTGAGCTTCTTTTTGCCGCCTTTTTTGCAGCAGTCTTTTATGATAGACGCGATATAGTTGTATCTCTCGTTGGTGATAATGCTCTCGGTATCGTCGTCAAACTCTGCCTCGGCCTTTTTGACTATGTCCGAAACGTCGGGCGCGGACTTCAGCGTCCGGGCTATTTTTTCGTCTCCCTCAAACAGCTTTATAGCGTAGAAACGCTTTTGGTTCTCGGGGACCGATGTTCCCAAGCGTCCGCCAACTTCCGAGATCAGCTCCTCAACCTTTTTGTCAAACCTGTGCGCCGGCTTTGCCGTCTTTTGCTCGGCCAGCTTGACCGCCTTTGCCGCGGCCTCTCTGATACCTGTGCCCTTGAGCGCCGAGATCGCCACCGCTTGGCAGCCCAGTTCCTTTGACAGCCGCTCGATATTGATAGTGTCTCCCTTTTTCTTGACGACGTCCATCATGTTGACCGCCGTCAGGACCGGAATACCCAGTTCGGTCAGCTGCGTCGTCAGATACAGGTTGCGCTCCAGATTCGAGCCGTCTATAATATTAAGTATAACATCGGGACGCTCGTTTATCAAATAGTTTCTCGCCACTACCTCCTCTAAAGTGTAGGGCGACAGAGAGTATATTCCCGGAAGGTCCGTTATCGTGACATCCTTGAAGCCCTTGAGCTTACCCTCTTTTTTCTCAACGGTAACGCCCGGCCAGTTGCCCACAAACTGGTTTGATCCGGTCAGAGCGTTGAACAGTGTTGTCTTGCCGGAATTGGGATTTCCCGCAAGCGCGATTTTAATCGACATTCTGTGACTCATCTCCACTTCTTAATGATTAGCCTCGGCTAACCTTTGATTTTTAAAAAAACGCGACTAAAATTAGCCAAAGCTAACCTTGGCGCAAAAAATAATAATTTTCCGAAATCAAGCTACGCGATCTCTATCATTTCGGCGTCGGCCTTTCTTATCGAAAGCTCGTAGCCGCGGACCGTGAGCTCCACGGGATCACCCAGAGGCGCCACCTTGCGCACATATATCTCGGTGCCTTTCGTTATGCCCATGTCCATAATTCTGCGCTTAACGGCGCCGCTGCCGTTTAAACGCGCGACCGTGACGGTCTCTCCGATCTTGACATCCTTGAGAGTTCTCATAATTATTCTGTCCTTTCTGTGTTTGGTTTAAGATGCGGGCCCGCTCTATACCATAATGCGGTTCGCCATCGTTTTGTCGATGGCCACGCGGGTGTCCTTCACGTTAACTATCATGTTGCCCGATATCTCGGACACGACCGTGACCTCGCTGCCCTGAACGAATCCGAGATTCTCCAGAAAGCGTCGGGTCTCGTCTTTTCCGGTCACGTTTGTGACCTTGCCTTTTTCGCCTATATTCATCATTGATAACGGCATAAAAACACCTCAACATAACGATCAACAATCGCCGTAAATTTAAGTTAGACTTGACTAACTATTAAAAGTTTACCACGACTAACTATATTTGTCAATAAGATTTTTTTAAAAATTTTAAGTTCGGATTTTTGCATAAGAAGTTAGCTGCGGCAAACTGTATTATTGTGCAAAATAACAGCCGCCCGAAAGAGCGGCCGTATATGCGTTTTTATAAATCGAAACCTATTTTAACTCCCTCGCGGGTGCAGCGGGAGCGAGCTTTTCGTCCCACAGGAAAATTTTGACCGTATCACCATCGGAGGCGTTTAGTCCGAGCGATAAGTCTCCGCTGTCGCCCTCGCCCAAAACTATAACTTTGGCGTCTTTCAGGATCGAGATGTCGCCGCCGTCATATACCGCCGCGATAAACACCGCGCTTCCTCCGCTGTTGTTCATTACGCGGGCGCTCAGCGTTCCGCCGCTCAGAACCGGCTCGGAAAGATAAACCATGCCGCTCGGCTCGGGCGTTTGCGTCGGCGCGGGCATCACAGTCGGCGTTGCGGTAGGCGTTGCCGTTGACGTTACTGTCGGCATTGCTGTCGGTGTTGCCGTCGGCGTTGCGGTAGGCGTTACCGTGGGTGTTGCCGTCGGCGTTGCCGTGGGTGTCACTGTAGGCATTGCGGTAGGCGTCGCCGTAGGCGTTGCTGTCGGTGTTGCCGTGGGTGTCGCCGTCGGCGTTGCCGTGGGTGTCACTGTAGGCGTTGCCGTGGGTGTTGCTGTCGGTGTTGCCGTGGGTGTCGCAGTCGGTGTTTCCGTAGGCGTCGCAGTCGGTGTTGCCGTGGGTGTTGCCGTGGGTGTCGCAGTCGGTGTTTCCGTCGGTGTTTCCGTCGGTGTTGCGGTCGGCATTGTCGTAGGTGTCGCTGTAGGTGTTACCGTGGGTGTTACTGTAGGCGTCTCTGTCGGCGTTGCCGTGGGCGTCTCTGTTGGCGTTGCCTCGGGCGTCTCTGTCGGTGTTGCCGTGGGTGTTGCCGCGGGTGTTACCGTGGGCGTCGCGGTCGGCGTTGCCGTGGGTGTCACTGTAGGCGTTGCCGTGGGCGTCGCGGTCGGTGTCACTGTAGGTGTTGCGGTAGGTGTCACTGTAGGTGTTGCTGTCGGTATTGCCGTTGGCGTCGCAGTCGGTGTTGCTGTCGGTGTTGCCGTGGGCGTCGCGGTCGGTGTTGCTGTGGACGTCGCGGTCGGTGTTGCCGTGGGCGTCACTGTCGGCGTTGCTGTGGACGTCGCGGTAGGCGTCACTGTCGGCGTTGCCGTGGGCGTCGCGGTCGGTGTTGCCGTGGGCGTCGCGGTCGGTGTTGCCGTTGGCGTCGCTGTCGGCGTTGCCGTAGGCGTCACTGTCGGCATTGCCGTGGGCGTTTCGGACGGCTCGGGTATATCCGAAGGTTCAGCTGACGGTTCCGATGTCGGTTCGGGCTTTTTGTCTCTTATATCAATATCATAGGTCATATCCTCGCCGAGGATCGATACGGTTTCGACATCGGTCTCCAGCTTATCGCTTAGACTGCCGCTTGCGTCAACTATAGTCACGGTATAATTCTTGTTTTCAGGCAGCCACAGACCGTATTTGCCGCTGTCGGTCAGCGGCTCGTCGTAGGTTTTTCCCTCGTTGTCGGTGAATCTGAGCGCGGCGCCTTCCATGCCGCTTTCCCCGCCGTAGCTCACTCTGCCGCTCAGGTATTTATACACGATCTCGTTCGGGTCATAGTAATCGACAAATATTCCGAAGATTTGCTTATTGCTGCTGCCGCCG
This sequence comes from uncultured Monoglobus sp., assembly GCA_947630505.1. GTDB lineage: Bacteria > Bacillota > Clostridia > Monoglobales > Monoglobaceae > Monoglobus. The sequence continues at coordinate 35,274 of CANRHV010000011.1, read as the reverse complement.
TATATGTATATATCGCCATTTTGCGGCTCGACTTTTTCGGCCGTGATAACCGCCGCATTGCCGGACGTTATAGACGCGCTTCCCTGTTTGAGCATTATGCCGTTCTGATATATATACACCGGCCTGTCCGTTTCCGGAGAATTATATGCAACCGTGACGGAGCAGGTAAATTTCGGAGTGAAATAAAAGCATCTTTTTGTTGTCGATCCGGCTCCCGCCTGCCAGCCGTTTGTAAAGCTGTATTCTGTGCCGTCGGTGTGAGAATATTTAGCGCTTTTCGCTTCCAATTTCCACTCTCCGTATCCGCTCAGCTCTTTATACGGGCCGAACGGCTCCGATGCTGCGGCCGCTGTAACAAAATTGTTTAAACTGCTGTCCAGTGTGGTCCATGCCTCGTTTGACGGGATAGGCGGAAGAGACGGGTCTCTTGTGGGGTAAGGATCGCGGACATCCGCGGGATCCGGCGTCGCAGTCGGCGCGGGCGTCGGCACCGGCGTCGCGGTGGGCGGCTGCTCATCGACACCGCCTATCCACAGACTGCCGAATACCGACTGTGACATATATTCCTTTATCGGGTCTTTATTGGGTTGGCCGCCGTCCGCCGCTATGCCCACGTAAAGCGTATCGGCAAGGCCGCTCAATGTGATCTCCTGCGGCTGTCTGGGATTATCACCGAAGTCGGTTCCGCTGTTTGAGACCGAAGCGGTGACAGTGTCGCCCTTTCTTTCAAGACAGAGATACGACGGCATTTTGTATTGAGGTTTGGTCGTGTCGTAACTGTCATTGTTGGCAATATTTGCGCCGGATATGTTTTGAAACCATGTTACCGTGCTTTTGGCGTTTTCCGATTTTCTGCTCATAACGCGCACGTTTTCGCCGTATTTGAGCCAGCCGTCTGCCAGCATTACCATACGGTCGCCTCCTTCTAAACCCTCGCGGATCATTATTCCCGAGGACGAGCCGTTGTCGGTCTTCGGCATGTTTTCCATATTGACGATTATCTTAAAGTCGCCGCTTTGCTGCTTATACATAAAGTCGCAGCTGTCCGAGCTGACGCCCGAGATATCGCTGCCGTTTCCGCTTGCTCCCAGTCTGCCGCTCGCCAGCAAATTATAACTTCCGTTCTCATCCTGCCACGAGCCGCCCATGCCGCTGTATGCCGTGGCGCCTATCTGCGCCTGCTGAAATCCCTCGGGCGTATCGCTCGGTTTTACATACACAACCGAGACGTCGCTCTGTGTCGACTCGCCGTTTGTGTTATATGCTCTTGAGCTCAGATAATGGGTGCCCGGCGCGAGAGTCAGCGCCTCGCTCACATCTCCGCCTTGAACGGTTTTTATAAACTTATCGCTGTCATAGATCTCGACCTTTTCTATCTCCGGATCGCCGATATTTTCAGGCTCGGCTTTTGCCGAATAAGTTAACTCGCCGCCGCTCTGCACAGTCGTCCAATTTTGGGTTTGGGTCGCCATGGTCTGCGTGCTCGGACTTTCGACGGTTATTTTCGGGTTGGTCGGGCTCTGCTGCTTTTGCGTCCAATCGTTGACATAGGCCTCTATCCAGGTATAGCCCGCCCATTTTGGGTTTTCGTCCGCGGTCACTATATCGGTTTCGCTTTTTGTTCCCATATTATTTTGGGTTTTCCACTCTTGCGGAATCTCAAATATTCTGCGTGTCTCGGGAAAATCTATAACTCCGCCGACCTGCTCAGATTTGTTAACGAGGCTTCCGCTCTGATTTTTAACGTCGCTGACTATTCTGGCGTCTATGGCGTCTCTCTTGGGAAGGGTCGCGCCGACGTTTTTGAGCACGTTTTTATACGCGTCTTCGGCGCTTTCAAGACTGTCAAGCGCCGCGTCTCCCATATCAATGGGGCTCATAAGCTTATCCGCCGAATCTGACTTGTATACGCCTTTCCAATTGTCCGCGGTTACATCGTCGCCTTCGTATACAAAATTGCCGCCAAAATAAAATTGTGACTTCTCGCCGGTTGTTTTCGGCGCACTTATTTCAAATATTCTGCTTTTAAGCCCCGAGTTTGTGGCGGGTCCGTATTTATAATAATTGTTTCTGTAGTTTACTAAAGACGGTTTTTGCGTTTTGTTGTTATACGAATACGGCTCGGCGCCGTAGGCCGAGTTTGTTTTGCCCCAGTCGTATATGACATTGTTAGACACCTCGGTGTTTTGAAGCTCGCGGTCGAGGCGAGGGCTTCGGCTGTCATGATGAGCCAAAAGATTATGGTGCCATGTGGAGTTTGTGCCGCCCATGATCGCGCCGTAGCCGTGGGCGCCCTTGAAATGATTTGACATTCTGAGGCTTTCGGCGGCGATAGAGTTCTGGAAAGTTAGATTTGAGCCCGGCGTATAGTTCTCGCTTGAGCCGGCATAAAGCGTCATCATCTCGTCAACGCTCCAGCTCATTGAGCAGTGATCGATTATCACGTTTTGGTTCCATCTGCCGCCTATGCCGTCGGGCTCGCCTCCGTTTTTATCGGTGGGACGCACCCTGAGATAGCGGATAATAATATTTTCCATATAGTTCTCGATAAGCAGATCGCCTCCGGTCAGAGTGATGCCGTCGCCCGGCGCGGTCTGACCCAGGATCGTCAGATTGCTGCCTTTTATCTTGACTTGGCTGTTTAAGTGAATGGTTCCGCCAACGTCGAAAACTACTATGCGGTTTCCTTCGCTGACCGCGTCGCGGAACGAGCCCGTGTCCGAATCATTCAGGTTTGTCACGTGGTAGACCGAAATATTGTCCGCGGCTCTGGCGCCCTTGGTATATTTTCCGCCGCCGTCCGCTCCCGGAAAAGCGCGCAGATTGTCCGCCGCGGGCGGCTCCGCGGCGAGCGCGGGGATTGAAGCCGCCGATACGCAAACGCATAAAACAGCGATAAAAAACTTTATCAAATAATTTTTCATTATAATACATTTCCCTTTCCGTTTTGTCGAATACTAATCTGATTATTTAAAATTTTAGCACCGTTTGGCAAAAAAGTAAATATCGCATTTTTGCCAAACAACGGACGAGCGCGACAGACAAATTTATTACGTGTTGACAACTTTCGAAAGCGGTGCTATAATGATAATGTATATTTTATCGGCTGTGCCGGAGAGGATGATTTTTTTGGACACGCAGCCCCCTTTATGGGCGACACTGTTTATTTTGTACATACTGAGCTTTATGATAACCATGACGCGGCACGCCGCGGTGGCGGCGGGCGACACGCGGCTTAAATACATGGCGGAGGGCGGCGATAAGCGCGCCAAAGCGCTGATCGAGTTTTTGGACGGACACTCGCGGATCATGGCGGCGTCGGTCAGATTTTTCAACGTCTTTCTGCTGCTCGGCATCGGCGCGGTCTCGGCTATGTTCGAGCCCGATTTGACGGCTCTGCTCCCGATACCCGAAATGCTCGCGCTTTTGATTATCGTGATAATAGCGGCCCTTATTTATCTGATACTCGGCGTTTTTCTGCCCAAGGGCATCGCGGGCAAAAAGCCCGAAGTGCTCGCCACAAGGCTGCTGCCTCTGCTTAAGGTCATAACCTACGCCGGAATGCCGTTCGTGTCGGTGCCCGGCATACTTTCAAAAGCCGCGCTCAAAATATTCGGCATAAATCTGGGCGAGCAAAACGAGGACGTCACCGAGGAAGAGATCCGCATGATGGTCGACATAGGCTCGGAAAGCGGCGCGATCGACGATGACGAGAAAGAAATGATACACAATATTTTTGAGATGGACGACAAGCCCGTTGAGGAAATAATGACTCACCGTACCGACGCGGTGATCCTTTGGCTGGAGGACGGCGCCGACGAGTGGGAAAAGATAATAAACGAGACCAACCACACCCGCTATCCGGTTTGCGGCGAGGGCGTTGACGATGTGGTGGGCGTGCTTAACAGCCGCGATTTTTACCGCACAATGCTGCATGACAAAAACGCCGACCTTAAATCGATCCTGAGGGAGCCCTATTTTGTTCCCGACTCGCTCAAGGCGGACGAAATGTTCCAGAGAATGCAGGATAAAAACGCCCACTTTGCCATAGTCCTTGACGAGTACAGCGGTTTTTGCGGCATAGTGACCCAGGAGGACCTGATAGAAGAGATCGTGGGCGAGCTCTACAGCGAGTATGACGAGCCCGAAAAGGAGCTTGAGATATATAAAATACCGAGCGAAAAAAACACATGGCTCATCGACTGCGGCGTGGAGATCGAGGACGTTGAGGACGAGCTCGGGATCGAGATACCCGATGACGACGATTATAACACATTCGCCGGTCTGATACTCGACGTTCTGGGCACCGTTCCGGCTGACGGCGAAACTCCCGAGCTCAAATTCGGCAGAATGCGCATCAAGGTCACACGCGTTGAGGAGCACAGGATCGAGGAAGCCGTCGTTACTCTTGAGGACGAGGAGCCCGAAAAGAAAGAGAACAACGATACCGAATAACAAAACATTACAGGTGTAGAGATATGAGAAACAGGACAGTTAAAATAATATCGATCATCACGGCGGCTCTTATGCTGAGCGCGTTTGTTTCGGCGGCGTTCGCCGAAGTGCTCGGCGGCTTCGGCCAAATAAACAGCTACAGTGATTACACATACGCCGACGTAAGCCAAAGCGACTGGTTTTGGGGTTACGCCGGCTTTGCCTATGAATACGGCATTATGACGGGAACCGCAGACAGGATCTTTTCGCCCAACGGAAGGCTGACCGTGGCCGAGGCCGTCACGGTCGCCGCGCGCCTCAACGCCGCGCACTACGGCAACGCCATAGACCCGAATCCCGGAAACATCAGGCTGGCGGCGTCCGACGTTCGCACCGCCTATCCCGTGACCGGAGACGGCGAATTTGACTTATTTGGCGGCGGATATGAATATGACGGCGCGAAAACCGGCAGATACCTTCGCTCAGACAGTCTCGCCGCGGCGGTCTACAGCAGCGAGGACGTGCAGTGGTTCTTGCCGTATCTCGCCTACGCGCTGCGAGAGGGGATCGTCTCGGAAAACTCTTTCGGCGGCAGATATTTCGAGGCCGCAACCCGCGAGGAGCTGGCCTATCTTCTCTACCGCGCCTTGCCCGACTGTTACTATAAGATCAACGACATCACGCCTTTGCCCGACGTCAACACCGGAAGCCCGTATTATCCGTCGATCCTTGCGCTCTATGAGGCGGGCGTCATCACCGGTAACGACGAGTTCGGCACCTTTTATCCGTACTCGAGCATAGTCAGAAGCGAGGTCGCCGCGATGGTTTCAAGAGCGATCAACACCGATCTCAGGGTCAGATTTAAGCTGAACCCGAACATACCCCTCAAAAATCTGTATTTCTCTTGGAAATATCCGAGCTACGGAGCCGATTATTCGCTGAATCTTCAAATTTCATATTATGATTACAACTATTTTAACGTCAAGCGCAGGGTGTACGACTACACGGTGTACGCCACTGACGACGCGGACGTGACCGGTCTCAGCACTCTGGCGTATACATTAAAATCTATCGCCGAGGACAACGGATACACCTCGGCCTACGACATAGCGGGATTTATCACAGCCTTTGTGCAGAGCATACAATACACGGACGACATGGCGACCAAGGGCGTCGCCGAGTACCCCAAATATCCGATCGAGACCCTGTTTGAGCAGGGCGGAGACTGCGAGGACAAAGCCGCGCTGCTGGCTAAGCTTCTGAAACTGCTGGGCTACGGCTCGGTGCTCCTGGTGAGCAGAGACCACATGGCCGTGGGGCTTCAGACCTCGGGCAACGGTAATCTGTCGTATGGCGGCGCGAATTATTATTACATCGAGACCACCGAACCCGGCTGGCGGGTCGGCGAGGTCCCCGGCGACATGCTCGGCGTCGGCATGGAAGTATTATATATTTAAAAAAGCCCGCGGGGCTTTTTTTATTGGCGAAAAAACCAACAAATATACGGCCTCGGCAGCGTTTTTATTGCTATAAATTAACGGTTGTATTTTCCCGGATTTCGTGATATATTGTATTTGGTGAAAGTTGGGAAAAATTCAACACGGAGGTGTCCTGATGGATATCGCATTGCAGATAATTTCGCTGTTTGGCGGGCTCGGCATGTTCCTTTTCGGAATGCACTCGATGAGCTCGTCGCTGGAGAGAGCCGCGGGCTCAAGGCTCCGCAAGATCATGGAAAAAGTCACCGGCAATATCATAAAGTCGGTCGCTCTGGGCGCGGTAGTGGCCGCCCTCACTCAATCGTCTTCCGCCACCACCGTTATGGTGGTCGGCTTCGTTAACGCCGGCGTCCTCACCCTCAATCAGGCCGTGGGTATCATCATGGGCGCCAATATAGGAACCACGATCACGGCCTGGATACTGAGCCTTAACGACCTGCCGGGCGACGTCTGGTACCTGGCAATGCTCAAGCCCACGACGCTGGCGCCTCTGTTTATCATATTGGGCGCCGTTATGCTCGTTTTTATCGCAAAAAAGAACATCAAGACGATCGGTGAGATCTTTGTCGGCCTCGGCCTTATATTTATCGGTATGGAGTTTATGACAAACTCGATGGAGGTCGTGTTCGATCAGGTACCGTCGCTTAAAAACATATTCGCTATGCAGACAAATCCGTTCACAGGACTGCTGATAGGCGCGGGAATCACGGGAATTATCCAGTCCAGCGCGGCGTCGGTCGGTATGCTGCAAGCGGTCGCCTCAAGCACCACGGTCGTGTTCGCGTCGGCGTTCCCGATCATCATGGGTCAGAACATAGGAACCTGCGTCACCGCGCTTTTGTCGTCGGTAGGCGCCAGCAAAAACGCCAAGCGCGCCGCCATGATCCACCTTTATTTCAACATTATCGGCACGATCGTTTTCCTGACGGTTATTTATATAATCCAGTACACGATCGGTCTGCCCTTCTGGAACTCGAGAATATCGGCCACCGACATATCCGTGTTCCACTCGATATTCAATGTGGCGTCCACAATCATGCTGCTGCCGTTTTCAAAGCTGCTGGTATGGCTGGCCGAAAAAACAATCCGCGACAGCAGGCAGGAGATAGAGGACAACCCCTTCTCTCAGCTGGACGAGCGTTTCCTCAAAACACCGTATGTGGCGGTCGGCCGCGTGCATATCGCACTTTCCAAGATGTTCAAGGTCGCCAAAAAGAATGTGCGCCTCACGGCCAAGCTGGTGGCGGGCGAAGACACCGAGAAAAATTCGGAGCTTATGATTGCCAACGAGAATTTGCTTGACGAGTACGAGATCAGGATAAGCTCGTACCTGACAAAAATATCGGACGAGCACCTGTCCGAGCAGGACAACGAGCGCTCGTCGACCTACTTCCATCTGGTAACGAATATCGAGCGCATAGGCGACTATTGCGACAACATCCGCGAGATATGCGAAAGCCTCAGCGAGAGCGGCATAGAGTTCTCGGAAAACGCGGCCCACGGTCTCAGCGTGCTGTTTGACGCGATAGAAAACATAGTCGAGCTGACATACGAGGCGTTTTCCAAAAACGACACGTCTCTGGCGGTCAAGATAGAACCCCTCGAGGAAGTAGTGGACGGAATACAGCAGCAGCTGGAGGACGACCACATGAAGCGCCTCAAGGCTCAGACCTGCTCGGTCGAGGCTGGCGTTATGCTTCTTGAGATAACGAGCAATGCCGAAAGGATCTCGGATCACTGCTCAAACATCGGCGTGGCTATCCTTCAGGCCAACCGCGGCGGCGGGACCTCGATCGACCGACACGAGTACCTGCGCCGCCTGCACCGGGAAATGCCCGACGAATACCGCCGCGACTACGAGACCTACAAACAAAAATATGCGCTGTAAAAGAAAAGCGGAGCCACGGCTCCGCTTATTTTGTTTCGAATTCTATGCGGTTTTCCAAGCTTCCGCCGAGGCCGAGCGACTTCATATAGTCTTTTATCTCGCTTTCGGCCTCTTTGATCTCGGCTCTCAGGTCGGAGGCCGAGATCCGCAGGGCGCCGCCGCCCAGGATTATCAGCTGCTCAAGCCCGTCGGACGTCGCCACGCGGACACGGTTGTTTTTGCTCAGCCTGTGGGAGGTCTTTTCGATATACATATCGGCGGTCTCCCGCTCCTTTGTGTACACAATGTCGATATTGTGGTAGCGCTCGACCTCGCCGGGATTGTTCTTCACTTTGTACGCGTCGTAAACGAGTATCACCTCGCACTTTTTAAAGCCGCGATAGTTGCACAAAATATCCGCCAGCTTCATGCGCGCCGTTTCCATGTTGTCGTCGGCGTATTTTTTGAGCTCGTCCCAAGCGAAAATTATATTGTAGCCGTCGACCAGAAGATAATCGTCTCCGTTTTGTCTTCTTTTCGCGGCGGCGGACACGCGGCTTACGCTCTTCGGCGGCGCGTAAGACATAACAGCGCTTGAGCGCCGCGCGGGCTCATCGCTCGCGTTCTCCCGTCTGATCGGGCCGTATGTCCGCTCGAATATGCGCATCAGCTCTTTGTCGGCTGCGATGCTGTCCACAAACTCTCTCGCTCTCGCGCGGCCCTCTATCGCCCGGGGCTCCTCGGCCCGTTTGAGCTCGCTCTCCAGGTGCATGTGCTCGGGCACCTCGTCCCACCGAACCGGATAGCCCGCGCCGTGGGAGCAGAAAACCGAATCGGCGGTGTTGTCGGTGTCGGCGTCGCAGTCGTAGCCAATTTCCTCGATAACGCTTTCCGCGTCGGCGCATGGGAAATATCCGCCGGGGATGCAGGAAAATCTGCCCTTTCCCCCACTGTAGGCCGCCAGCTCAGCCGCGTAGTCGACCATGCCTCTGACAGGCGCCGAGCCGGTAATGATCGAATTTTCGCCGTCGGTCTCGGGCGGATTTATGCGTCCGCCCGCTGTGATAACGTCGTTCATCGCCCTGCCCACGCAATCGGTCGGAACCTCTATGCGCAGCTCGTACCACGGTTCGAGCAGCACGCTCTCCGCTTGCCTGAGCCCTTGGCGCACCGCTCTGTAGGTCGCCTGTCTGAAGTCGCCACCCTCGGTGTGCTTTTTGTGGGCGCGGCCCGACGCCAGAGTTATTTTCATATCGGTTATCGGCGAGCCCGTCAGCACGCCCAGATGTGTCTTTTCTTTAAGGTGCGTCAATATCAGCCGCTGCCAGTTTCTGTCCAGCTTGTCCTCGCCGCACTTTGAGGCGAACCGCAGCCCGCTGCCCGGCTTGCCGGGCTCCAAGATCAGATGCACCTCGGCGTAATGTCTCAGCGGCTCGTAGTGGCCCACGCCCTCGACGATGTTTTTGATCGTCTCCTTGTAGGCTATGCTGCCGCGCACAAATTCCACGTCCATATTGAACCGCTCGCGAATAACGCGGCTCAGCACCTCGGTCTGGATCTCGCCCATCAGGCGTATCTGTATCTCGCGCAGCTGCTCGTTCCAGATTATGCCGAGCTGTGGCTCCTCTTCCTCAAGTATTCTCAGGTTTCGGAGCGCCGCGTGAATGTCGGTGCCCTCGGGCAGCCGCGCCGTGTACGCCAGCACGGGACTGAGCAGCGCCGCCTTTGAGTTGTGCTCGGCGCCAAGGCCCTGCCCGGGATAGGATCGGGTCAGGCCCTGTACCGCGCAGACGGTCCCCGCCTCGGCGGTGTCGGCAGTTGTGAATTTCTCGCCCGAATATATCCTGATTTGATCGATCTTTTCGCTCCACTCGGAGCCGTCGCGGTCCTCGCCGTCTATCACGTCCTTGACCTTGAGCGCGCCTCCGGTTATTTTCATGTGGGTCAGGCGCGTTCCGCGCTCGTCCTCGGATATCTTGTATACCCTCGCGCCGAACTCATTTTTATATTTCGGCATGAGCGAATAATCCGAAAGAGCGCCAAGCAGCTCATCGACTCCCTCGCACCTCAGCGCGGAGCCGAAAAAGGTCGGGAAGATCTCGCGCTTTTTTATGGCGCGGCGCAGCATATCCGCGCTTATTTCTCCGCCATCGAGATAGGCATTCAATATCTCCTCGTCGCACATCGCGGTGCTCTCCGAAAATTCGGGTGTGCCGATCTCCGAAAAGTCGAGGCAGCCGTCGCTCAGACGCTTTTTGAGCTCCGCGCTCAGTTTTTCGCGCCCCATGCCGTTTAAGTCCATTTTGTTCACAAAAATAAAGGTCGGGATATCGTACCGCTCAAGCAACCGCCACAGCGTCTCGGTGTGGCTCTGGACCCCGTCGGTCCCGCTGATAACCAGCACCGCGCAGTCTAAGATCGACAGAGCGCGCTCGGTCTCCATTGAAAAATCCACGTGCCCCGGGGTATCGACCAGAGTGAATCGGGTATCGCCGCGCATAAGCTGCGCCTGCTTTGAAAATATCGTGATGCCGCGGTCGCGCTCGATGGCGTTGGTGTCGAGAAAGGCGTCGCCGTGGTCTACCCTGCCGCGCCGCCGTATCTCGCCGCTCAGGTACAGCAAAGCCTCGGACAAAGTCGTCTTGCCCGAGTCCACGTGAGCCAGTATTCCGAAAACGATTTTTTTCAAAACAATCACCTCTGCCGCGCCCGATATTCTTTTCCCGTAAGCTCCTTAAAAAGGCCTTTTAGCCCTCTCATTATATCGTCATACGTGACCTCGAAATTACCCGTGTACCACGGGTCCGCCACATCGTCATAACTTCCGGCGAACTCGAGCATCTTTTTGACCTTGCCCTTAGGGTCGCCGCCGAATATCCTGTTGATATTGCGTATGTTGGCGCTGTCCATGCCGATAAACAGATCGTATTTGTCATAGTCGGACCCAAGCAGCTTCCGCGCCCGCTTTCCCTTGGCCGAGATCCCCTGCTCCGCCAGCTTGCGCTTGGTGCCCGGGTGCACCGGGTTCCCGATCTCCTCATAGCTGGTGGCCGCCGACTCGATCAGGAAATCATTTTGGAGCCCCGCCTTTTTCACCATATCCTTGAACAAAAACTCAGCCATAGGCGATCTGCAAATATTGCCGTGACAGATAAAAAGTACGCGTGTCATCTATATAAACCTCCGTTAGTTTGCGTTGTGTTTTCTTGATTGTACCATAACCGCCGAAAAAAATCCACTGTTTTTAATTTATTTTTGTTTGAAATAATAATGATTGAAAAATTATAATATATTTATCAAGCCGCCCCTTGGCTCGGTGATCAATGCAGGCGGCTCGGTTTAACGATTTTGTAATTTGACTTTAAGATAAAAATATTATATAATAATTTACGCAGATAAAAGGAACAAGAGCGGTTAGCCGACTTATACATATTAGGTGAATGCCTATATGAATTAAGGAGGCGATTGCCTTATGAAATATGTTTTAAGAGTTTTGCTCTTAACAATCATATTTCTCGTAGTTTTCACTATGAAAGCAATATGACCGCCCTTCGCTAAAGATGCAGTCATATTGATTATGATTTAATTCTTCGGCTAACCGTAAGGTTACCTTTTATCTGCTTTTATTATATCCTGATTTTAAGCGTTTGTCAATATTATTTCAAAAAATTTTTGGGATTTAGAAATATTCGTATTTGGTTATAACTCATCTTTTATTTCTTTTTGCTGCCGCCCCGCGGAAAAGCCGTCGAAAGCGTATTGATCCTCTATCGGAACAAGCCTTCTGAAAGCCTTGCTTATCTCATAGCACTCTTTCGCGCCCGAACGGCCGCTCCGATCATAATCCGGGGCCCATCTGTCCATAATATGGTACCTGCCGTTTTTCACCGCCTCGATCACGCATCTGTCGCCGTCAGTACCCAATGTATTGTCGGTCACGAGAGTATGCCAAAAATCGGCGTTTTTGAAAGCTTCTTTTAGCCCGTTCACCTGCTCTTTTGTCAGGGTGTATGTTTTTGTTGACATGTTTTCATCATGGTCCCGCATGCCGTAAACCAGTTCGCCGCCGCTTTTTGTTACGGTAACCTTAATCATGTCATAGACGGCAGTCATGGAGGGCACATATAGACAGCGGTATATTTCCTCGCCGCTGCCGCGAATGGTTTTCTCGCCGAAATTTTCAAGAAGCCCCGAGTAAAAATTGTCATTGTACAAATCGACGCCTTGTATAACGCTGACCGACGGCGCATTGTCTATGATCCGCGATTCGAGTCTTGCGAAATGTATATTATGCCCATTGAGCAAATCTATTACATATTTTTCATTTTTTACTGCTTCTTTCGCTTTCTCGGGGTTATAGATTTGGATAACTCGGATTATCCGATCTCCGCTCTTGAGCTCAGCCGCTATTTTTTCAAAATCGGTCTCCAAATTTTTGTAAACCCGACTCAAATTCGGCTGCGGCTCATTTTCTTTTTTGGTCATGACCGCGTATCTGACATTTTCAGGCGATATATTGTCTTCCTCGTACCAAAAGTATAAAAGTGTTTCGGTTTTCAAATCGGACGAAGTTTGAGTTCCGCCGTTTTTATGAACCAGCAGTCCCGCGCAGCAACCCGCGGCGAACAGCACCGCCAATGCGATCAACAAAGTTTTTTTCATAATTCCATTCCTCCTAATATTCAAGCCGGGACAAATCCCTGCTCTGAACTAAGTGTTTTGATTATTGACAAAATCCATCGCAATATCGCTTAACTCGCGCACTGTTTCATCACTAAACAAACCTTTTTGCCATTCCGTATAATCGAACGGCTCTTTTATTATAAGACTTATAAAACGCTCGGCATCAACCTTGCCCAAACCGGTGAGCAAGATCTTCATGCCGTCACGCTTTACAACGGAATCCGTGCGTATCATAATTATGCCTCCGTTTCTCTGATAAAAGCTACATTATTTTTGCGCGAAGTAGTCGTTCACTCCTTCGGCTATGGCGCGGCCTATGGCTTCGGACTCGGTGTTCAGTATTTCAAGATCCGCCGAGTTGTCGAAAAAGCCGATCTCAAGATACGCTATGGGGATCGGGGACTTGCAGAAGAATATCGCCTCGGGCAGACCGTCGTATCTGCCGCCCGCGAACAGCGGCATCGAGGTCTCGGTCGTTATCCTGTTGTTTATCAGACTGCCGAGCAGGTTGCTTTCGGTCACATATTCCTCGGGCGCAAAGACGCCCGCCTGGTCGTAGAGTCCGGTCAGCGCCATATACGCCGAGCCTCTGCCTCCGCCCGCGTTTGAATGGATACAGACAAACACGTCGGCGTCGGGCTCGGCCGTTATGTCTCCGTCCTTGTAGCAGGCTTTGAGCCGCTTTGTCATGGACGGATTCTCGTCGTTTGAGGTCCTTGTCATGCGCACCTCGTAGCCCATCTGCTCAAGATAAGCTCTCGCAAATTCGGTGTTTCTGAGATTTATCTCCGGCTCGATGTCGCGGTCGCCGTTTCCTATCGGGTACCAGCAGCCGCCGTTTGATGGTGCGCGGCCCGTGCAGCCGCTGCCCTCGCAGTCCTGCCACATAGTGCCTGACTTCCAGTGCCGCCATTCGCCCCAGCCGCGCGAGGTTCGGAGCCAGCCGTCGGCCTCCTTTTCGGCGTCGGTCATGGCTCCCGACTCCTTGCCGTGGCCAGCGTCAAGCACCACGATCTTTTTTGGGGCCTCTGTTGGCGCGGCGGTCGGTGCGGGCGTCGCCTCGGTCGATACCTCGGTTTTTCCGCTGCCGATACCGAATGTTTCTTTGGTTATAACGCCCTTGAGCGTCAGCGCGAAAACCACGATAACAGCGACGAGTATAACGCCGAGAAATGCGATCACTCCAATCAAAATTTTATTGCTGTTCTTGTTCATATCATGCTCCGATTTTAGTTAAAACTTAAATATATCTGCTTGGAATAGCCCACGGTTCCGTTATAAGAGATCTTGTAGAATGTGCTGTTCGGCGTGTCGAGATAAGTGACCGTGGCGCCGACCGGGATCTCCATAATAATATTGGAATCCGAACTTTCCGACGGCGAGCTGCGCAGATATATCGCGTAATCCACATTCACGACCGTCATGGTCGAGGACGAGCCACCCGAGGATACATACGGCTTTGAGCTCGAAAGATACTCGCGCTTCACATAGCCGACCTGTCCGTCGTAACGTATCTTGGCGAATACCCCGTCGGTATTCTCGATAAAGCCCACCTGTGTGCCGAGGGGTATCTCGCAGATGATATTGCTGTCGACCTCGGCCGGAGCGCTGCGGAAATATATTGAATATTTCACGTTCGCGACGTACATATACGATTGAACGGTGTTGTTCGACGACTGCACCGAAGGCTTCACATCCGACAGATATTGCTGCTTTGAATAGCCGATCTGTCCGTTATAATTGATTTTGGCGAATACGCTGTCAACATTCTCGATGAATCCGACCTGAGTGCCGAGAGGTATCTCACAGATGATATTGCTGTCGACCTCGACCGGCGCGCTGCGCAAATAGATAGAGTTTTTTACATTCGCGACATAGACGTTTTTGCTCACCACATTGTTTTCCGCGGGAGCCTGCTGTACCGGCTGCTGCGCCTGAACGGGAGCGGGGGCCTGCGTCGGCGCCTCTGTCTGAACGGGAACGGTCACCGCGCCGGTGCCCGCGGTGTTCGGGTCCTTGCCGCCTACGTTTATAACACCCGTGAGCATCAAAATAATCACAACCGCTCCTATAGCTATAACCGCTCCCAGAGCCGAAATTATAGCGATAAGCGCCGTGTTCGACTTTTTCTCCTCAACCTGTCCGTAATATTGTCCGCCGTAATTATCGGAATTTCCGCCGTCAAAAAACGCGTCATATTCGGATGTATTTCCGATATCATCACGGCCATAGTTATCTCCGTTGGGATTTCTCATTGATAAGCCTCCTTAAAATTTTTTAATATCGTTCTTATTATATAACGAATTGAAAATAAAGTCAATAAAAACTAAATAACAGACAAACTTTTTTGATATATCTCCATATTGACCGAGTACACGCGATATGTTATAATCTTTTTATCATAAAGCATCGGGGAGGACAACAAAACATGAAAGACCATTCCGTAAACCGCGACAAAAATCTTATCGCCACGCTGGTGATGATAATCATCACCGTTATTCTTTTTGTCGCGGCATACTTTAAGATAAGCTCTCTCATAGAACAGCGGTGCCTCGGACGCATGGAAGAGGGCGTCAACACCGCCGCGGCCGAAATTACCGATAAACTGAACCGCGACAGCCGAATTTTAAACGCGACCGCCGATCTGATCGCCTCTGCCGACAGCTTTGACCAAAACAGCATGATCGAGATGATGACCGCGCTGTCGCCGCTTATGGAGACGATGAAGGTTCGGGTGCTGATGCCCGACAACACGATCATTCAGCCCGACGGCACAACTCTTGACGGCACGGGCAGCGTATCTTTTGAGGACGAAGCCCCGCTCGGCGAGCATGTTTCAAACCGCATGACCAGCGTGATCGACGGCAACACCATGGTGCTGCGCCACTATGTTCCGATAGTGAAGGACGGCGTTACGACCGCCATTGTTTACGGCGTGACGCGGCTTTCGGACCTTCCGGTTGCGCTCAACATCGACAACATATATAACGCCAGCGCCAGCGTTTACATAATCGACACCGAAAACGGCGATTTTATTATGGACACATGGCATAACGAGCTGGGCAGCGTTAAAGACATGGCCGGCAAGCAAACCAGAAACGAGGGCAACTGGCAAAACAGCCGCGACGATCTTCTAAAAGGCGGCAAAGGATATGTGGTGTATCGCTCCGACACGATCAACGACTGGATGTATCTTTATTATATGCCCGCGGGCATCAATCAATGGGAGATAGCCATATCGGTGCCCGAAAAAGAGGCGTTTTCAAATCTGTACGCCATACGCAAAGTCTTTTTGATAATAGCGATACTTATGGCGATAACCATAGCGCTCTATTATCTGTGGATGCGAAAAAACGCCAAGCGCTCGGTGGAAAAGGCGGTAAAGCAGGCCGTGCTTGAGGAAAAGCTGCACAAGGCCGAGGCCGCCGAAAAAGCAAAGACCATGTTCCTCTCGAACATGTCGCACGACATACGAACGCCGATGAACGCCATTTTGGGCTACACAACTCTGGCGCAGACAAATATAGAGAATCCCGACAAAATACAGGAATACCTATCAAAGATCATGTCGTCGGGCAACCACCTTCTGAGCCTTATCAACGACGTGCTCGACATGAGCAGGATCGAGAGCGGACGTCTCAACATAGACGAAAAGCCCTGCAGCATTTCCGATATATTCAAGGATATGCGCAATATTATACAGACCCAGATGAAAGAAAAGAAGCTCAACTTCTTTATGGACACGATCGACGTTGTGGACGAGGAAATATACTGCGACAAGCTGCATATCAACCAGGTGCTGCTGAACCTTTTGAGCAACGCGATAAAATTCACCCCGGCCGACGGCTCCGTCTCGCTGACTATCAAACAAAAGCCGGGCGCGCCCGCAGGCTACGGCGCCTACGAGATACGCGTAAAAGACACCGGCATCGGCATGAGCCCCGAGTTCGCGGAGCATATTTTTGAGCCGTTTGAAAGAGAGAGAAACTCGACCGTCAGCGGCATTCAGGGCACCGGTCTGGGTCTCGCCATAACCAAAAGCATAGTCGAGACCATGGGCGGCACAATAGAAGTCACATCAGAGCCGAACCGCGGCACAGAATTTGTGATAAACCTTGAGTTCCGTTTAAGAGGCGAGAGCAAACAGATAGAGGTCGTGAGCGAGCTTGAGGGTATGCGCGTTCTGGTCGTGGACGACAGCTTCAACACCTGCGACAGCGTCACCAAAATGCTGCGGCAGATCGGAATGCGCTCCGAGTGGTCGCTGCACGGACGCGAGGCAGTGCTGAGAGCGAAGCAGGCGGTCGAAATGGGCGACGAGTTCTTCGCATACATAATCGACTGGGCGCTGCCCGACCTTAACGGAATCGAGGTCGTGCGCCAGATACGCGGGATCGTCAGCAGGAATATCCCTATAATCGTGCTGACCGCCTACGACTGGAGCATATTTGAGGACGAGGCTCGCGAGGCCGGCGTTACCGCGTTTTGCAACAAGCCGATATTTATTTCCGAGCTGCGCGACACGCTTGTGTCGGCCGTCAGCAAAAACGACCCCCGCGAACGCCGAAATCCCCTGCCGGATACCGACCTGTCGCTTAAAGGCAAACGCCTGCTGCTGGTGGAGGACAACGAGCTCAACCGCGAAATCGCGAGTGAGATATTGAAGGAGAGCGGATTTTTTGTAGACACAGCCGACGACGGAACCGAGGCGGTGAATAAAGTAAAAAAATCCAAGCCCGGTTATTATGACCTGATACTCATGGACATTCAGATGCCGATAATGAACGGCTATGACGCGACGCGGGCTATACGCTCGCTCTCAAATAAAAAGCTGGCTGAAATACCCATAATCGCGATGACCGCCAACGCCTTTGACGAGGACAGACAAGCGGCGCTTGACAGCGGTATGAACGACCATGTTCCCAAGCCGATAGACTTTAACCGTCTGTCAAAGGTAATACAAAAATTATTGAAATAAGATTTATGTAAAACACCTCAAGGGGAAGGCAACAAAACGGCGCGGCTTATTGCCGCGCCATTTGTTTTTTATATTACTCCGCGTCAAGATCGACAAACGCCTCGTTGACCGTGTCAGCCGCGGCTGTGCCGTAGCTGGTGTATACGTCGATATCGTTATACTGCGGCATTCCTGTTCCCGCGGGAACGAGCTTGCCGATAATAACGTTTTCTTTGAGACCTACAAGCGGATCGGTCTTGCCCTTGATGGCCGCGTCGGTCAGGACTCTTGTGGTCTCCTGGAACGACGCCGCGGACAGGAACGACTCGGTAGCGAGAGCCGCCTTGGTTATTCCCATCAGCTGGAGCGAATACTCGGCCGGGGTCTTGCCCGCCTCGATCGTCGCTTTGTTAATTTCCTCAAGGTCATAGAGGTTAACCAGTGAACCGGTCAGCAGACCCGTGTCGCCCGGATCCTCGATCTTTACCTTGTGCATCATCTGGCGAACGATGACCTCAATATGCTTATCATTGATGTCAACGCCCTGCAGACGGTACACGCGCTGAACTTCCTGAATAAAGTAGTTCTGAACAGCGGTCTCGCCGTTGATCGCCATGATATCGTGGGGATTCAGCGAACCCTCGGTAACCGGCGTTCCGGCCTCGATAAACTCGCCGTCCTTGACTCTGATCCTGGAGCCGAACGGTATGAGATAGGTGTACGTCTCTCCGGTCTCCTGATTTGTTACCGTGATCTCGCGCTTCTGGAGAGCCTCTGAAACCGAAACGATTCCGCTGCCCTCGCTGACGATAGCCACGCCCTTGGGCTTTCTGGCCTCGAACAGCTCCTCGACACGGGGAAGACCCTGGGTAATATCATCGCCCTGGGCAACGCCGCCGGCATGGAACGTTCTCATTGTCAGCTGAGTACCGGGCTCGCCGATCGACTGGGCCGCGATTATTCCGACCGCCTCGCCTATATCGACGGGTCTGCCGGTCGCCAGGTTCATACCGTAGCACTTGGAGCAAACGCCGACCTTGCTGCGGCACTTCACAACCGAGCGTATCTTCACGCTCGTGATTCCCGCGGCAACGATCTCTGCAGCCTTGTCGTGGGTGATCATATCTCCGTCATGGGCGATTATATCGCCGTTTTCTGTCTTTAAGTCGCCGATTATCGTTCTGCCTTCCAGTCTGTCGATCAGAGGCTCGATAACCTCGTTGCCGTCCATTATATCCGTAACTATGATTCCGTCGTCGGTTCCGCAGTCGTCCTCGCGCACGATAACCTCCTGCGAGACGTCGACCAGACGTCTTGTCAGATAACCCGAGTCGGCCGTTCTGAGCGCCGTGTCGGTCAGTCCCTTTCTGGCGCCGTGGGTCGAGATGAAGTACTCAAGAACCGTGAGGCCCTCGCGGAAGTTGGCGCGAATGGGAATCTCGATCGTGCGTCCCGATGTATCGGCCATCAGTCCGCGCATCGCGGCCAGCTGTCTGATCTGGTTTACGCTTCCGCGGGCGCCGGAGTTCGCCATCATGTATATCGGGTTAAGCTGCTTCAGGTTATCCATCAGCGCATTCGTAACCTTGTCCGACGTGCTGTTCCAAATATTGATAACTCTCTGGTATCTCTCGTCGTTTGTCAACAGTCCGCGTCTGAAATTGCGAACCACCTTATCTATCTCGTCCTCGGCCTCCTGGAGGTACTGCTGCTTCTCCTTCGGGATCTCCATATCGGCAACGCCTACCGTGATGGCTCCGATCGTGGAGTATTTGTAGCCCATTGCCTTAACGTCGTCCAGCAGCGTGGCGGTCTCGGTGATGCCGTGCACTTTTATACTGGCGTCAATAATTTTTCCAAGCAGTTTTTTGTCAACGCCCGGCTCCACATTGTCGCCGATCGAATTTTTGACCTCGGGCTTTTTAAGAACCTCGTCTCCAATCTCAAGATTGAGTATTTTTTCGGGGTCGCTTCTGTCAATAAAGCCCAGATCCTGCGGGATCTTTTCGTTGAATATTAGTCTGCCGACAGTGGCGTCTATGATCCTTGTGATTTTTTTGCCGTCTATCGTTTTGCTCACGCGCACCTTGATGGGAGCGTGGAGGCCGACCGCCTTGTTCACATAAGCCAGCTTCGCCTCGTCGGGCGTGCTGTAAACATGATATCTAAGCTGTCCGTCGATCATTTGGGGCGAGCCTATCTCGGTGTCGTCCTTGAGCGTCAGGTAATACGAGCCGAGAACCATGTCCTGCGTGGGAACCGTTACCGGCTTGCCGTCCTGAGGCTTGATCAGGTTGTTGGCCGAAAGCATCAGATATCTGGCCTCGGCCTGAGCCTCCGCCGAAAGGGGCAGATGAACCGCCATCTGGTCGCCGTCGAAGTCGGCGTTAAACGCGGTGCAGACCAGCGGGTGCAGCTTGAGCGCCTTGCCCTCGACAAGCACCGGCTCAAAGGCCTCGATACCCAGTCTGTGCAGCGTGGGGGCGCGGTTGAGCAGCACGGGGTGCTCGGATATAACGTCCTCAAGCACATCCCAAACTTCCTCGCGCACGCGCTCGACCATTCTCTTGGCCGACTTGATGTTATGGGCGAGTCCGTCCTGCACCAGTTTTTTCATAACAAAGGGCTTAAACAGCTCGAGCGCCATTTTCTTGGGCAGACCGCACTGATATATCTTGAGCTCGGGACCCACAACGATAACCGAACGTCCGGAGTAGTCCACGCGCTTGCCCAGCAAGTTCTGGCGGAAACGGCCCTGCTTGCCCTTGAGCATGTCTGACAGGGACTTGAGCGGTCTGTTTCCGGGACCCGTCACGGGTCTGCCGCGTCTGCCGTTGTCGATAAGCGCGTCAACGGCCTCCTGAAGCATTCTTTTTTCGTTTCTTACAATAATATCGGGAGCGCCCAGGTCGAGCAGTCTTTTTAATCTGTTGTTTCTGTTTATAACGCGTCTGTATAGATCATTGAGGTCGCTGGTGGCGAATCTGCCGCCGTCCAGCTGAACCATGGGTCTGATCTCGGGAGGTATGACCGGTATAACGGTCAATATCATCCATTCGGGCTTGTTGCCCGAATGACGGAACGCCTCGACCACCTCAAGCCGTCTCACGGTTCTGATTTTCTTCTGGCCCTTGGCCTCTTCAAGATCGTGCTTGAGCTCGCTGTAAAGCTCCTCGAGGTCGATCTCTCTAAGCATCTCAAGGATCGACTCGGCGCCCATTCCTGCGCGGAACGCGTCTCCGTATTTTTCTCTGTACTCGGTGTATTCCTTCTCGGTGAGGATCTGGTTCTTCTGCAGCTCTCTGGCATTGCCGGGGTCCATAACAATATAGGCCGCGAAATACAGCACCTTCTCGAGAGCTCTCGGGGATATGTCGAGCATGAGGCCCATGCGCGACGGTATACCCTTGAAATACCAGATGTGCGACACGGGCACGGCAAGCTCTATATGGCCCATGCGCTCGCGCCTTACCTTGCTTTTTGTTACCTCAACGCCGCAGCGGTCGCACACGACGCCCTTATAGCGCACGCGCTTGTACTTACCGCAGTGGCACTCCCAGTCCTTTTGGGGACCGAAAATTCTCTCGCAGAACAAACCGTCCTTCTCAGGCTTTAATGTTCTGTAATTTATAGTTTCGGGCTTTTTGACCTCGCCCCTTGACCATTCTCTTATCTTTTCGGGTGAAGCGAGCCCGATCTGAATCGCTTCAAAGTTTTGATATTCGCCCATTAAAGACCACGCCTTTCTTTAAAATTCACTTCCCTTTGGCGGTAAGCTGTAGTGACCGCCTCGGGGGAACACGGTTGTCTATCGTATCTCAAATCTAATTTAAAACTCGTCTTCCTCGTCGTCAAAATCTTCCGCGTCTTTCATTTCCTCGTAGGACTCCAAATCGTCGACCTCGTCGAACAGGTCCGCCTCGGTCCCGGTCTGGCCCGCGAGGATCTGCGTAACTTCGGCAATTATGCTGTCCTCGGACTCATCTTCTTCCTCAAACTCGCCCTCGGCCAGGAGGTCGTCCTCGGTTTCCTCGGTATCTTCGGGCTCGGGTTTTTTCTCGGCGTTTTCCTCGCCCTCAAAGCCCGCGATGTTGACCGGAAGCTCCGATACGTCGTCATCGTCAAGGTTCTCGCGGAGGATAACCTCGTTTCCGTCACCGTCCAGCACCTTGATGTCAAGCGCCAGACTCTGCAGCTCTTTTATCAATACCTTAAAGGATTCGGGAACGCCCGGCTCGGGCACGTTCTCGCCCTTTACGATAGCCTCGTAGGTCTTTACTCTGCCCACAACGTCGTCGGATTTCACCGTCAGGATCTCCTGCAGGGTGTAAGCCGCTCCGTATGCCTCGAGAGCCCAAACCTCCATTTCTCCGAAACGCTGGCCTCCGAACTGGGCCTTGCCGCCCAGAGGCTGCTGGGTTACCAAAGAGTAGGGGCCTGTCGAGCGGGCGTGGATCTTGTCGTCAACCAGATGCGCGAGCTTGAGCATGTGCATGTAGCCCACCGTCACGCGGTTGTCAAACGGCTCGCCCGTTCTGCCGTCGTAGAGCACGCTCTTTCCGTCGCGCTCATATCCGGCCTGCTCAAGAGCGTCCATGATATCATCCTCGTTGGCGCCGTCGAACACCGGCGTCGCCACCTTCCAGCCGAGAGCCTTCGCCGCGTATCCCAGATGGACCTCAAGGACCTGTCCGATATTCATACGGGACGGCACGCCCAGGGGGTTAAGCACTATCTGAAGCGGCGTTCCGTCGGGCAGGAAAGGCATATCCTCAACCGGGAGTATCCTTGACACAACGCCCTTGTTTCCGTGGCGTCCTGCCATCTTGTCGCCGACCGATATTTTTCTTTTCTGAGCGATGTAGCAGCGCACCACCTGATTTACTCCCGGCGGCAGCTCGTCTCCATTCGCTCTTGTGAACACCTTTACGTCAACTATAATACCGTATTCGCCGTGGGGCACTCTGAGGGATGTGTCTCTAACCTCTCTGGCCTTCTCGCCGAATATGGCGCGGAGCAGACGTTCCTCGGCCGTAAGCTCGGTCTCGCCCTTGGGCGTTACCTTGCCGACCAGAATATCTCCGCTTTCGACCTCGGCTCCGACTCTGATTATGCCGCGCTCGTCAAGGTCCTTGAGCGCGTCGTCGCCGATGTTGGGTATATCTCTCGTGATCTCCTCGGGACCCAGCTTGGTGTCGCGGGCGTCGACCTCGTATTCCTCGATATGGATAGAGGTGAACACGTCGTCCTTAACAAGCTCCTCGCTGATCAGTATAGCGTCCTCGTAGTTATAGCCTTCCCAGGTCATGAACGCCATGCGAATGTTGCGGCCCAGGCCGATCTCTCCGTTTCTGGTAGAGGGTCCGTCGGCTATTATCTGGTCCTTCTTGACCTTCTCGCCCTTTTCGACAATGGGCTTCTGGTTAACGCACATGCCCTGGTTGGAGCGCGTGAATTTTATAAGATTGTATGTGTCAATGTCGCCGTCGTCGGTCTTTACCTTTATCTTTGTAGCCGAAACGTACGTCACGGTGCCGGCGTGCTTCGCCAGAACGCAGACGCCTGAGTCCTTGGCCGCCTTGTATTCCATGCCCGTGCCGATGATCGGTGATTCGGGCACCAGCAGGGGAACCGCCTGACGCTGCATGTTTGAGCCCATCAGCGCGCGGTTGGCGTCGTCGTTCTCAAGGAAGGGTATCATCGCCGTGGCGATGGATGTTACCTGCCTCGGCGAAACGTCCATGTAATCGACGCGCTCGGGGGCGATCTCGACAAACTCGTCTTTATATCTCGTTACTATTTTTCTCTTTTTAAATGTTCCGTCCTCGTTGAGGGGCTCGTTGGCCTGCGCCACATAGTAGCCTTCCTCCTCGTCGGCTGTCATATATGATACCTCGTCGGTAACCAGCTTTTTCTCCTTGTCCACCCTTCTGTAGGGCGTCTCGATAAAGCCGTACTCGTTGACCTTCGCGAATCCGCTCAGCGAGTTGATAAGTCCGATGTTCGGGCCTTCGGGCGTCTCGATCGGGCACATGCGGCCGTAGTGGGAATGGTGAACGTCGCGCACCTCGTAGCCCGCGCGTTCTCTCGAAAGTCCTCCGGGGCCGAGGGCCGACAGCCTTCTCTTGTGAGTCAGCTCGCCCAGGGGGTTGATCTGGTCCATGAAC
Source organism: uncultured Monoglobus sp. (assembly GCA_947630505.1). Classification (GTDB taxonomy): domain Bacteria; phylum Bacillota; class Clostridia; order Monoglobales; family Monoglobaceae; genus Monoglobus. The sequence goes on along the minus strand of CANRHV010000011.1, from coordinate 11,667 downwards.
TGCGACAGCTGCGAGGAGCCGAAGAACTCCTTTATCGCCGATGTCACGGGTCTGATATTTATAAGCGACTGAGGCGTTATAGCGTCGAGGTCAGAAGTCGTCATTCTCTCGCGCACAACTCTCTCCATTCTGGAAAGGCCGATCCTGAACTGGTTCTGGAGCAGCTCGCCCACGCTTCTGATGCGCCTGTTGCCCAGGTGGTCGATATCGTCCACCGAGCCTACGCCGTTCGCCAGATTTCCTATATATGAGATCGAGGCGATGATATCGTCGATCAGCACGTGCTTGGGCTGCAGCTCGTCGCGTCTGTCCTCAAGCAGGGTCTTGAACTCATCGGAATTGGGGTCTCCCGCGCTCTCGATGATCTCGTCGAGCACCGTTCTTCTAACGCGTTCGGTTATGCCGCACTCTCTGGGGCTGTATCCGAGATCCTCGCCGGTCTTGTTCAAAACATAGTCGCGGACGTCGACCATATGGTTCGAGATGACCTTGGTCTGGGCGCCGTCACACTCGAGAACAAGGGAATTTATGCCGTGGGCCTCGAGCTCGTGAGCGATCTCGGGAGTGATCTTGTCGCCCGCCTCGCAAAGTATCTCGCCCGTTATGGGGCTGACGACCGTTTCGGCTGAAATCTGTCCCTTTATTCTTGCCGAGAGCATCAGCTTTTTGTTGTACTTATATCTGCCGACCTTCGCCATGTCGTAACGCTTGGGATCAAAGAACGTGCTGGTGAGCAGCGACTGAGCGCTGTCGACCGTGGGCGGCTCGCCCGGACGCAGCCTTCTGTAAACCTCGAGCAGTCCGTCCTCATGGGTCTTGGCGGTGTCTTTATCCATTGTGGCGGCAAGACGCGCGTCCTCTCCGAACAGCTCCTTGATCTCCGCGTCGGTTCCGATACCGAGCGCACGGATAAGCACCGTCACCGGAATTTTTCTGGTGCGGTCAATTCTTACATAAAATATGTCATTGCTGTCTGTCTCATACTCCAGCCACGCGCCGCGGTTGGGGATGACCTGAGACGAGAACAGCTTTTTGCCCAGCTTATCATAGGTCTGAGAATAGTAAACGCTCGGCGAGCGGACCAACTGCGAAACGATAACGCGCTCGGCGCCGTTTATGATAAACGTGCCCGAGGGCGTCATGAGCGGAAAGTCACCCATGAATATCTCCTGCTCCTTGACCTCGCCCGACTCCTTGTTGATAAGCCTTACCTTTACTCTGAGAGGCGCCGCGTATGTCGCATCACGCTCTTTACATTCTTCAATATCGTACTTAGGTGTGTTTTCCAAGTGATAGTCGATAAACTCCAAGATAAGATTGCCTGTATAATCCGTTATAGGCGAAACGTCATGAAAGACCTCCTTCAGTCCCTCCTCCAAAAACCATTTGTAGGAATTAGTCTGAATCTCGATGAGATTCGGCATCTCGAGAACCTCGTTGATCTTTCCGTAGCTCATGCGGACATTTTCGCCAAGTTTCACAGGATGTGGCATAAAACTGATCACCTCTCGTAAAAATTTATATCAAAGTCGCAAACCTAGCCCGGTAATCCGCGCATTTTAAAAAGCGTGCCGGGCGATCATACGATTTTTAATTTTTTCAAAACTTAAACGGCGTTTTTCAAAACCGATTTTCATAATTATTTCACCAAAATCCGCCGCGACCGCGCACAAATCACGAAAATTTCCCGATTCCCCAAAACCCACGTATCCACGCGGTTTTTCGGGTATTGTTCCCGACGCCCGAAAGCGCCGATCCCGCAAAATATGCACAGTAACTCATTTTAAACAGATTATAATGATAACACAAAATAAATTCCTTGTCAAGCAAATATTTCAAAATAATTTAAAAAAGCAGAAAATTTATTTCTGCTTTTTTATTCTCTTCCAGTATTCTTTGGCGGCCTGCTCGGTTTTGTTTTCGCCGAACTCATAGTATATTTTGTCTTTTATGTTGTCGGGCAGGTATTGCTGCTCAACGTAATGATTCGGATAGCTGTGGGGATACAGGTAGTTCTGGCCTTTGGCTATCTCTCCCTCGCCGTCGTAGTGCTTGTTTTGAAGCTGCCTGGGTATCGGGCCCACGTCTATGCTCTCGATATCCTTTATCGCGGCGTCTATCGCTGTTATCGCCGAGTTGGATTTCGGCGCGGTCGCCAGCAGGATAACCGCGTGGGCCAACGGGATCCTCGCCTCGGGAAACCCGAGCATCAGCGCGCTGTCTACGCAGGCCTTGACTATAGATATAGCCTGCGGATAGGCGAGGCCGATATCCTCACAGGCGGTCACCATAACTCTGCGGCAGATAGACTGAATATCGTCGGCCTCGATCAGCCGCGCCAGATAGTGGACGGCCGCGTTCGGGTCGCTGCCGCGGATCGACTTCTGGAGCGCGCTCATCACGTCGTACCGGTTGTCGCCCTTTTTGTCGAACTGAAACGCCTTCTTTTGAGTGCACTGCTCGGCCATCTCGAGCGTTATCTCGATGTCGCCGTTTTGATTCGGCTTTGAGTACATTACCGCAAGCTCAAGGGCGTTCAGCCCCTTGCGCACGTCGCCGCCCGATTTTTCGGCCAAATGCCGAAACACATCGTCGCCGCAGATTATCTTCGAATCGGGGAAATCATGCTCCCCGACCCACTTAACCGCGCGGCGCAGAGCACACTCGATGTCCTCCGCGGTGAGAGGTCTGAACTCGAACACCGTGCAGCGGCTTAAAATAGCGTTATATATATAGAAATACGGGTTTTCGGTCGTGCTGGCGATAAGCGTTATTTTCCCGTTTTCCGTGTACTCAAGCAGCGACTGCTGCTGCTTTTTGTTGAAATTCTGGATCTCGTCCAAATAAAGCAAAATGCCGTTCTGGCCGAACAGACCGTCGCTCTCTTTGACAATGTTTTTGATATCCGAGACCGACGCGTTGGTAGCGTTGAGCCGATAGAGCGTCTTGTTTGAGGCTTTGGCGGCTATGTTCGCCACGGTGGTCTTGCCCGTGCCCGAAAGACCGTAGAATATCATGTTCGGAATATTCCCGCTCTCGATTATGTTTCGCAGTATTCGGTTTTTGCCCAAAATATGCTGCTGCCCCACAACCTCATCTAAGGTCGCGGGACGCAGTCTATCCGCCAGCGGGGTTTTATTATTCATAAAGCGGGTGCTTGGCGCAGAGCGCTTGGACGCGCTTTGCGACCTCGTCGCGATTGCCCTCGAAATCTTTGATTATCATTGAGATGAGCTCGGCAACCTCGACCATGTCGTCCTCTTTAAAGCCGCGAGTCGTCACGGCGGGCGTGCCCAGTCTGATTCCGCTTGTCACGAACGGGCTCTTGGGGTCGCCGGGGATCGTGTTCTTGTTGCAGGTGATACCCACCTCGTCCAGCATATGCTCGACCTCTTTGCCGGTCAGGCCCTGCTTTATCAGGCTGACGAGCATCAGGTGGTTGTCGGTGCCGCCCGAAACTATGTCTATACCGCGGGCTTGCAGCGCCTCGGCGAGGGCGGCGGCGTTTTTCTTGACCTGCAGCTGATAAGCCTTGAAATCATCCGACAGGGCTTCCTTGAGGCAGACCGCCTTGGCGGCGATAACGTGCATAAGGGGGCCGCCCTGGCTTCCGGGGAACACGGCCTTGTTTATCATCGGGCCGTACTCCTCCTTGCAGAGGATCAGGCCGCCTCTGGGTCCGCGCAGGGTTTTGTGGGTCGTGGTCGTGACAAAATCGGCGTATGGCACCGGGCTGGGGTGCAGACCCGCGGCCACCAGACCCGCGATGTGGGCCATGTCGACCATCAGGTAGGCGCCGACCTCGTCGGCGATCTCGCGGAACTTCTTAAAATCTATCTCGCGCGCGTAGGCGCTGGCGCCCGCAAGTATCAGCTTGGGCTTGTGCTCAAGGGCCAATTCGCGCACCTTGTCGTAATCTATTCTGCATGTCTCGGGGTCAACGCCGTAGGGCACGACGTTAAAATATTTGCCCGAAATATTGACAGGCGAACCGTGGCTCAGATGTCCGCCCTCGGAAAGGTTCATGCCGAGATACGTGTCGCCCGGCTCCATGGCGGCAAAGAACACCGCCAGATTGGCGCTCGCGCCCGAATGGGGCTGAACGTTGGCGAACTCTGCGCCGAACAGCTCTTTGGCGCGGTCTCTCGCCAGATCCTCGACTATATCAACGTACTCGCAGCCGCCGTAGTAGCGCTTTCCGGGATAACCCTCGGCGTACTTGTTGGTAAGGGGCGTGCCCATCGCTTCCATAACAGCGGGGCTGACAAAGTTCTCGGACGCGATAAGCTCGATTTTTCCGCGCTGTCTGCCGATCTCCTTCTCGATCGCCGCCTTGACCTCGGGGTCGGTCTTGCTCAGGTTCTCAAATTCAAACATTGGTTAATCCTCCAAAAATAAATTTTTAATATTTTTATGTTGAAAAAAATACACTTTTCTATTATAATGTTAAATATAAAAATTTGCAAGGGGTATTTTGAGATATGAGAGAGAAAATTGCGGACAAAAAAGCGAGAGTTTTGGAGATTATTGATATTTTTGACGAGGTTTACGCCGACGCGGACTGCACACTGGACTACATAAATCCGCTCCAGCTGCTGATATCCACCCAGCTTGCCGCCCAATGCACCGACAAGCGGGTGAACATAGTTGCCAAAGACCTTTACAAAAAATATCCTGATGTGTACGCCTTCGCAAACGCGGACGAGCTCGAACTCAGGGAGGACATACGCTCCACGGGTTTTTTCAGGAACAAGGCCAAAAACATAATCGGCTGCTGCAAAATGCTTATCAGCGACTACGGCGGCGAGGTACCAGAGGCGATGGAAGATCTGCTGCGCCTGCCGGGCGTGGGCAGAAAGACCGCCAATCTGGTTCGAGGTGACTATTTTAAAATTCCGGGCATCGTGGTCGACACCCACGCCAAGCGGCTTTCGAACCGCATGGGCTTGACGACAAACAGCGACCCTACCAAAATCGAGTTCGACCTTTTAAAAATCGTGCCCGAGGAGCACCAGACCGCGTTCTGCCACCGTCTTGTCTATCACGGGCGGGAATACTGCCCGGCCGGGCACCCGCGCTGCGGCGAATGTCCTATCGCTCATCTGTGCCCAAAGATCGGCGTATAAAAGCGCGTATATAAGTATTAAAGTGCCTGTTCGTGTCAAAAAACGCGCCTTTCGTGTCATAGCTATTGACACGCGGGGCCGATTTGGCGTAAAATATTCGGGAAATACTTATTATTTTTCATTAATAATAAGCACCGAATTTTTGAAAGGGGCATTACAATGTTTGGTTTTATCGGAAAGCAGCTAAAGCCCTACGTCAAACTTGTGGTTTTGGTTATTGTTTTTCAAATTGGACAAACGCTGCTTTCTGTTTATCTTCCCAGGATCAACGCGGGAATTATCGACTACGGAGTCGCAAACGGCGACATCGGATACATAATAAATAAAGGCATGCTTATGCTCTCTCTGTCGATCATCCAATTCTTATGTGCGATCGGCGCGGGCATTTTGGGCGCAAAGACGGCTTTGTCGACGGGGCGCGATCTGCGCAAAAAAATATATACAAAGATCTTATCCTACTCTCAAAAAGAGGTCGCCGTTTTCGGCGCGCCGACCCTTATTACGCGCGCGACCAACGACGTGGAACAGATCATTCAGTTTCTTACGGTTGCGCTGACAGTGATAGTCGCCACTCCGATAATGTTTGTTGTCGGAGTTATTATGGCGCTTGCGCAGAGCGTCGCGCTTTCTGTGGTGGTGCTGATAACCGTGCCTATTCTTCTTATTATCACGGTCATATTATTGTTATACATCGTGCCCTATTTTTCCAAACAGCAGGCGCGTATCGACGACACGAACGGAATTCTGAGAGATCAGATCACAGGCGTGCGCGTGGCGCGGGCTTTTGTGCAGGAAAATTTCGAAAAAAAGAGATTCGGCAAGGTCAATAACGAACTGTATAAGATCGGTCTGGTAACATCGCAAATACCCACGCTGATGATCCCGCTGTTTATGTTTATCGTAAACGCCGCGACCGTCGCGGTTCTGTGGTACGGCGGCCGGCTCGCGCTGAGCGGCGGCGTACAGGTCGGCGAGATCATCGCCTTTATCACATATTTATCGTTTATTTTAACGGCCACTCTCTCGTCCTCGGTAGTGTTCATTATGCTGCCCAGAGCGCAGGTTTCCGCAAAACGCATCATCGAGCTGCTGGACGCCGAAAGCTCGATCGAGGAGCGCGAGGATCCCGTTTCGCTCAACGATCCGCGCGGAGTGATAAAATTCGAAAACGTAAGCTATTCTTACGCGCCCGATGACCCGGATGTAAAGCCCGTGCTTAAAAATATTTCGTTCACGGCAAAGCCCGGGACCAAGACCGCCATAATCGGCTCAACGGGCAGCGGAAAAACTACCTTGCTCAATATTATCCCCCGTTTGACCGACGCCACCGGCGGCAGAGTTCTGTTTGACGGCGTTGATATCAAAGAACTTAAAAAAACCGAGCTTGACGCGGCTATCGGCATGGTTCCCCAGAAGTCGTTTCTTTTCGGGGGCAGCCTTAAACAGAACATACTTTACGCAAAAAGCGACGCCGACGACGATGAGATATGGGACGCGCTCCGCGTGGCTCAGGCCGAGGAATTCATACGCGAAAAAGATGACGGCATAAACATGCGCGTATCGGAGGGCGGTGCGAATTATTCGGGCGGTCAGCGCCAGAGACTGGCGATCACAAGAGCGATCGTCCGCAGGCCGAAGGTCTATCTTTTTGACGACTCGTTTTCGGCTCTCGATTACGCGACAGATAAAAAGCTGCGCGCCGCGCTAAAGGAGATCAGCTCAGACGCGACCGTTATCGTTGTGGCCCAGCGCGTCGCCTCGATCAAGGACGCTGACAATATCATAGTTTTAAACAACGGAGAAATTGAGGATATGGGAACGCACAGTGAGCTCATCGAGCGCTGCGCAACTTATATCGAGATCGCCTCGACCCAGCCTGAGGCCGAAACGGAGGCGAGCGCATGAGCGGATCTAAAACACAGAAAAAATCAAAAGGCATGATAAATCAGAAAAATCAGAAAAATCAGATAAACAAAGGCTCCGTGAAAAGGCTTATAGGTCTTTTTGCCGCCTATAGATCATGGTGCGCGCTGATGATCGCCGCGCTCATAATTTCGGGCGTGTTCACCGCGATTGGACCGCGCGTGCTGGGAGGCGCGACCGACACTGTCGTAAGAGGGCTCGGAATAGGCGGCATAGACTGGAGAACATTCTTTTTCCGGGCGGGTCTTGCCACGCTCATATATTTCATGCAGTTTGTCACCAAATGGTTTGCCGGACGCGCGTCGGCGCGTATAACGGCGCGCATAGCGGCGGATCTGCGCGAAAAAGTCGAAAAAAAGCTGTGGACCCTGCCGCTTAACTACTATGACACAAATAAGCGCGGAGACATAATGAGCCGCGCGGCAAACGACGTTGACAATGTTGTCATGACGCTCAATCAAACCGGCGGAGACCTTATGTATTGGCTGCTTATGCTTGTCGGTATGATAGTCATGATGCTTACGCTTTCATGGCAGCTGGCTCTTGTAACGATAGTTTTGATCCCGTTGGCGGGATCTATCGTAAAAAAATTGTCCGCTCTTTCCGCTCCCGCCTTTATGAAACAGTGGCAGTATATGGGAAAAATCAACTCAAACGTTGAGGAAAGCGTCGGAGGACACAATATAATAAAGGCGTATAACCGCGAGAATGAATTTGTCAAAACCTTTGACGCTCAAAATGATGAGCTGTATAAAGCGTCAATGCGCGCCTCAGTTGTCACTAATATGATCCAGCCTCTGTCGCGCTTTGTTACCAACATTAATTATATTGTTGTTGCGCTTGTCGGAGCTTTAAAAATAATAAACGGAAGCATGAGCGTCGGTGAGGTGCAGGCGTTTATTCAGTATGCCAGACAGTTCCAGCAGCCTTTCACATCGCTGTCGCAGATGGTCGGCATTTTGCAGTCGGGCCTTGTATCGCTGGACAGGATCTACGAGCTGCTTGACAGCCCCGACGAGCCGGCTGATCCCGGCGGCGCATACGACGAGTATGAGCTTAAAGGTCAAATTGAGTTTAAAGACGTGTCGTTCAGCTACACGCCCGACAAAAAGCTCATCGAGCACATGAACCTCACCGTAAAGCCCGGCCAGACCGTGGCGATAGTGGGCGGCACGGGCGCGGGAAAAACGACGCTGGTCAACCTGATCGAGCGGTTTTATGAGATCGACAGCGGCGAGATCATTCTTGACGGAAACATTGATATACGCAAACTGAGCCGCGCGGCGCTCAGACGCAACATCGGCATGGTCCTGCAGGACACGTGGCTTTATAGCGCCACTATCGCCGAGAACATCATATACGGGGTTCCGAAGGGCAGAAAAATAACCCAAGATGAATTTTTGGACGCGTGCAAAGCCACGTTTGTCGACAATTTTGTGAGATCTCTGCCCAAGGGCTATGCCACCGTAATAGATAATGAGCAGACCTCGGTCTCCGCGGGAGAAAAGCAGCTGATAACAATAGCCAGAGCATTTTTGACGAAGCCGAATATTCTGATCCTCGACGAGGCGACAAGCTCGGTCGACACCAAAACCGAGGCACAGATACAGGAGGCCGTCAACAGACTGCGCGAAGGCAGAACGAGCTTTATCATAGCCCACCGCCTATCGACGATTCGCGGCGCGGACATAATTTTAGTCATGAAAGACGGACATATCGTTGAGCAGGGCAGCCATGACGAGCTTTTAAAGCTGGGCGGAGAGTACGCGAATTTGTACAGAGCGCAGTTCGCGGGTTAAAACAAGAAAAATTATAAGATAATAAATATAAAAAAGAGGTAAAATTATGAAAATAGTGTTTTACAACACATCGTCAAAGGACGTTACGTCGCGTTCATCCGCGATGTTTTATCCCAAAAGAGCCGACTTATGGGACGATCTCGCGGAGCATTATCCGGAGCACGAGTTTTATTTTGTGACGTCAAACGGCGGCGGCATTCTCTTGGATATTACAAACGGAGAAATTTCGGTTTATCCAAAAAAGGTTAAGTACGTCATTACCAACTCCCGGGACAGCGCGGACAAAATCGCCGATATCATTATCGGCCTCGACCCCGACGCGGCGATAGAAATTTCGACTGCAAACACGCCTATTGACTGGAACTTTATCAAGGATTCCCTTGTAGCCGAAAAGCTCCGCGAAAAGGGCATACGCACCATATCGCACACGCTGTTTTCGTCGCTGGCGTTTTATGACAAGTGGCGTTCGTCCATGGCGCTGCGCAATTACGGATTTAACGTCGCCGAAAGCGTTTTCGTTCACAACGACCAGTATTGGGCGGAAAGAGAAATCAAAAACATAACGAACAACGTATATAAGGAGTATATTTTATACAAAATCAGCCGTCTTAATTATCCCGTTATCATAAAGGGAACCATCGGCGCAGGCTCCACGGGAATCGAAATCGCCCAAAGTTTCGAGGAGGCGAAGGCGGTTCTTAATTCCGAAAACAACAATGCCGACCTCATAGTCGAGGAAATGATACAGGGCGAGAATATCGGCACCGATATTTTCGGAGCGGACGGACAATACCATGTTCCCTCAGCGTATTTTAACTCTACTACCGATAAAAATATCTCCGATCCGTACCATCAGATTAAATTCGGTCCGGTAACGGCGGAAAGATATAATCTTAAGGAAATGCAGGAGTCGCTTATTAAGCTTGCCAACGATTTCAAATTCGGCGCCGGAGCTAACGTAGATTTGATTTTCAAAGAAGGCAAGTGGTACATCATCGAGGTCAATCCCAGATGGTCGGGAATGACTACCACGGCTGCCGCGGCGGAGGGCAGGAACCCGCTTGTCATATACGCGGAGTCGGTATTCGGCAGCTCTTCTAAGTATTCGGATGTTGAAAACCTCAAATATACACTCAACTTCAAAATACCCGAAATTGACGAGGAAACCTTCAACAGGCTCAGCGAGCGCGACTGCGTTAAATCGATGCTTCACAGCATGACGCGCCTGCCGGACAGAATAATTCAATACTGCGAAATTATTATCGGCGGATTTGAAACGCCGGATGATTTGATTGCCGGACTCAAAAAAATTAATGACGATTTCCCCGGCGTCGTATCCGAGGACGTAATGAAAACCGCCGCATATATGACGGAAAACAATAAATAATATATTTTCGGAGGAAGAAAGATGAATAAAAAACCTTATACGTTATTTTCAAACGTGGACGATTTGCTGGAAAAATACGGCGATCACATTTTCGACAACGGCGACAAATTGTTTGACCCGATGGTTATTGACTTTCTTCATATGTCGATCGAATCCGGACAAAAGCTCAAGCTGCGCTACAGAGGAAAAGAGATCGACATTCCCGAGTCGTTCTGGCCGTCGGTTTCAAACACGGACGGACTTATAGCAGAGAGACTTCTGATCGCGGCGGGTTCAAAATGCCTGATAAACATCGACGAGGTTGCGGCGACAAGAAGCAAGATCATAACTTACGGAAGACTGGCGGCCGCGGGCATAAGGATCCCTAAAACTCTGGTTTTCTTCCACCACACCGACAGGGAATATATTTTGGAAAATCTTAAGCCTCCGTTTATCGTAAAGCCCGACAACGGCTTCGGCGGCACCGGTGTGGAGCTTATTCATGACGAGAAGGAATTTGACGAATTACTGTCAAACGTAAAGCCGGGCATTGCTTATATAGCGCAGGAATATATTTCCACCTCATTCGGCAGAGACGTCCGCGTTGTTATGCTGAACGGAAAATATTTCTATTCGGCAATGCGCAACTCAAATAATCCCGACGAGTTCCGCTCCAATGTTCATCAGGGCGGAGAAATGACGGATTATCCGATTGATAAAGAAACCGAAGCGTTATGCGAAAAGGTCGCGTCGCTGTTCAATTTGCCGATTTTGGGCATTGATTTGCTGATAGGCGACAACGAGTATGTGGTTGTCGAGGTTAACGCGACTCCCGGCGGCTTGCCCGATGACAAGAATAAAGAGGCGTATTATTCGATTATAAAGAACAACGGCATAGACTTGGGACTGGATTAATTTTTAAAGCCGAAAATCAGGAGGAAAAAATGTTACATAGATTAGAAATCCCCGAGGATATAACACCGGAAAATCCGTTGTACGAGGAGTACAACAATTATAATGAGGCGGTTGACATGTGTATGAACGCCGGGGCGTACAGCCGTGATTTGCTGATACGTATAGTGCGCGATAACGAGAATACGGAGTACGGCAAAAAGTACGGCTTCAGCGAGATCCGTTCCGTGGATGACTATAAAATGAAGGTTCCCTTCTCGGTATACGACGACTACGCGGAGGCGATCGAGCGGATGACGCGCGGAGAGGAAAACCTGATAACCGCCTATCCGGTCATCCATTACGCCGTGACCTCCGGAAGCGTGGACAATCCCAAAAACATTCCGGTATCGGACCGCACCATGGACGCGTACATGAAATACGCCTCAAGCATTGCGCAGTGCGTATATAACCACGGCATACGTCAAATAAAGGGACGTCCGCCGAAATTCGGAAAACAGTTTATGACCGCGGTCGTAAAAACCGATTACGTGAAAGACGG
>CANRHV010000010.1 GCA_947630505.1 uncultured Monoglobus sp. | reverse complement strand
AGTAAGAACGAGAAATCTTTCCACTCGCCCTCGGCAAAGTTCCATACCTTGGCCTCGCCGCCTACTGCCGGAGGATTGTCCGGATTCTCTGTGGGCTGCTCGGGCGCTGTTGTGGGCTGCTCGGGTGCTGTTGTGGGCTGCTCGGGCTCGGAGCCGCCTTCGTCCTTGAGCAGTGTGAACGAAATAACCGTTCCGGCTCCGCTGTCAAACCAGAAGTATACAATGTCGCCCGCTTTGGCGCTGTATGTCTCGGGAACGTCAATATCGCCATTTCTTACATTCAATGTGTACGAAAGCTCCTTTTTAGTCGGGTTGTCGGTGCCAAGTCCCGTCTGAGCGTTGATAGTCATTGTGGTATCCTGGCCATCTGTTCCGCTCGACTGACCGGCTCTTACCTTGATCTTGCAATCGTAGGGTGCGTAAACCGCGATAACGTTGTTGAGGTCAACATCCCACTGAGCCATTGTGCCTTTTCTCAGGATAATTCTGCCGCCGTCATAGTTCTTCGCGCTTCCGAGCTTGGGAGCCGTTCCCTCGCCCTTGCTGTATACGGTGATATTCTTGCTGCCGAACGTTGTGTTATACGTGATCTCGGGATTGTCTTGAGGTATGCCGAAGCTTATATCCAGATTGTCGTCAACGTACTGCTCGCGTATATACTTGTAAAGACCTGCTTCATCCTCAACGGGTGTCAGATCCGCAGCCTCGGCAGTCGCGTCGGAAGCGAGCGCCGCGGGTATAAACTCATATCCGTAGATCACGCCGGTCGTGCCGCCCGCCCAGAGGCCGTAAAGCTTATCCTTGCTGAGGTTCCATGTCTTTGTGCCGTAGCCGTAGTCATTGCCCTCGCTCATTGTTTCGATATTCTCCGAAACGCAGGGAACCGCGGCAGTCGTCTCGTCGGCAAGCTTGGTGTCTTTGCCGTTTTCGGGAGTAAATTCGGTTGTTCCGCTGTCGGGCTGACGTCTGTAATATATCTTGAATACTCCGTCAACATGAGGAGTTATCTCAAGTATCGTGCAGTCAAAGCTTGAAGGCGAACCGTCAGCGTTCGTGGCGCCCGTGGAGGCGAAGAATGTCAGGTCGCTTACCGACTTCGGCTTGGTGTTCTGGCTTCTTACTCTCAGGAAGCTTGTGCTGTCAAATTCTTTGCCGCCTATCGTCAGGATCTGAGGATCTTTGTCCTCGCCGACCTCTCCGCTGTACTTGTTCACAACGGTAACATTGGCGTCGTCTGTCAGCTTTTTGCCCTGGCTTATGAGCTCGTTTTTGTCAACCGTGTATGTGCTCGAACCCTCGGGCACGGGAGCCGCCGTTGCGCCGCCCGCCGAAGGAGTCTCTGTGGGCTCAGCAGGTTCGGGCTCAACCGAGCCGCCGCCACCCATAGTGAAGCTCAGAGCCGGGAGATAGAATCCGTTTGTGCCGCCCGCTACCTTTATGGTCTCGCCGGCCGCCAGCTCATACGAGTAATCCTTCGTCAGCACAAGCGGATCCGCGCTGCAGTACGTGTCCTCTTTCTCTTGTTCTGTGCCCTTTGTTATCTTTATTGACCTTAACGTTGTGTCTCCGTCTTTCTTGTACGGCGAATCTCCCGATGCCTTTACGGTGAACTTGATCGTTCCGGCCTCGGCCGCCGTATATGAGAAGTAGCAGCTTCCCGACGCGCTGAGCTTGAGTCCGTCCTCCGCGCTCGTCGTGATGCTCTTTCCTCCGCTTACGCCCTTGACCGCACCTACGGTTATGCCGTCTACGGTCTTCTGCGAAGCGCCGTTTTCATCAAGTAAGAACGAGAAATCTTTCCACTCGCCCTCGGCAAAGTTCCATACCTTGGCCTCGCCGCCTACTGCCGGAGGATTATCCGGATTCTCTGTGGGCTGCTCGGGCGCTGTTGTGGGCTGTTCGGGTGCCGATGTGGGCTGAGCCGCCGAGGCTGTCAGCGTGCCTTCGCCGCCGTTTACTTTAAGCGTGGCGGTATATAACTTTGAGGGCGCCTCTGTTGCGGGTACCTGCGTTGCGGGCGCCTGCGTTGCGGGTGCCTGCGTCGCGGGTGCCTGCGTTGCGGGCGCCTCTGTTGCGGGCGCCTCTGTTGCGGGCGCCTCTGTAGCCGGCGCCTCGGAAGCGGGCGCCGCCGTGGGCTCCGCTATTTCGGAACCGCTTACAACGATATCAAACGAAACTGTTCCCGCGTCGGTCTGTATCTGAACCTTATGGGTTCCGTTATAGAGGCTCTTCAAAAATTCTTCTTTAAAATTAACCGTATTTCCCTCGATCGTGTAATCTCTGTCCTTCGCGAGCGTGAGTGACTGACCCGCCGACTCTGTGCCCTTCCAGACAACTGAATTTACGGTCACGTCTTTTCCGTCCTCGCTTACCAGCTCGGCTTTAATTTCAGTGGGAGCCGAGGGATCGTATTCCTCGGAGGGATCCGTGATCGAAACCGTGGGAGCCTGTGTGGGAGCCGATGACAACTCTTTGAATCCCGCGTAATAGCTTATCGAACTCGTCACTCTTGTCGTTGAAGGATCAACGGGCGCAAGAGTTTCGGCGCTGTTAGCGTCGATCTGACTTGTGTACCAGCCGACGAATACTCTGTTCGGAGCTGTGGGATCAACGGGAAGAGAAGCTCTGAGGTATGTGTTGTAGCTTGCTGTCTTTGTCGCGTATAAATCGCCGTCAACATAGAAGTTGATAGTGTAGCTTCTGGTTCCGCCGGATACGCCGCCGCCCGAACCGCCGCCATAGCTGCCGTTATAGCCGCCGTAATAGTTGTTCGCTATAACACCGCTGAGCGATGTGCCGTTGCCCTGCTCGGAGTTAACGGTAGCGGAATCGGAAAGATTGAGCACGCCGTTTGTGAGCTGAGCGTTGTTTGTGATAACGTCTCCGGATACCAACGGAGAAACGACCGCCTTGTCGGCGATAACTCCGTTCAGCGTAACGCCGCCGGATTTAACCATAACGATTCCGCCGAAATAGCCGGGGCCGTATGTTCCGGGGCCCGTGATGTAAAGCTTGATCATGTTGTCAAGTATCTTGACAAACTCGCCTCTGGCGATGTTGTCCTTGGGTCTGATCGTGCCGTCGGGATAGCCGCCCACATAACCCGCCGCCGTCATGGCGCCGATGTAGCCCTGCGCGTACTCCGATATGCTCGAATAGTCGGCATAATTGGTGATGCCCGCCATGTTGTTAACGGGCGCGAGGCCGTAGGCTCTGCTCAGCATAGTCATTGCTTCCTCACGGGTCATGTTGGCGTCGGGCGTCATTGTGCCGTCACCGTTTCCGGTCAGAACGTCTGCCGCCACCAGCTTGAGGACCGCGTCCGTGTACCACGCGTTATCCGCAACGTCGATAAATGAATTGGGTGCCGATGTTACATAGCCGATAACATTCTGCGTTATCTGCGCCACCTCGGCGCGGGTGATCGCATCGTCGGGTCTGAAGTAACCGCCGTCGCCCTGGATCACGCCGTAACCCGACCATGTGTCGATCACGCCCTCGGCCCAGTGACCGTTTGTGTCGGCGTATGAATCAGCCGAAACCGTCACGGCTCCGAAGGTTGTGAGCACCATAGCGATGGCAAGCACCAATGCTAAAGTTTTCCTTAAGGTTCTCATAAAAACCCTCCTTAATAATAAAATTTTAATATTTTATACATAAATATTGCAATCCTCGCGGCATACACCGCCAGTTATAATAAATTATACATCTTTTCTTAAAAAAAGTCAATATGCTTTGTGCAAAAAATATATCTCGGCAAAGCGCCGAAATAAACGCGGAAATTAATTTATTTTACCCCTTGATAAAATCTTACTCGTTTGGTATAATATGATGATGAAAGTTTTTAGGCCTTTATTAAATCAAACGGAGAAATAAAACATGCTTTATTATATTGAAGGAAAACTGGTTTTAAAAACCGATGACTGCGCGGTTATAGACTGCGGCGGCGTGGCCTACAGGCTGCGCGCCACCGCCGCGACGCTAAACGCACTCGGCGACGAGGGAAGCACCGCGCAGCTTTATACCTATCTGAATATAAAGACCGCGTCGGATATATTCGCGCTGTACGGCTTTGCCACGCTCGAGGAGCGCAACATTTTCGAAATGCTCCTCGGCGTCAGCGGTGTCGGAGCCAAGACCGCGGTCAGCCTGCTCTCGAACATCTCGCCCTCCAAGCTGGTGCTGTGTGTGATGAGCGACGACGCGGCGTATCTTTCAAAGCACACCCAGGGCCTGGGGCCCAAGGGCGCCAAGCGCCTGATACTTGAGCTTAAAGACAAGCTCAAGGGATACGACATAGCGCGGATCGCGGACGATAGCTCCGAGAGCGGAGCGGCTCTTGAGGCGGTATCGGCGCTGACGGCGCTGGGCTACTCGGGCGAGGAAGCGCGCAGAGCGATAAACGACGCGCCCGAGGGCGCCTCGGTCGAAGATATAATAAAGCACGGTCTTAAAAACCTGATATAAAATATTACCGATAGACAAAATATTACCATATAGAAATGAGTGAAACAGTTGGCAATCAACACAAGCAGCATCGCGGATAGCGGCGAGGAGCGGATCGTCTCGACCACCGAGCAGAACGAAGACGCGCAGATCGAATTCGGTCTGCGTCCCAAAACGCTTGACGAGTATATCGGTCAGGACAAGGTCAAGGAAAATCTGAAAATATTTATTGAGGCTGCCAAGCAGAGAGGCGAGCCTCTTGACCACACGCTGTTTTACGGTCCGCCCGGGCTGGGCAAAACCACTCTGGCGGGGATAATCGCCAACGAGATGGGCGTAAATATAAGGATCACATCGGGTCCCGCGATCGAGAAGCCCGGCGACCTGGCGGCGCTGCTGACAAATCTGCAGCCCAACGACATACTGTTTGTGGACGAGATACACCGCCTGAGCCGCAGCGTAGAGGAAATACTGTACCCCGCCATGGAGGACTACGCCCTTGACATAATAATCGGCAAGGGCCCGTCGGCCCGCTCGATCAGGCTCGACCTGCCGAAGTTCACGCTGGTGGGAGCCACCACCCGCGCGGGAGCGCTGGCGGCGCCCCTTCGGGACAGGTTCGGCATAATCAATCGCCTTGACATGTACGGAACCCGAGACCTCAGAAAAATCGTGGAGCGCAGCGCGGGCATCCTGGGAATAAACACCGACGGCGGAGGCGCGGAAGAAATAGCGATGCGCTCCCGCGGGACGCCGAGGATCGCCAACCGCCTTTTGAAGCGCGTCAGGGACTTCGCGCAGATAGACGGGGCCGGAGCGATAAGCAAGGAACTGGCGAGGGATGCCCTCAATCGGCTTGAGATCGACTCGCTGGGTCTTGACGCGATAGACAAACGAATGCTTATGACGGTAATCGATCACTACGGCGGAGGGCCCGTGGGGCTCGAGACTCTGGCCGCAACCATCGGCGAGGAAGCCGGAACCATCGAGGATGTTTACGAGCCGTATCTGATGCAGATCGGATTCATAAACAGAACGTCCCGCGGCAGGGTAGTGACCCCGAAGGCATACGACCATTTCGGGATCAAATACGAGGCGTAGCGATTGGCTGCCGTCTGAAACGGATATATCAAAAATAAAGACAGGAGAAAATATTATGTGTAATAAAGAAAAATACTATATAACGACCGCGATAGTTTACACTTCCAAAAAGCCGCACATCGGCAACACATACGAGCTGATACTGACCGACGCCATAGCCAGATTCAAGCGCTATATGGGCTATGACGTGCGCTTCTGCACCGGCACCGACGAGCACGGCCAGAAAATACAGGAGCTGGCCGAGGCGGCGGGAATCACGCCCAAGCAGCACGTTGACAAGATCGCGGGCGAGATAAAAGAGATAGCCGACATGCTGAACATCAGCTACGACATATTTATCCGCACCACCGACGACTATCACGAGAAGGCGGTGCAGAAGATATTCACCAAGCTGTATGAGCAGGGCGATATTTATAAATCCGAGTACGAGGGCCTTTACTGCACGCCCTGCGAGTCGTTCTGGACCGAGTCGCAGCTGGTTGACGGCAAGTGCCCCGACTGCGGCAGAGAGGTCCACAAAACCCGCGAGGAAGCGTATTTCTTAAAGCTCAGCAAGTATCAGGACAGACTGATAAAGCATATCGAGGAGCACCCCGAGTTTATTCAGCCCGAGGCGCGCAAAAAAGAGATGATAAACAATTTCTTAAAACCCGGCCTTCAAGACCTGTGCGTGTCGCGCACCAGCTTTTCGTGGGGCATACCCGTTGAGTTCGACCCCGGCCACGTGATCTACGTGTGGGTCGACGCGCTCTCGAACTATATCACGGCTCTGGGCTACACGCCGGGAGCTCCCGGCGAGGACTACAAAAAATACTGGCCCGCCGACGTGCATATTATCGGCAAGGACATTTTGAGGTTCCACACGATTTACTGGCCGATCATGCTGATGGCGCTGGGCGAACCGCTGCCCAAGCAGGTGTTCGGCCACCCGTGGCTGCTGTTCGGCGAGGAAAAAATGTCAAAATCCCGCGGCAACGTTATCTACGCCGACGATCTGGTGCGCCATTTCGGAGTTGACGCCGTGAGGTACTACTCGCTGCACGAGATGCCCTTCGCCCAGGACGGCAACATCACCTACGACATATTCATCAGCCGCTTCAACTCGGATCTTGCCAACACACTGGGCAATCTGGTAAACAGAACGGTCTCGATGGTAAACAAATATTTCGACGGCGTGATACAACCCGGAGACGTTTCGGGCGAGTTTGACGACGACCTGAAAACCGTCGCATCGGGCGCGCTTAAAAAAATCACCGGGAAGATGGAGACCCTGCACGTCGCCGACGCGCTTGACGAGATATGGAAAATAGTGAACCGCGCCAACAAATATATCGACGAGACGACGCCGTGGATACTCGCCAAGAACGAGGCGGATATGCCGAGGCTCGGCACCGTGCTGTATAATCTTGTGGAGGCGATCAGGATCGTAGCGTCGCTGCTGTCGCCGTTTATGCCCGAGACATCCGAAAAGATCAAGGCGCAGATAAACGCCGCCGATTTGAGCGCGGAAAGCGCGGGAATCTTCGGTGTGACCGAGGCGGGAAGCAAGGTAGGCAGCCCCGAGCCGCTGTTCGCCAGGATCGACGCGGACAAAAAGCTCGAGGAACTGGCCGCGGAGTTCGCGGCGTCAAGCGAGGCGGAAGCCGCTCCCGAGATCGAGCCCTTTAAGGACGATATAAACTTTGACGACTTTCTGAAGCTTGACGTGAGAGTCGGAAAGGTCAAGGTCTGCGAAAAGGTGCCCAAGTCCTCAAAGCTGCTTCGGTTCGAGCTGGAGTGCGGCGGAGAGACGCGGCAGATACTGTCGGGCATCGCGAAGTTCTACAAGCCCGAGGAGCTTGTTGGCAAAAACGTCCTGTTTATCGCCAATCTGCCCCCGAGAAAAATGATGGGCCTCGAGTCCTGCGGAATGATACTCTCGGCCGAGCACGACGGCAAGCTGACGCTGCTCACCACCGAGGGCGACATCCAAAGCGGCGCGGTGATGGTATAACAATAAAATAATAAATTGTTCACATTCACGTAAACAATTATTCGGCGTGCGTGTTATAATTATAATGATAAGTTTATGATAAATTACGCTGATATTTTTAAAGAATGGAGTGAATAATATGTTTTGTTCAAACTGCGGAAAAGAACTCAAAGACGGCGACAAATTCTGCGAATCCTGCGGCATGATGGTGAAGCGGGAGGAAACCGCCGCGGCGGCCGAACCGCAAAACCTGCCTGTTCCGGCGCCCAAGAAAAAAAGCTCGGGTAAGACCGCCGCGATAATTATCGGCATTGTTTCGGGAGTGGTCATTCTGGCATGCCTGGTCACGCTGACAGCCGCGTCGCTGATCTCAAGCTACAGACACAGAAATGATCACAACGGGCATAACTATCCCGGCATGTATGATGATTACGATGACTACGATGATTTCGGCGACTATTTTGACGGATTTTTCGATGACGACAACGACGGCCTGTATCCCGGCTACAGCGGAGGCGGCAATAACGGCGGCGGACAAAACTCCGCGCCCGCTCAGACGCCCGCGGCCACGGCGCAGCCCGACGACTCGCTGCCTCCCGACTCAAACGGCAAGACCTACGACGATCCCGCCTATCAATGGCCGACCGGAGACGGCACGTATGAGTTTTACGCTAAGTCGACCATACCAAAATTCGAGAGCGTGACCGGAAAGCCCTGCACCGACACCGACGTTGAGGACGGAAACACATATTACGAGTACGATATGGATATGGACGCCTACAACGCCTACATAAAAGCCCTTGAGGCGGCGGGCTATACTCAGAGCGAGTTCGACGCCCGAGGCAAAAATTCTTATGTCAGATACGAAAAAGGCGTTCAGTATCTGGTGATATATCTGATGAACACGGATAACGAGATCGTTATTATGGCGTAATTAAAATTAACACTTGAATTTTCGCTGCGATTGTGTTATAATTACATTACTTTTGATTATGGAGGAGTTTTAGTTATGAAAAAATTAACAGCGTTGCTCGCGGCCTTGTGCATAACATTATGCGGCACCATGCCCGCTTTCGCGGTCGCGCAGAGTATTGTTTTAAACGGCGTTCCGTCCGAGATACCGTCCGATATGGGCGAGATCATAGAGCAGGACGACAGAACTTTTGTTCCCATTCGCTTCGTGTCGGAAAACATGGGAAAAACGGTTAAGTACGACGAGAACATAAACTCCGCGCTTATCTTGGACAAGACCGACATGTATATAATACAGGAAGGTTCGACAAATATCTTCAAGATCTCCGACCTCGGACAGACAGTAGTCACCCCGATGGACACAGAGGCGTTTGTAAAGCAGTATGACGAGGCGGGCGGCGGACGCATGTACGTTCCGATCAGATTCGTCTCCGAGGCCTTCGGCTACACGGTCGGCTGGGACGACGCGACTCAGACGGTAACAATAGACGCAGCGCAGTAAAACCAAAAATTTAAGCGGCTCAACCGAGCCGCTTTTTTTATTGCCAAAGGTGCCGGGCATCCGGAGTCGTCCGCCCATAGTTCCTACGTTAACCCCTCTCCGTCAGGCTTCGCCTGACACCTCTCCCCAAGGGGCGAGGCAAACGGACGGGCGAGGTTCCCCTTCCACCGCTATCGCGGTTCCCCCCTCCCCCCACTTACGCAGGGGAGGCAAATACAGGCTCCCCTTCCTTTAGGAGGGGGAGCTGCCGCCGAAGGCGGCTGAGGGGGAGGCTGCTATGGAGTTATACCGACGCGACGTTGATGTAATCAAGCTTTACGTCCTCGGTCCCTGTCATGAAGCAGCCCTTTTCTTTTGCGTAGGCTATGTACTCGAGTATCTCACCGGTTATCCGCTCGCCGGGCGCGAGGATCGGGATGCCCGGCGGGTAGCACATCACAAACTCGCTGCACACCATTCCCGCACTCTTCTCGATGGGCACCGCCCGCTTGGGCGCGTAGAACGCCCGCTTGGGCGCCAGCACCACTTCGGGCGCAATATACTCGTGGTCCAGCATTCCCGCACTCGGTCGGCGGTGAATATGCTCAATCTGGCTCAGGGCCGAGATCAGCCGCTCGATCATCAGGTCGGTGTCTCCGACAGAAATTATCGCCAGTATATTGCCTATATCCCCGAACTCGATCTGTATGTCGTAGTCGTCGCGCAGAATGTCGTAGACCTCGATCCCGGCGAGGCCTATGTCGCGGGTGTGTATCGAGAGCTTGGCCGAGTCGAAATCATACGCGGCCTTTCCGTCAATTATCTCTTTGTCGAATGCGTAGTAGCCGCCGATCCTGTTGACCTCGTCGCGGGCGTAATCCGCGAGACCGACGACCTTTTTGTAAATTTTCTTTCCGTTTAGCGCAAGGTTCTTTCTGGACAAATCAAGCGACGACATCAGAAGATACGAGCCGCTGGTGGTCTGGGTCAGGTTTATGATCTGACGGGTGTAGCCCTCGCTGATATAATTATTGATAAGCAAAAAAGAGCTCTGAGTCAGGGAGCCGCCGTTTTTGTGCATGCTCACGGCCGCCATGTCAGCTCCCGCCGCCATAGCGCTGAGCGGCAGACCGTCCCCGAAATAAAAATGCGTGCCGTGAGCCTCATCGACAAGCACCGTCATTCCCGCGCGGTGGGCGATCTCCACAATTTTTTTGAGGTCGCTGCAAACGCCGTAGTATGTGGGATTGTTGACGAACACGGCTTTGGCGTCCGGGTTATTTTCTATCGCGAGACGCGCGTCGTCGACGCTCATCCCGAGCGGTATTCCCAGCCGTTTGTTGACGCCGGGATCGACGTAGACCGGGATCGCTCCGTTTACCACAAGAGCGTTTATCGCGCTGCGGTGGACGTTTCGCGGGAGTATTATTTTTTCGCCCTCTTTCACGCAGGAAAAAATCATGGCCTGGACCGCGCTTGTGGTCCCGTTGACCATGAAAAAAGCGTGCCGCGCGCCGAAGGCCTCGGCCGCCAGCTCCTCGGCCTCGCGGATAACCGACACCGGGTGGCACAGGTTATCGAGAGGCTTCATCGAGTTGACGTCGGTCTCCATGCACTGTTTGCCCAGGAAAGCCGTCAGCTCGGGATTACCCTTGCCGCGCTTGTGACCGGGCACGTCAAACGGCACTATTCTTTTTGATTTGAAAATTTGTAAAGCCTCGTGTATCGGGGCCCTGTTCTGCTGCAATACCCTGCCCTCCGTCAATAAATATTCTGGCCGCTGAATATCTCGATCATCTCGCGGCGCAGGCTGTGGCTGATATTCAGTCTGGTTTTTGGGTCAAGCTCATAAACGTCGGTCTTGAACAGATAATTCTGAAGATCGATCTCCTTTATCAGCAGCTTGGTGTGGAACATGTTGCACTGATAAACATTGACGTCTATCGCGTCGTAGCGCTCGAGAGTTTTTTTGTCTATATAGTCCTGTATCGAGGTTATGTCGTGGTCGATGAACAGCTTTTTGCCGTCAAGGTCACGCGTGAAGCCGCGCACGCGGTAGTCCGCCGTGATTATGTCGGAGTCAAAGCTGCCTATCAGAAAATCCAGAGCCTTAAGCGGCGATATCTTGCCGCATGTGGAAACGCAGATGTCCACGCGAAAGGTGGAGATCGCTTTGTCGGGGTGGTACTCGGGATAGGTGTGCACCGTGACATGACTCTTGTCGAGGTGGGCCATGATCTCGTCCCCCGCGACCGTGCTGCTGTATGTGGGCTGGGCAGGCTTCATCGAATCGTCGCTTATCATCAGGTTGACGCTGGCGCCCTGGGGCTCGTAATCCTGCTTGGAGATGCTCAGCACGTTGGCGCCGATTATCTCGGTGACCTTGAGCAAAATGTTTGTCAGACGCTCCGAGTTATACTGCTCGTCAATATACGCGATATAGTCCTTCTGCTCACGCTCGCTCTTGGCGTAGCACACGTCGTAAATATTAAAGCTCAGCGTTTTTGTCAAATTGTTGAACGCGTAAAGCTTTATTCTGCCGCCGTCGTTATTCAAATTTTTCATAGCCGTCATCTCCCTCTGAGCGTATTTTTGCTTCCCTTTTATTTTATCTTTTTTTTAACTATGCCGAACACGTCGCTCTCGGCTATCGGGCCGAACTCGCGGCTGTCGCGGCTGTTTCCCCTGTTGTCGCCCATAACAAAGACGTATCCCTGCTCGATCATCAGCGGGTTCTCCTTGCCGTAGCCTTCGCCAGCGAGAGCGCTTATATAGCTGCCGCCCACTCCGGGTGAGGTTTTCGCGTAGGGCTCGTCGTAGAGCTCGCCGTTTATGTACAATCTGCCGCTCTGCATGTCCAGATACAGACTGTCGCCGCCGACCGCCACTATTCGCGAGACCGAGGCGCCCTTGCCGCCGCTGCTGAACGTCACAATATCGCCGCGGCCGAGATCGTCAAAGGTCTTGTCAATAAGCCATCTCTCGCCGTTCATGACGGTAGGCTCCATGCCGGTGCCGCTGACCTTTATCATCGAAAAAGCGAATCTGTTGAGCAAAAAAGTTATTATAACCGCCGCCGCCAGCGCGCAGATCACAATAATCATGATCCTGAGAGCGGGGCTTTTTTTCCTCACAACGTTCGCGCCATTTTCTTCCATACAAAATTCTCCCGTTTGGCCGAAAAACATTTCGGAATTTTACACTGTGTAACTTGTATTATAGTATAATATGCCGCGATTGTCAACAATATTTTCCCCGTCCGCGCCGCACAATCCGCGTAAAAAATCCCCCTTGACAAAAGGGGGATCCGATGCTATAATAATCTTAACAAAACGGCACCGCAAACGCGGTACAGCCAAAATTACGTTAAAATATAACCGCTATCTTTTTGGCTTGTGAAGCGGTTATATTACTTTGTTCGGAAAAATCGCGAACAGAATAAGTATCAAAAACATTATGAATAATGTTCTGAGTACGTATTTCATAAGCAATACCTCCTTAATGCTTCATATAAGCATTCACCTATATGAATTAAATTAAAGAGGCTGTACCGCTTTACATCGCCGTTTGTTAAGTCTATCAAACATCTTTTTTATTTTATCATATTATAATAACTTCTTCAAGTTAAGTTTCTGTTACGCCTCATAAAAAATCCCTTGCCAAATTAATATTGTTGTGCTATACTTTAGCAAGTTTAACAAATTATCAAAGAAAGGCAAAAATATGAAATATAATAATCCGGTAAGGCGCGGCTTTTATCCCGACCCGTCGATAATCCGAGTGGGAGACGATTTTTACATGGCGAACTCGTCGTTTCAATACTTCCCAGCGATACCAATATCCCATTCAAAGGATCTTGTGCATTGGGAGACGATCGGCCACGCGATAACCGATCCCGAATACCTTGACTTGAGCGAGATCATGGACTCGCGCGGGATCTGGGCGCCCGACATTTTTTTCGACGAGAGCGAAAAAATGTTTTATGTCATCGCAACCCTGCGCCTCAACGATTGGGAGCGCCCGGCGCGGAGACAGCTTTTGATGAAGTCGAAGCGCCCCGAGGGCCCCTACTCAAAACCGATCATACTCGATTCCGACAACATCGACCCGTCGCTGTTTTTCGACGACGACGGCAAAAAATACATGGTGATCGCCAGAGCCGCCACGGTGTATGAGCTGGACGACAGGTGCGAAAAGCTGATAAGCGGTCCGCGCACGGCCTGGGCCGGCACCGGAGAGCGCTGCGCGGAAGGCCCCCACATCTTGAAGCACGGCGGATACTACTACGCGATCGTGGCGGAGGGCGGCACGGGCTACGGCCACGGCATCAACGTCGCCCGCTCGAGGGAGCTTTTCGGCGAGTACGAGGAGTGCCCCTATAACCCCGTCATGCGCCAGACCGACCATGAAAAGCTCATACAGCGCACCGGCCACGGCAAGCTGGTGGAAGACCAAAACGGCGACTGGTGGGCGACGTATCTTTGCGGAAGGCGCAACAAGGGCAACTACACCACCCTTGGCCGCGAGACCGCGCTCGACCCGGTCACCTGGACCGATGACGGCTGGTTTTTGATAAACGGCGGAAACGGACCCAGCGAGGAACAGACCGCGCCCGACCTGCCGCCCTTTGAGGGGGAGCCGGAAAACTTTTTCGACGACTTTGAGCAAAATAAATTCGGACCGCGCTGGGAGTTTGTGCGCAACCCGAATTATGATTACATATCGCTGAATGACGAGAAAAAATCCCGACTGCGGCTATATACCGCGCCGGGAAACATGTATGAGGTAAAGGCGAAAAACATACTGGTGTGCCGCGAAAGCGAGCTTTGCGGCGCGGCCGAAACGCTCATGGAGTTTGAACCCGCCGAGGGAACGCGCGCCGGCATGACCTGTTACTACAGCACCGCGACCTATATCAGGTTCAACGTGACAAAGCGCGGCGGCAAAAACATGCTGGAACTGGTCATAAACCGAAACGAGGGCGAGGAGCTTGTAGCCGAAATCGAGATACCGAGCGGCAAAATATATCTTCGGATCGAGACAGAGTATCAGACCCGCAGATTTTTGTACGGCTTTGACGGCGAAAGCTATACCGAGCTGGGCACGGTTGAGCCCTGCACGTTTTTGTGTGACGAGGGCGTGCCGAACGACCGCAAGCGCCACACCGGCACAATGACCGGCATCTTCGCCCACTCCGACGGCGCAAAAGTCCCCGCCGACTTCGATTGGTTCAAGATGGAATATTAATTATTTAACGCCGGGCGGCAACCGTTTGCCTCGCCCCTTGGGGAGAGGTGGATTTTCGCCGAAGGCGAAAAGGCGGAGAGGAGTCAACATAGGTACTAGAGAATAGAAACTAGGGACTAGGTACCCCTCTCAGTCAGCTACGCTGACAGCTCTCCCCAAGGGGCGAGCCTAATATCTCCGTTGCGGCTGTAGTGCGCAAAACGCCGTAAGGGCGGATATTATCCGCCCGTTTGCCTCTTTTTAAAATCACGTGAATAATTATATGTATTTAAGCAGGTCGCCGGGCCTGCTTATTATTATTTCCGCTCCGTTTTGCTCTAGCGTCTCCCTCGGGCGGAAGCCCCAGTCCACGGAAACAAGGTCGAGCCCCGCGTTTTCGGCGGTGAGTATGTCCACCTCGGAATCTCCGACATACAGGGCATCCTTTTTCTCAAATCCCGAAAGCCGCAGTACCTCAAGCACCGAGTCGGGCGCGGGCTTTCTTTTTATACCCTCGCGCTCGCCCACCGCGGTTTCCACCGTGTCTACGAAATATTTTTCGGCAAGACTGCGCACGGCGCGGTCGTTTTTGTTTGAGACTATCGCGCATTTTACGCCTTTTGCTTTAAGCTCGGCCAGCAGCTCGGAAACGCCCTCATACGGCTTTGTTTTCACGGCGCAGTTCTCGGAATAAAACGCGCGGAACTCGCCGAACACCCTTTCATAGTCGGGATTGTCTTTTCCTCCGGGCAGAGCGCGGGCGATCAGGTTGCCTATGCCGTTGCCCACAAAGTTTGTGACCTCGGCCACCGTCCGCGGCGGATATCCGAATTTTTCAAGGGAATGATTTACGCCGTCGGCCAGGTCGTCGATGGTGTTGAGCAGCGTTCCGTCCAGGTCAAAAATTATTATCTTCTTCATATTATCCGTTCATCTCCCGCTCGATCTTCAAAAGTCTGTTATATTTCGCCATGCGCTCGCCGCGGCAGGGCGCGCCCGCCTTGATATATTCCGCATTTACCGCCACGGCTATGTCGGCGATCGCGACGTCCGAAGTCTCGCCGCTGCGGTGAGAGATTATCGGCGCGTATCCGTTGGTTTTCGCCAGTTCTATCACGTCGAGCGTCTCGCTCAGCGTTCCGATCTGGTTGGGCTTTATTAGTATCGAGTTGGCGATCCTGAGGTCAAAGCCCTTTTTCAGCCTGGCGGCGTTGGTGACAAACAGATCGTCGCCCACCAGCTTTATTTTTTTGCCCAGAGTGTCGGTCAGCATTTCCCAGCCCTCGAAATCGTCCTCGGCCATTCCGTCCTCGATAGAGACGATCGGATACTTGCGGCAGTAGCCGCTCCAGAGCTTCACCATGTCGTCGCGGCTGAGCATGCGGTTCTGTTTCCAGAAATAATACTGTCCGCTCTCGCCGACCTTTTCCGCCTCGCCGAACATCTCGCTTGCCGCCGCGTCGAGCGCCAGCGCGAAGTGAAAGCCGGGCTTGAATCCGGCGCGGGTCATCGCGCTCATGATCAGCTTTATAGCCTCCTCGTCGCCCTGAAGCCGCGGCGCGAATCCGCCCTCGTCGCCCACGGCCGAGCCGAGGCCGCGCTCGATGAGGATGTTTTTCAGCGTTTGGTACACGCGCACGCACCACATCAGGCCCTGCTCGAAGCTCTTAGCCCCGATCGGGATTATCATAAACTCCTGTATGCTCAGGTTGTTGTCGCTGTGGCGGCCGCCGTTGATTATGTTCATCATCGGCTTAGGCAGTCTCGCCGCCGCCGCTCCGCCTATATATTGATAGAGCCCCAAGCCCAGCGCGTTGGCCGCGGCGTTGGCCGCCGCAAGAGACACGCTGAGTATCGAGTTGGCGCCCAGCCGCGACTTGGTATCGGTGCCGTCAAGCTCGATCATCTTTTTGTCGATCGCCCTCTGGTCGATGACATTCATGCCGCGGAGCTTTGAGCGCAGGTGCTCGTTCACGACCCGAACCGCCTTCAAAACGCCCTTTCCCATATATCTTGCGCCGTCGCCGTCTCTGAGCTCGAGCGCCTCGTGAGCGCCGGTCGACGCGCCCGACGGAACCGAGGCTCTGCCCACGCTTCCGTCGTCGGTGTAGACCTCGGTCTCGATCGTGGGATTGCCGCGCGAATCCAGTATCTCTCTCGACCTTATGTCCTCTATTCCTATATAAGATTTCATAAGCCTTTTTCCTTTCGTTTTATCTTTTTTAAAATAAGATTTCCCGATTTTTATTAATTATACCACATTGTTCTTGTTTTGTACAGATTGAAAATTTGTTTGAATATTATTCCCGAGGCTGCAAATACTGTATTTAGATTCAATTCAAGGATTTAGGAGGCGGACAGATGGGAAACGGCAAGGTGGAGATCTGCGGAGTGAATACCTCAAAGCTTCCGGTGCTTTCGGCGAAGGAAAAGCGGGAGCTGTTCGAGAAGATCAAGCAGGGCGACATGGAGGCGCGCCAGCGTTTTATATACGGAAATCTTCGGCTGGTGCTGAGCATTTTAAAACGCTTCGGCAACCGAAACGAAAATATAGACGACCTGTTCCAGATCGGCTGCATAGGGCTTATCAAGGCGGTGGAAAACTTTGACACGAGCCACAACGTGCAGTTCAGCACCTACGCGGTGCCCATGATAATAGGCGAGATACGCAGGTACCTTCGGGACAACAACGCCATACGCGTCAGCCGCTCGATAAGAGACACGGCCTACAAGGCGCTGTCGGTCAAGGAAAAGCTGACCGCCGAGAGCGGCAAGGAGCCCGGCATCGCCGAGATCGCCAAGGAGATGGGCCTGCAGCCCGAGGATGTATCGGTGGCGCTGGACGCTATCGTGGACCCCGTTTCGATGCAGGAGCCCCTCTACCACGACGGCACCGACGCGGTGTTCATCATGGACCAGATCAAGGACGAGAAGAACATCGACGAGTCGTGGCTCGAGAGCATTTCGCTCAAGGAGGCGATAAGTCGTCTGAGCGAGAGGGAGCAGCACATCATAAACCTGCGCTTTTTTCAGGGCAAGACCCAGACCGAGGTGGCCTCCGAGATTGGGATATCTCAGGCGCAGGTATCGCGGCTTGAGAAAAACGCCCTCAACCATATGAGAAAAAATTTATAATACCAAACAGGAGTGATAATTATGATAAAAAAATATAACAGTATGATCGCTTTGGCGGCGGCGCTTGCGCTTTCGATTTCGTTTATGCCCGCGGCGCGCGCCGAGAACCTCGATATAGCCAGCCAGGTCGACACCGACGTTTCGGCAAACCTTGTCACGGGAAAGTCCGGCATACTTATGGAGCCGGAATCGGGCAACGTGCTGTATGAATTCAACCCCGACGAGAGAACCCAGATCGCCAGCGTCACCAAGGTCATGACAATGCTGCTGATATTCGAGGCGCTGGACAGCGGCAAGATACATTACGACGACGAGGTCAGCGTCAGCGAGCACGCGGCGTCGATGGGCGGCTCGCAGGTTTTTTTGGAGCCCGGGGAGCAGATGAGCGTTGACGACATGCTCAAGGCGATAGCCATAGCCTCGGGCAACGACGCTGCCGTGGCGATGGCGGAATTCGTTGGCGGCAGCGAGGAGGCCTTTGTTGAGATGATGAACAAAAAAGCGACCGCCCTCGGCTGCGAGAACACCCACTTCCAAAACTGCAACGGGCTTGACGAGCCCGAGGATCACTACAGCTCGGCCCGCGACGTGGCGAAAATTTCCTGCGAGCTCTCAAAGCACCCCGACGTTTTCAAGTACACCACCACATGGATGGACAGTCTGCGCGGCGGCAGCTTCGGACTTTCGAACACCAACAAGCTGCTGAAATCCTACAACGGCGCCACGGGGCTTAAAACCGGCTCCACGAGCGTAGCCAAATACTGCCTGTCGGCGTCGGCCGAGCGCGACGGCATGAAGCTCATCGCGGTGGTGCTCGGCGCGCCGAGCACAGCGGAGCGTTTCGGCAGCGCCGCCAAGCTTTTGGACTACGGCTTTGCCAATTATTCGGTGGTGAAGGGCGACGAGCTTGTGGGCGCGATACCCAACGTCGCGGTGCAGAGCGGCGAGCGCGACAGCCTGCCGGTGGAGCTTTCGGGCAACACGAGCTATATCGTCAAAAAGGGGAACCGGGACAAGATCGAGACCGAGATCAGCCTGAGCTCGATCTGCGCGGCGCCGATCAAGGCGGGCGACACCGTGGGAAACGTGATATTTAAGATAGACGGCCAGAAAATCGGCGAGAACCCGATAACCGCCGCCTGCGACGTACCCAAAATAAGCTTCGCGCAAATGTTTGAAAAGAATATCAAAAAGTTTCTGACTAAATAAGATAAGTCGGGAGGATATAAAACCTCCCGACTTTTGAGCGTTTATCTCAGTTATACAATATTCCGTCGCCGCCGCAGTATCCGCAGGCTACTCTGCCGTTGTTGCAGGAAAAGTTCGGACAGTCGTGTCCGTTGAGTTTTCCGGTGCCGCCGCAGGTAAGACAGGTTCTTCCGCCGGAACCGTCGCAGAAATTGCAGGTCCTGGGGCCGCTTCCGCCCGGATCATCCTCGCCGCCGGAACCGCCTCCGGGGTCATATCCGGGAAGCTCGTCGACATAATACCCGTCGCCTCCGCAGGCCGCGCACTTTCCGGTACCGTTGCATATCTGACACTCCAATCCGTCCTCTGTATATCCGTCGGTGCAGTAGGCGCATGTGCCGTTGTACCAGTCGAACACGGTGGGGCCTTTTTTGCAAAGCGGGCAGTGCAGACCGCCGCCGGGAGTGTCAAGAATTATACTAACCATTATGTACGGCTTCACCTCAAGGTCAACAGCCGCCAAACCCTCGATGATCTCGGGCGTTCTGCCGGTGTCAATGTAAAAATAGACCACGGCCACATCGTTGGGATTATAATACATAACTCGGGTGTTGGAAAATTTGACTTTTCCGTTTTGGTTTATATTTGCCGAAACACAATCTTTTTCTATATATTTTCCCGTTCCGAGCTCCTTGCCGGTTTTGAATATCCGATTATCGATCGTGTATATATCTCCCGTTCGCAAGCCGTTTATCCCGAAAGTAAACTGCAAATCGTCATCATTTTTGAAGTCGTTGATATGCAGGCGTTCGTATGTTTGATTCGCTCTCAGGTCATGCAGACAAATGGAGTACGCGGCGTCGCACGCTATTTTCTCGTCTCCGCAAAATATCAAAGCCTCGCCCTTTGCCGCGCTCAGCCTGCCGTCTCCGGTAACATATCTGCCGTCCGGCATCTGATACAGCCTGGAGTATATCGAGGGACCTTCGAGTTGATCGTAAACCTTTTCGTCTCCGTATCTGAACCCCACATCAACGGGCTCCAGCGGATACGCCGCTCTTATTCTTATGCTCGCGTCCGCGCTGTGGGAAATAAATTGGATCGCTATATCTCCTTTTTCCGAAATTTCTTTGCCAAACGGATCGAGATTACCGCTTGCCTCCTGTGTTCCGGTGTATCTGAGAAGGTACACATGGTCGTAATATCCGGTTTTTTTATCATCATAAAGGCTCTCGCCCACATTGATAAACTTTGAATCTTCGGCGCAGAGCATGTCGATATAGCTTTGCAAAATATCTAAGGCTGTGTTAAACGATCCGCTCGGTCCGGAAAAATCTCTTTGATAATACGCGTCTTTTTTTACCAAATCATAACACTTCAGATAACCGTTTCGATAATCCGCGAATGACTGATAATACAAGCTGTCTTTAGAGTTGTCATAAATTATTGTATCGGTCTGCGATTCGGGAGCCAACAGCTGCGTGCGCGAGCCTTCTGGATACTCGGCGAAGTTGCTTGTTCGCATCATATTGCTGAGAGGTTTTACGGCGTCCGAATCCTCCCAGATGAACGCCTTGACCTCGCCCGCGGGAGGAGCTTTAAAATTCAGACTCGCTGTTCCGCTGCCGCTGACTTTTTCGCTCAATATCTCGGAAACGGCGCCGCTGTCGACATCCGTATAAGCGACCGCGTACAGCACGGCGTTTGATGGCGCGCCGGTTTCAGCCGTATATTCGACGTTTAAGGTATCGACGTCGATGAATTCAATATTTGTGATCTTATATGGCAGGCCTTGCTGCATATCCGCGGCGCACAATGCCTCAACCGTGTCCCCGTCCATCATCTCGGCGCCGATCTCATATTTATCGCTCGAAATATCCACAGGCTCCGCGTCCGCCGAAGCCGCATAGCAGTCAGACCCGCCCGCGGCAACGGTGCCCGCAAGCATAAACGTAATAATAAAAATACTTATAATACCGTTTATTGTTTTCCGCAATTCGATCACTCCTCGTAAATTAACAATAATTTTTGTATAAAAATAATAAAACAAATATATCATAAAATAATATTATTGTCAATATCAAATATGAAAAACAAGACAATCCGCCGCGGAAAAACGATTTATAAGATCAACGGTCAAAAATCGGTTTCGCGCGGATGTAAAAAACATTCCCCGGCAAAACCGGGGAACAGTTATTTTCAAAATACCGAAAAAACAATTTTTGACGGTTTGGCGTGTTTATCTCAGTTATACAATATTCCGTCGCCGCCGCAAGATCGGCACTTGCCTGTGCCGTTGCAATACATGCAGGGCTGAGGCCTATCAAAGCCGTATACATCCCTTTTTCCGCTGCCGCCGCATTTTCCGCATCTGCCGCTGCCACCGCAGATATAACATTCTCTGCCTTTGTCTTCTTCGGGTATTTGGCCTCCGCCGCCGGGAAGCTCGTCGACATAATATCCGTCGCCGCCGCAGGCGACGCACACGGAGGTCCCGTTGCAGATCTGGCACTCTCTGCCGTCCGGGGTATATCCGTTTTCGCAATATTTGCACACGCCATTGAAGCTGTCCTTGTCAAAAGCGCAGCGCAGGCCGCCGCCCTGGGTTTCAAGAATTATCCGCAGAACCGTGTCGGGCTCCACATCGAGATCGACCGCGGCCAGGCCCTCGATGATCTCGGGCGTTCTGCCCGTGTCGATGTAAAAATAGAACACCGCCGTATCGTTGGGCTTGTAGTACATAACGCGGGTATTGGCGAATGAAATTTGCTCGCTTCCGTTGATCGAAGCGGTGACGCACTGCGTGCCCACATACTCGCCGGTCCCGAGCTCCGCCCCGGTTTGAACGACCTGATTGTCGAGGGTGTATATATCGCCCGTCTTTAAGCCGTTTACCGCGAATTTAAACGTCAAGTCATCATCTTTGACAAAATCGACAATTTCCATAAGCTCGCAGTCGTCCTCTGTGTAAAGGTCATTTATGGTAATATAATAATTCGTGTCGTCGGCCGCGTATTCGCCGCCGCGAAGTATTGACGCCTCGCCCTTCGACACGCTGAACCTGCCGTCTCCGGTCGCGTACCTGCCGTCGGGCATTTGAATGAGCCCGGAATACAGCGAGGGGCCGGCGGCCTTGCCGTCAAATTTTTCGCTTCCGTATCTGATTCCGGCATCGACGGCCTCAAGCGGCTTCGCGACTCTTATCGATACCTTGAAAGTGTCATAATCAAGAGTATAATATATTAAAATATCGCCCTTTTTTTCGGATTCGCCTATGGCGAACCCCAGATCGCCGTTGACCGTTTGCGTTCCGTTGTATTTCAAAAGATACTCATGACAGCCGTAGTCAAAACCGGTCGAAAATTCGTATTCGTCCGCGACGGTAAATTTTGAATCGGCGGAGCAGAGCATTTCAACATAGCTTTCGAATATTTTCACATCTTCATCGCTGCCGCTGAAGCCTCGAGAATAGTAGGTATCATTATCCGATGATTCCCCGCACACCATATTATCGTTCTGATAGCCGGCAAAAGACTGATAATACAGCGTGTCCCTCGATATGTCATACTTGTTGATATTCGGCGGGTCGGGAGCGAGCAGAGTTTTTCTCGAGCTTTCGGGATACGAGTTTATGTCATAGGCGCTGTTTCCGACCCTTTTGACGTTACTCAGCGGTTTTAACGCGCTTGAGTCCTCCCAGATAAACGCCTTGATCGCGCCGGTCGGCGCGGCGCCGAAGCTCAGGCTCTGAAGGCCGCTGCCGTCGATCTTTGCGCTTTTTATATCCTTCACGGCTCCCGCTCCGAAATCGGAGTAGCTCACCGCGTAAAGCACGGCTTTTTCGGGCGCGCCGTTCTTTTTTACATACGACACTTTTACCGTGTTCCCGCCCGAGCATTCTATGCCGGTCACGGTATAAGGCGTCTCCGCCTGCATATCCTCGGCGCACAGCGCCTCGACCACTGTTCCGTCCGTCATTTCGGCGCCTATGTAAAACACAATAGCGTCATCGGGGTTATAATACATAATTCTCAGGCAGACATCTCTGACATATCCGCCCACGGTGAGCGGTCTGCGCCAAACTCCGTCGTCCGATTTGAAAAACACCTGCGTCCCGTTCTCGGTCTCGGGGTCGGCCGACTCTTTGCTCTGCCGCAAATCGGGACACGAATATATCTCTCCGCCCTCCACGCTGTTGTGGGGCAGCGTCAGAAGAATACCGTCCTGTCCGGAATAGTTTTTTATTTCAATCAACATGTTCGCGTTTTCGGCGAATGAATATTCCGCGTCCGCGGCGGACAAGACGCCGTTTTTACGCACAACCGTTTCGCCGCAGTTTGTTTTCAGCTTTCCGTCGGATGTCTCAAAGCTTCCGTCCGCAAAGCGATAAAGTCCCGACTGCGACGACTCTCCCGGCGGGGTCACCGTCTTTCTTTCCGCGGAGCCTTTTCGATATCCCAAATCCGCCATTTTTAGCGGAGGAGCGACCTGCATGTCAAACGACATACTGCCCGACTCGCGCATCACATATATCGACACGTCGTGGCTTCTGCTCGCGATAGAGCTGTTTTCGAGCTTGAACGTGCCGTTGACCTCGACATTGCCGGTGTAGTCAAAGACCCATGCGCTTGATATCTTGTCGCTGTAATATTTCAAATCGTTTGAGCCGGCGCTTTTAAGATTCATGCCGCCCGAGACAAGAAAGTCGATATACTCTTTGACAACATCAAACTCGTCGGCCTTGCCCGAGAATTCCCCGCCGGTCCATTCCTCAAAGCTCTGGATATACACGCTGTCGGCGCCGACCTCGTAGCGGTCACTCGAAAGGTCCACGGGCTCCGCGACAAGAGTTCCGGACGCCGCTGCCGCGGGAACGGCGCTCAAAATAACTGCCGCGAGCGCAGCCAAACAAATAACGCGATATATTACTTTCAAGACAATCACTTCCCGTAAATCAACAATAAATTTTATATAGATTTAATAAAACCAATATATCATAGAATGATATATTTGTCAATAAATAATAAGAAAAATCAGACGATCCGCCGCGAAAGCCGGATTTAATCGGGAATATAATATTTTTACAAATTAAGCTCCGCGGTCTCCGCCAAGGGCTTTATGTCGTCCATGCCGCTCCACAGCATTACTTTTATATTCGCGTTTCGCAAATTCTCGCTCAAAAACGTTGCCTCACCGGAATTATTATTCTGCATTTCGATAAGCGCGCCGTTTTTATTATATATAGCCAAAATGACCCGCGCTTCGGCATCATCACAATTACCGACTTTTACCGTCACGGAGTGATCCGTAACCTCGCTGATCTCAACCGAAGACGCGCCCGGCTCGTCCGTCGGCTCAGGCGCAGGCGTGGAAGACGGCTCTTGCGTAGGCGTAGGTATCGGCTCCGGCGTTGGCACAGGAGCCGGTTTTTGCGTGGGCGTAGGTATCGGCTCCGGCGTAGGCGTTGCCTCGCTCGGCATAGGTGAGTTGTAGTGAAAATTGGCATTGGTTAAACGTTCGTTGCCCCAGGCTATATTAATGCTGTTCCACTGTTCCTCGCTTCCGCCGTAATATACATCTGTTAAGCTGGCACAATTGCTAAACGCCATAACAAGGATACTTGTCACACCGGACGGAATATTTATGCTTGTTAAGCTTTTGCAACCGGAAAACGTCTCATAATCAATTCTTGTCACGCCGGACGGAATATTTATGCTTGTTAAGTTTTCACAACCGGAAAACGCAAAATCGCCGATGAATGTCACGCCGGACGGGATATTTATGTTTGTTAAGCTGTAGCAACCGTAAAACGCATAATCGCTGATGCTTGTCACGCCGGACGGGATATTTATGCTTGTTAAGCTTTCGCAACCGTAAAACGCACCGTGACCGATGCTTGTCACGCCGGACGGGATATTTATGTTTGTTAAGCTGTAGCAATTCCAAAACGCATCATCGCCAATGCTTGTCACGCTGTCCGGAATATTTATGCTTGTTAATTTTTCGCAACCGCCAAATGCTCTAATGCTTGTCACGCCGGACGGGATTGTATAATCAGGCTGAATTTCATCTTTTGCGTATGCCGAAATTTGCGTTTTGTCTTTGCTGAACAATATTCCGTCAACCGATGTATAAGCGTTATTCTGTGGTGATACTTCTATATTGAGCCTGCCGCAAAAGGAAAATGCTCTACTGTCGACACTTGTAACACTGGATGGGATATTTATGCTTGTTAAGCTGTGACAACCGTTAAACGCTCTACTGCCGATACTTGTAACACCGGACGAAATATTTATGCTTGTTAAGCTGCTGCAACGGGAGAACGCCTCATTGCCAATGCCTATCACACCGGACGGAATATCTATACTTGCTAAGGCGCTACAGCCGAAAAACGTACTTTCCCCGATGAAGGTCAAGCCATCCGGGATATTTATGCTTGTTAAGCCGCTGCACCCATAAAATGCGTTTCCTCCGATGCTTGTCACGCTGTCCGGGATATTTATGCTTGTTAAGCTTTCGCAAACGCTAAACGCACTATAACCGATGCTTGTCACGCCAAACGGGATATTTACGCTTGTTAAACTGTTGCAACCGGAAAACGCCCAATTCTCTATAAAGGTGACAGGCAGGCCGTCTATTTCTTCGGGGATATCAACCGATACAGCCGATTCATTACAACCTGTGATTACAATATGATCACCAAAATTTTCATAAGTCAAATCACCGTCTGTCGCAGCATTTGCCGCGGTCGACACAAAAATTATTGTTGACATCACCGTGAGCGCCAAAAGTAAACTTAAAATTCTTTTCATAACATAATACCTCAATAAAATATAAAAATGCGTAGCTTTTCATCAAAGCTACGCATGAAAAACGCAGCCTTGATTTATGCTGCCACGCATTTTTGCCATACATTTTAATTTATCACGGTATAACAATCAAAGCGTGCGCTTTTTGCAAGCGCAAACGTGATAAATTAAAATATTAAAATACGTGGCACATTTAATATAGCATATAACATAAAAAATAGCAAGTATTATTTAGAAAATAAAAACGATGGGATTAGCAACGTAGTGATTAGTAATTAGCGAATAGTGCTTACGCGTAGATGATTTGACAAAAATCATTCGCATATTCCCGCGAACGCAAGGTAAGGCTCGCCCCTTGGGGAGAGCTGGCGCCGAAGGCGACTGAGAGGGGTCAACGTAGAGACTAGGAATATCTCACAGTGATTTTTTTCACTCCTAGTCCCTAGTTACTAATCCCTAGTACCTATGTTAACCCCTCTCCGTCTTTACGCCGCCGGCGGAAATCCACCTCTCCCCAAGGGGCGAGGCTGACGGGCACCCTTCGGTTCGCCTCCCTCTCCGCCCGCAAAGCGGGCACCTCTCCCTCCTAAAGGCGGGCGAGGCAAACAGGCGGCTTAAATTACTGTCTCGCAAATTTTTGTAAAATAATGTCTTGTCAAATTTTACAAGAGTATTACAGAAATTTTGTGTTTTTTATTACTTTTGTTACAATGCCGTAATATTTTTTAAGAAACTTTCGGTTTTTCTATTTACAAATTTTATTTTCGTGGTATAATGTATTTTATAAGAGTATAATTGCGATTGATAGCAAGCAGAGGAGGAAATAAAGTGTTTCAGTTTGATACGGAATCAACAAACCCCGCCAAAATAAAGGTAATCGGTGTCGGCGGCGGAGGTAATAACGCCGTAAACAGAATGATCGAAGCTCAGGTAAAGTGCGTCGAATTTGTCGCCGTTAACACGGACAAGCAGGATCTCACGCTTTCGCAGGCTTCTCAGAAAATACAGATAGGCGAGAAGGTCACAAAGGGTCTCGGCGCGGGTGCCGT
The DNA here is from genome assembly GCA_947630505.1 of uncultured Monoglobus sp. Lineage (GTDB taxonomy): Bacteria > Bacillota > Clostridia > Monoglobales > Monoglobaceae > Monoglobus. The sequence continues at coordinate 34,542 of CANRHV010000010.1, read as the reverse complement.
TCCCGAGGTTGGACAGAAGGCCGCCGAGGAAAGCGTTGAGGATATCAAGAAAGCCGTTCAGGGCGCGGACATGGTTTTTGTTACCGCGGGCATGGGCGGCGGAACGGGTACCGGCGCGGCTCCCATTGTGGCGAAGATCGCCAAGGACGAGGGCATACTCACGGTCGGTATCGTTACCAAGCCTTTCTGGTTCGAGGGCAAGACCCGCCAGAAGAACAGCGACATCGGAATCACCAACCTGATGGGCGCGGTGGACACGCTTGTTGTTATACCCAACGACAAGCTTCTGGAGGTCGCCGAGAACAGAACTCCTCTGACCGAGTCGTTCAGAATGGCCGATGATATTTTGAGACAGGGCGTTCAGGGTATTTCGGACCTGATCTCAAGACCCGGCCTCATCAGTCTGGACTTCGCGGACATAAAGACTATAATGAAAGACACCGGCTTTGCCCATATGGGCATCGGCAGCGCCACCGGCGAGAACAGAGCCGAGGAAGCAGCCAAGAAAGCCATACATAGCCCGCTGCTTGAGACGACGATCGAAGGCGCGAAGGGCGTTATCCTGAACGTTACGGGCGGCGCCGATCTGGGTATCCTTGAGGTCAAGACCGCAGCCGAGCTGGTACAGGAGGCCGCCGACGCGGACGCCAACATCATTATCGGCGCGATCATCGACGAGAATATGGGTGACGAGATCTCGATCACGGTCATCGCCACAGGCTTTAAGGGCAACATTCCCGGACAGCAGGAAAAGCAGGAGGAAGCCAATCCTTTCTCAAGCTTTTTAAACCAGTTCAACATGAACAACAGCAATAATCAGACCCAGGCCCAGCAGTCGGCGCCTCAGCAGCAGACGCCGTCGTTTATGCAGCAGAGGCCGTCGTTCAATACGCCTCCCTCATCCAACCTGTTCAGCAAGGTCGGCGAGGACGACGGAATAGACGTTCCGGTGTTCCTGCGCAGAAAAGACAGATAAGAATATTTTGGCGGCGCCCGATAAAGGCGCCGCTTTTTTACGCTTTTAATCTTATTTTCTGGCCGACGCGGAGCTTGTCGGGGTTTGTGATGCCGCTCGCCGCCACGATGTCGTCGACTGTGGTTTTGTAGCGTTTGGCGATGTTCCAAAGAGTGTCGCCGGGCTGCACGAAATAAATTATGTACGACTGCATGCCGCCGCTCTGATCGGCCTCGGGCTCTATGCGCTCAAACGACGTCACTATTTTTATTCTGTCGTTTTTGATAAGCTTTACCGATATTCCGATGATCATGCGCGCCTCGACCGTGTCGGGACCCGTGATGTTGTAGCTCAAATGATTGACGAACACCTTCGCGTCGCAGGCGGCTCTGCTGCCCAAAGCTCCGCCGTCTATATCAAAGCTGTGCTCAAACGGCGTTTTGGTCTCGAGCGACAGCAGCGGCTGATTCTCGTCGTTTGACAGGCAGAGCGCTTTTATGCCCGCCGAGCCTTTTATTTTCACCGTTCCGTCGCCGATGTCGATATCGTCGACCGAGGTCCCGGTCACCGTCATTGAGCTGACTCCGGTTATTTCGGCGTCCGAGGGCCTGCGCTTTAGGGCGCACTTGTGGCTTATCTGAGCGGTCATGGTCTCGGCTATCTGCTCGGGCGCGGTCTCGGAAAACTCGGGCACAAGCTCGCCTCCGCCTGTGCAGTAGCCGTCGCTCACCGCTCCGGGCTCCGAGATAATATACCCGCTGACGACCACGCCTATGACTATCTCGGCGCCGATCTCGCGCCTCTCTCCGTCCATGTTGTCCATGACCTCGGTATATATCTCGCGCACGTTGTACTCAACGTCGCACTCCATATCCTCTATCGCCTTCGGCGCATCGAAGCTCTCGTTGTATGGTATCGAGAATTCGGCCGTGCGGACGCGGGTCCTGCCGCCGTTTTCTCCCGGATCGGCCTCGTCCTCGTAAAGCACGCTGACCTTGACGCTGCCGCCCAGCTCGGCGCAGCCGTCCGCCATGACCGCCCGCTCGGGCTCCACCGACGCGTTGGCGCAAAGCACCTCGCCGATCTGGGGCAGCTTGCCCGAGATCTCATGCTTGCCGCGGACTATTATGCTGCCGTCCGACGTGAACTGTTTGTCGGCGATGCGCAGCGGCGTTTTTTTGAGCTGTATTTCCGCGTTTTTGCGCGGCGGGCACTCGCTCTGTCCGCCTTTGCCCCGCCTTCCGGGCAGCAGATCGGCAAGCGGCGGCTCGGGCGCGCTCTCCTCTTCCTCCGCCGCGACCGGAAGCTCGAGACACTCCTGTCTGCATATTTTCACGCCCACATTGACGCCTATCCTTATATTGACCTTGCGCGAATTTATCAGCGTGCTGTCGAGCGAGTCGATCTCAGCCTCGGCGCTCACGCGGTCGTCGGGCGTCATACTCTTTGAGTCCACCGTGACGCTGAAGTCGCGGCTCATTTCAAGCGACTTGACCGTTCCTATCACGTCGCCGTCGGGCAGATACAGCAGCGTCGCCTTGACCGTGCCCTCAACATGCGCCTTGTCCTGCCCGGGCGTCACGTCGGTAACATAGGCTCTTGCCGACACGTCCAGTATCTTTTTTATGTCCGGCTTCACATCGGGCACGATAAGCGGCTCGTCTATCACCGCGCGGCCGAATTTCATCGCCACCGTGCGGCATATATCATATTTTTCGGTTTTTAATTTGATCTCCGCCATAAGTATCACCTTTCTTTCAAGCACTTAGTTAACAATATGTTTTTTGCTCTTGATTTATGCCGCGTTTTGTGATAAAATCAGAAAAAACGGAAACAATAAAATATAAAATGAAAGGGGATTTTTACCATGAGTACAAAAGAATTGAAAGGCTCAAAGACCGAGGCCAATTTGATGGCGGCGTTCGCAGGCGAGTCGCAGGCGAGGAACAAGTACACCTACTACGCAAGCAAGGCCAAGAAGGACGGCTATGTTCAAATAGCCGAGATATTCGAGGAGACCGCAAACAACGAGAAGGAGCACGCCAAGATCTGGTTCAAGCTGCTCCAAGGCGGCGGAGTGCCCGACACCGTGACAAACCTCAAGGATGCGGCCGAGGGCGAGAACTATGAGTGGACCGACATGTACGCGGGCTTTGCCAAGGACGCCCGCGAGGAAGGCTTTGACGACATCGCCGACCTGTTTGAGGGCGTTGCCAAGATCGAGAAAGAGCATGAGGAGCGCTACCGCAAGCTGCTCAAGAACATCGAGGATGAGTGCGTGTTCTCAAGAGACGGAGACGTTATCTGGCAGTGCGCAAACTGCGGCCATATCGTTATCGGCAAAAAGGCTCCCGAGATATGTCCGGTCTGCGCGCATCCGCAGAGCTACTTTAAAATCAAGCCCGAGAACTATTAATTGAATGAGGATACTGGGAATTGACCCCGGCTTCGCGATCGTGGGGTACGGGGTCATTGATTACATAGGCGGCAAATTCAAGATCGTGGAATACGGCGCGATAACCACCGAGGCGGGAGAGGAAATGAACTCCCGCTTTAAAACCATCCACGACGATCTGAACACGATAATAGAGCGCACCAAGCCCGAGTTCATGGCGATCGAAGAACTGTTTTTCAACAGCAATCAGAAAACCGCGATAAACGTGGCTCAGGCAAGGGGCGTGCTGCTGCTCTCCGCCCTGAACCACGGCGTTAGGATATACGAGTACACGCCGCTGCAGGTCAAGCAGGCCATAGTGGGCTACGGCCGGGCGGACAAAAAGCAGGTGCAGTATCTGACAAAAACCATGCTGAACCTCAAAGAGGTGCCCAAGCCCGACGACACGGCCGACGCCCTGGCGATAGCGGTCTGCCACGCCCATTCCTACAACCCGCGCATGGCGCGGCAGATAAAGGCTCGCCCCTTGGGGAGAGCTGTCACCGAAGGTGACTGAGAGGGGTTTTCCTAGTCCCTATTCTCTAGTACCTATGTTAACCCCTCTCCGTCTTTTCGCCTTCGGCGAAAATCCACCTCTCCCCAAGGGGCGAGGCAAAATCAGCAAATATTTCTTGCAATAACTCAACATTTATGCTATAATCGACTTTGGCGGTTTTCCGCCCGAATAATTTTTGAACGGAGATAATATCATGGCGTTTATATTCAAAAAAGAGATACCATCGGCGGAGCATTTAAAGGAGATCCTGCCGGTGCCCGAAAGCTGCGCGAAAATGCGCGAGAAAAAGCTCAAGGAGATCGAGGACGTGCTGGCGGGCAGAGACGACCGTCTGCTGCTTATAATCGGTCCCTGCTCGGCGGACAACGAGGACTCGGTGTGCGAGTACATATCCCGTCTGGCGGAGCTTCAGGAAAAGGTCAGCGACAAGATATTGTTCGTGCCCCGCATCTACACAAACAAGCCCAGAACCACCGGAGAGGGCTACAAGGGCATGATGCACCAGCCCGACCCGGGCGAGGCGCCCGACGCGTTTCAGGGCATAAAAGCTATACGACATATGCACATCCGCGCCATGCGGGAATCGGGCATGATCGCGGCGGACGAAATGCTGTATCCGGGCAACCATCCTTATCTTGACGACATACTGGGCTATGTGGCGATCGGAGCCCGCTCGGTCGAGGACCAGCAGCACCGTCTGGTCTCAAGCGGCGTTGACCTGCCGGTGGGAATGAAAAACGGCACGGGCGGCGATATCGGGGTTATGCTCAACGCGATATACGCGGCGCAGCACGGCCACGACTTTATCTACCGCACCCACGAGGTGACAACAAAGGGCAATCCCTACGCCCACGCGGTTTTGCGCGGCGGTATAGACGAACTGGGCCGAAACGTGCCGAATTACCACTATGAGGATCTGCTGCGCATAGCCGAGGAATACGACGGCAGGGGCTTTGAAAACCCGGCGATCATCATCGACACCAATCACAATAACTCGGCGAAAAAGCACAAGCAGCAGCCGCGGATCGCCTCGGAGGTGCTGCACAGCATGACATACGAGCCGCTGCTCAAAAAAATGATCAAGGGCTTTATGGTCGAGAGCTATCTTGAGGACGGCTGCCAGCCAATCGGCGGCGACATGGTCTACGGCAAGTCGATAACCGACCCGTGCATAGGTTGGGCCGAGACCGAAAAAATGGTATACAAAATAGCGGGCATGGTTTAAGCCGTACCCGCGTTTTTATTTTTTTATACTTTATACTTATTGTTTTTTATCATGCTTATCACTCTTTGCCGCATCGACTCGGGCTCTATGACCTCGCAGCTCTCTATGTAGTTCTCCGCCCAATACTCGATGCCCGTCAGACTTCCGGTTACCGTCATATCAAAGGTTTCCCCGCCGCTGTTTTCGGTTATTTTTATCTCGCTGCCGAAGCGGTCGACGACATGATCCAAAAGCCCTATATCGCATCTCAGCACGACAGTTCCGATCTCGCCGCCGTACATAAATATCGAGCGATCCCTGTATTTGCCGGGCGAAAAGTCGGCAGGAGACGGGACGCAAGTCTCGTCGGTTATCTCGATACCTTTTATCTTGTCGATCCTGAACTGGCTTATCGGGTCATTGTGGGCGGCGCAATTGCAAAGCAGATAGTAATGCTCGTTTGCCGCGACCATCGCGTAGGGACTCACGATGTATTTACCCTCTCTTTTGGGTTTCAATTTCTTGTCAAGCCCGTATTTTAAATAAGTGAATCTGACCTTTTTCCCGTTTGCCACAGCCTCTTCCAGCAAGTCAATATTCAAAAACACTTCTTTGTTGTCGGTCTTGCGCGTTGTGCCCAACGCCGTCAAAGAGGCGTAGCTCTTGCGCTTTTTCGCGGGCAGCAGCTTTTGAAGCTTCTGCGCCAGCTCGGCCGAATAACCGTCCGGAATACCCGGATTCGAATACACGCTGTCAACCAGCATTCTGATCTCCGAGGCGTCGAAATCGCGGTTCTCGAGATAATAGCCTTTTCCGTTATCATCGGGCGTTGATATTTCATAGCCCATTTCGGAAAGCACGGCCATACAGCTGTACACCGTGCGTCGGTCGACCTTTAGGTCATAGTCCCGCTCCATGTGTTTTATGATCTCGCCCATTTTTAATATATTGTCATAATCGGTGTGCTCCTTGAGGATCTCCAGCACGCACACAGTGTTGGCTTTTGCGGTAAGCTTCATTTTTATCACTCCGTTCTTAAATTATAACATCGGTTTTATTTACAGTCAATATTATACAAAAATCGATACGCAAAAAATTGTACACATTTATCCCGAAAAACATAATAGCCGCGTTCATTCGGGATAAGATATATTTTGCCCGTAAATATATCATATCACATTGAATCTTTAATTTTAGCAACAAACATATTTACTATCTTCTCTTGTAATTTTTTAAATATGATATGATAAATAAAAAAAGCAAAGCGGTAATAATATGAAATATGTAAAAATAATGAGAGATTTGAGAGAGGATCACGATCTGACCCAAGAAAAGGTGGCGAAATTGCTGGGCACGTCGCAGACCATGTACTCGCGGTATGAGCGAGGCGCGAACGAGCTGCCCATCCACCATTTGTTGCGCCTGTGCGAGATCTATAACGTGACATCCGATTATATTCTCGGTATTCAAAAACAATAAGAGGCGGATTTTTCCGCCTCTTTGTTTATTCGGAATGATTTTTGCCCCTCGCCTTGGCGCGCAGTTGGTTGTTTAAAATCTTTTTTCTTATTCTCAGATGCTCGGGCGTCACCTCAAGAAGCTCGTCGTCCGCCAGGAACTCAAGGCAGGCCTCAAGGCTCATCTGAACGGGAGGCGTCAGCTTAAGCGCCTCGTCGCTGCCCGACGCGCGGGTATTGGTGAGCTGCTTTTTTTTGCAAACATTGACGTTTATGTCCTCGGCCTTGGGGTTGACGCCCACGACCATGCCCTCGTACACCTGAACTCCGGGGCCGATAAACAGTGAGCCGCGATCCTGGACCTTGAACAGTCCGTATCCCACCGACTCACCCGTCTCAAATGCCACAAGCGAGCCCGTATGGCGGCTGTGTATCTCGCCCTTGTAGGGCTGATAATCATAAAACACCGAGCTGAGTATGCCCTCGCCCTTGGTGTCGGTCAAAAACTCGCTGCGATAACCCAGAAGGCCGCGGGACGGGATCAGATACTCAAGGCGCATTCTGCCGCCCTGTGGCGACATCGACTGCATCTCGCCCTTGCGCTGTCCGATCTTTTCCATGACCGCGCCCATGCTTTCCTCGGGCACGTCGATAACCAGTTTTTCTATCGGCTCGCACTTTTCGCCGTTTATCTCTTTGTAGAGCACCTTGGGCGTGCCCACCGAAAACTCGTAGCCCTCGCGGCGCATGGTCTCGATCAGGATAGAGAGGTGCATCTCGCCTCTGCCCGCCACGCGGAAGCTGTCGGTGGTCTCGCCGTCCTCAACTCTGAGCGACACATCCTTCAAAAGCTCGCGGTTCAGTCTGTCGCGTATCTGTCTGGTGGTGACAAACTTGCCGTCGCGGCCCGCGAAGGGGCTGTCGTTTACAGAGAATGTCATTTCTATCGTGGGCTCGCTGATCTTGACAAAGGGCAGCGGCTCCACGCTTTCGGGCGCGCATATCGTGTCGCCGATCGTGATGTCGGGTATGCCCGAGAAGCAGATTATGTCGCCCACTTCCGCCTGATCGACCGCGGTCCTGCCGAGGCCGTCGATCTGATACAGGTTTACCATTTTGGCTTTGTATGGCTCATGGTTCTCGTGGTACTCGGCGACCGTGACCTCCTGATTGTGCGCGATCCTGCCGCGCTCGATCCTGCCGATGCCGATCCTGCCCACATAGTCGTTATAGTCTATCGAGGACACCAGCATCTGCAGCGGGCCCTCCTCGTCGCCCTCCGGGGCGGGTATATAATTCTTTATCGTCTCAAACAGCACCTTGAGGTCCTTGCCCTCTTCGTACTGGGAGAGCGACGCGGTGCCCGCCCTGCCCGAGCAGAACAGGATAGGGCTCTCAAGCTGCTCGTCGTTGGCGTCAAGCTCGATCAGCAGATCGAGTATCTCGTCGGGTATCTCGTCGAGCCTCGCGTCGGGACGGTCGATCTTGTTGACGACCACGATAACTCTGTGATTCATCTCGAGAGCCTTTCCCAACACAAAGCGAGTCTGGGGCATGGGGCCCTCGGCGGCGTCAACCAGCAGGATAACGCCGTTCACCATCTTGAGTATGCGCTCCACCTCGCCGCTGAAATCGGCGTGGCCCGGAGTGTCGATGATATTCATTTTTATATCCTCGTAGTATACCGAAGTATTTTTCGAAAGGATCGTGATGCCGCGCTCGCGCTCAAGGTCATTGCTGTCCATAACACGCTCCTCGACCACCTGGTTCTCACGGTAAACGCCGCCCTGCTTGAGCATCTCGTCGACCAGAGTGGTCTTGCCGTGATCGACGTGGGCGATGATCGCTATATTTCTCAAATCATTTCTGACCATAAAATCTCCTTCTTCCTCTGCCGCGCTTTCCGCGCCGTCACAAAGCGGCTTCATTTTATTGAAGCCGCTCATTCTGCTTTATTTAATTATATCATACTCAGAACTCCGTGTAAATGCCAAATATATTCAAAATTTGCGCGCCAAACGCGCCGCTATTGGGCATTTTCCTACACAAGCCACAGTCCGCCGCTGTCGGGGACCGCTTTTTTAAAGCTCCGCAGCGCTTCCTCTGCCGCGTCACGGCCGAGAAAGATACCGAAAACCGCGCTGCCGCTGCCGCTCATAAGTGCGCGCTCGGCGCCGAATTTCTCGAGCAGACTCTTGTATTCCGCGATCTCGGGCACGGCCGGAATCGACACGCTCTCGAAAACGTTGCCCATGCTTGAAAATATTTTTTGCGCGTCTCCCGCTCTTATTCCGTCAACCAGGCGGTCTATATCCATGCCCTCGGGCTTTTTGGAAAAATCCAGGTTTTCATAGGCCCACTTGGTGGAAACGCTCTTTTTCGGCTTGGCGATCACAAAGCTCATCTCGGGCGGGTCGGGCAGCGGAGTGAGGACCTCGCCTATTCCCTCGGCCAGAGCGCAGCCGCCCCTCACGCAGAAGGGCACGTCGGCGCCCAGTGACAGTCCGAGGTCGAGCCTTTCGTCAAGGCTGAGCGGGCCGCCCAGCAGCTCGTTCAGCATATTTATCACGCCCGCCGCGTCGGCGCTGCCTCCGGCCATTCCCGCGCCCATGGGCACAACTTTTTTAATTCGTATGTCGCAGCCCGGAAAGGCGCCGATCTTGTTAAAGACCGCCTCAGCCGCGCGGTACGCGATATTTTCGCGCCCGAGCGGCATGGCCGGATCGCTGCCGCTCAGCGCTATTTTGCCGTCGCTCCGCAGTGAAACTTCGACCTCATCGCCGAAATCTACGCGCATCATAACCATGCGCACCGTGTGGTAGCCGTTAGGCAGCCTATTCAGCACGTCGATAGCCAAATTAATTTTCGCCCCGCAAAGCATAGTATATCACCTGTTTTATATTTTTTCCGCATATAGGCTCCCCCCACCTTACGGCAGGGGAGACAAACGATCTCCTAATCCTTATTCTCGCGCAATTGCGTTCTCTTAACGTAACCCCGGGTGTCGTTATAGTCGATCCTGGCGTAGCCGTTCACCGACACTTCTATAAGCCCCACGGCCGTGTCTTTGGGAACCGGTGTCTCGGCCTTGGGCCGGCCCATGATGCTTACGCCGTCGGCGTCTATGTATCTCATGGCGGACGCCTGTGTCGGCAGCTGTATCTGCGTCAGATAGAAGTTCATGATATATCCGTACATATTGTTGTACTTAACTCTCGCGAAATCGTCCGCCATCTCGACGTACTCAACGCGGGTGCCGTAGGGCACGGTCGCCAACACCTGCGACTTGTCGTCGGCGGTCTGATGGAAGTTTACGCCGTGAGAAACGTTTGTCACGTATCTGTAGCCCACAACCTGCTGGCTGCGCTCGTAATTTTTGATCGACTGCTCAATATCCTCTTTTATGCCCTCGGCCTCTTTATGAAGGTCGTCCGCCAGGTTGGTCTGCGACAGGAACGCGGTTATTCTGGCGTGCGCGCCGTAGTAGTCTCCGCTCTCGATAACCTTCTCGATATCCTTGAGCGTGTCGTAGGGCAGCTTGTCGATCTGCGTCCTGATTTTTATATTTTTTAAAATTTTTCTTACTCGTTTAAAAATCTCCGCATTATGTTTCTCGCGATGGGCGCGGCGGTTTTTCCGCCGGGAGTGCCGTTGTTTTCAAGCAGCACCGCCACGCATATCTTCGGGTTCTCGGCGGGAGCGTAGCCCACGAACCAGGCGTGGTCCTCGCCGCCCTCGGTCTCGGCGGTGCCGGTCTTTCCGGCAACCGTGATCCCGTCTATCCGGGCCGTGGTTCCGGTTCCCTCCTCCACCACGCCGATCATCATGTCTCGCACGTACGACGCGCAGGCGGGACCCACGCTCTCGTACAGCACCGACGGCTTTGTCTGGCCGATTATCGTGCCGTTTTCGGTGGTGACTGTCTCGACCAGATACGGCTTCATCATCTTGCCGCCGTTCGCCACGGCGGACGCCATCATCGCCACATGCAGCGGCGTCATCACAAGTCCGCCCTGGCCGATCGACACCAGAGCGGCGTCCAGGTCGGTCATGCGGCCGTATTGTATTTCGCTCTTGGATGTGGGTATATCAAACTCCAAGTCTTTATTCACGCCGAACTTCTCGGCCTCGGCGCGGACGCTCTCGGCGCCCATCTCGTAGCCTAAGGTACAGAACACATAGTTGCTGGACTTCTCAAAACCTGTCTTTATATCAATATTTCCGAAAGCCTCGCCGCCGTAGTTGTTTACCTCCACATCGCCCTGTTTGAAAACTCCGGGATCGTCGAAGGTCTCGGTGGTCCTGCCGTTTTCGTAAACGGCCGCCGAGGTCACAATCTTGTATGTGGAGCCGGGCGGGTAAAGGCCCTGCGTGGCGCGGGCGAGGAACGGCGAGCTCTTGTCCTCCATTATGCCTTCCCAATCGTCCTCTATGGTGTTGGGGTCAAAGTCGGGCAGGCTCACCATCGCCAGTATCTGGCCGGTGGTGGGCTCCATCGCGACTATCGCGCCGTGTCTGCCGTCCAATTGGTCGTAGGCGTATTCCTGCAAATAATCCAGAACGGTCAGGTGCAGATTGTTTCCGGGGCGGTTGTCGCCTATGCTTATTCCTATATTTCCCTTACCGACCAAGTCGGCGTCTCGGGACATCTCCAGCAGGGTCTTGCCGTATACCTGAGACGAGTAGCCGATAACGTGGGAATACAGCCGTCCCCTCGGGTATCTGCGCGTGCGCGTTCCGTCGTCGCTGATCCTTGTCTCGGCAAGCAGCTCGCCCTCGCTTGAGTAAATGCTGCCGCGCTTTATGTGCTGCTCGCTTTCCCATTGGCGGCGGTTGTATGAGTTGGTATACACCTCTTTGGCTCTGAACATGTTGAACCAGAGCAAATATGAGGCCAGCGCCAGAAACAGCAAAGCGATAACCACCAGCACCCTTATGATACGCTTATTTGTGTTCATCGGGCTCCCCCTTTCGCTCGGTCTTGGCAGAGATCGCCTGAATGATACCCATTGAGGCAAAACTGATAACGACCGAGGTTCCGCCGTAGCTTACAAACGGCAGAGTTATTCCCGTCAGCGGTATCATCTTGATAACGCCGCCGATTATGATAAAAGTCTGAAGCGCGAACATCACGGTCACGCCGAAGCTGACTGCCTTGTCGAACGGGTCGGACGCCATGATCGAGATCTTAAAGCAGCGGTAGGCTATCAAAAAGAACAGCAGTATGACCGCCACGCCGCCGAACACGCCCATCTCCTCGCATATCGCGGCGAAAATAAAGTCGGAATGCACCAGCGGGATATAGTAGGGCGAACCGTTGCCCAGACCCCTTCCGAAATATCCGCCCGAGGATATTGCGAACAGCGACTGGGCTATCTGGTAGCCCCTGTTTGAAATATCCGACCAGGGGTCTATCCAGTTGGCTATACGCACCTGGATGTGGTACAAAAATCTCCAGCCCAGCAGGCCGATTATCACCAGAGCGCAGATATTGAGCGCCAGCAGCTTTTTGTCGGGCTCGTACACATATATCATGAAAAGATAGATCGAGAACATAACAAGAATCGTGCCCCAGTCGCGCTGCAGCACCAGAAATCCCACAAACACGTAGGTTATCAGCAGCGCCGCCCATTTTGGCTTGACTTTGCCAAGCAGCGGCTTTGACCAGCTGCCGCTCGTGTAGCACGCCAGACACATGATAAACAGGATTTTTGTTATCTCGGACGGCTGAAAAGAGATCGGACCGATCGAGATCCAGTTTCTTGAGCCGTAGACCGTGGTTCCGAAAACAAGCGTTATCAAAAACAGCAGCGTTCCGCCTATAAAATACAAATACCACAGCTTGCTCCAGACCTTGACGTTATAGTACACAAAATACGCGATAAAGAACACCGCGCCGCCGACCAGTATCCAGATGATCTGGCGGAAGGCGTAGCTCAGATTTATCCTGCACAGCAAAAGCACGCCGATAGATATGAGCATAAACACCATCAGCATTATAAACTTGTCGCCCATGCGGCCCAGCACAAGCGCGGTGTACATGACCAGAAACAGCGCCAGCACCGCCGCGCCGGTGTACAGAATATTCAGATTGTAATTGTTTTCTTTGTTTATAAACAGCAGGCCGAACCCCAGCACATTCAGTAAAATCAGCAAATAAGCGGGCTTTCGGTAGCCTGCGGATTTTAAGCGGTCCATTCCCATAGTATCACCTCTCAAGTCTCAAACACGAAGTTCAGACCGCCGATCGAGATCACGTCCTCGGGGTCGAGGATCACCTCATTTAGAATTCTTTTGCCGTTTATCGTCGTTCCGTTTCTGCTTCCCAGATCCTCGAGGTACCACTCGCCGCCCTCGTACCATATGATAAGGTGCTTTTGCGAGACAAAACTCTCGTCTATCACAATGTCGCAGTCGGGATTTCTGCCGACTATCGCCTCGCCGTATATGTTATAGCGGCGCTTGAGCGGATTGCTCGGCTCGGTCTTTGACTTCACGGGCCTCAGACTGGCGCACGCCTCGTCGGCTATGCTGTTGTCCTCAAAGCGGCTCATTTTTTTGACGTCCAGATATATGAGGCGGATCACAAAAATTATGAAAACATATATTATCACAGTGAAAACATAACTCAGGATCGTTGATATAAAACTGTATACTGTCATGATGTCCTCCTTTTAAACATATGTTGTTTCCGCGCCCGATTTTTGATTTAGTATTCGTTCCAGTAGTCGTCGTCCTCGCGGGAATCCGCGGCGTTCTCATTGATTATCTTATGCTTTTTCTGCATTATATAGAGTATTATCGCGAACAATATGCCCACCGCGAAGCAGCCTAAGTAAAGATAGACTATAGGCGGCGTTTCGAATTTCATGGTGGTGAGCGGGTTATAAAACACCGTGTTTGACATATAGCCGCTCTCGCCCGCGTCAAATTTTGAGGGCGGCACCTGGCACATGCGCTCAAACAGCCGATACAAAAACTCCGCCGCGCTTCCGCGGTCAAACCGGTTCTCGGTGTTGCACAGCGCCATGCCGTCGTTGATTATGCCCTCTCGCGCGCCCATCGCCAAGGCGGGCAGCGATTCTTTGTCCATATACTGCGCGTCCGGATAATTCAGGTATATGCTCGCGTACGGGCGGTCACTGTCGTTCCCCATATCGGGATAGTAATAGCCCTTGTATTCCACCAGCAGACCGAGGCTCCGCGTGAAACTGTCCTCCAGACCGACCGCCGAGTTTCCGTTGAACCTGAGGCCGCCTTGGTCGGTGTAAAGACGGATATCCGCCTCATCGATCGAGGCCACGTAGACCGCCTGCGGATCGGACTCGTCTATGTCGCTGTAGTCAACTCTCGCGTCGGTGTCGACCGTGAACAACATGCCCGCTATCGCTCTGGCCGCGTCGTAGTTGGTATATTGGTCGTCGGGTCGGAAGCGTCCGCCCGTGGCGGTGAAATAATCCTTCGAGACCAGCTGCTTGATGTGTTCTTTTTCATCGTCGGACAGCTCGTCTATATCGGAAATCTTCGGCTCGTTATTTTTTGTCTTATACAGGCCTATCAAGTTGGTCTTAAACTCGATCGCGCCGTTTATCGGATCGTATATGCCTCCGATATTGAAATCACGGCCGTCGCAGGTGTTGTAAACGCTGTCGTACTCATTGCCCGCCGGTATCGAAAAATTCACCTTGGTCGGCAGCTTGTCGATCAGATTCATGTCGCGGTCGTAAAAATTGATTATATAGCCTCCGCCCATGGCCGCGCCCATCTCGACGGTAAACGTGCCGTGCCGCTCGATTATCAGGTTGCAGGTGGCCTTGTCCATGATCAGGCTGTGGCTGTTGTCGCCGATCAGCACGCGCATGTTTGAAATGCCCATATCGTCGGCCTTGAGGCTCTCGTCGAACACGATGCGCGGCGGCGAATTTTCATCAAGGTCGGTGATTATCAGCTGTATCGGCACGACGACATCCTTGTTGGGATGAATGCCTCTGCGGTCGAGATTTTCCCACAGCGCGGCGCTGGTGCGCACAGCGGCTGCCGCCGAATCTCGAATCGTGTCTGCCGTTATCGTGACCGTGTTGTTCTCTGCTTTAAAGCGCGCTCCCGAGTTTCTGAGGCAGGCGGCGCTTATATACGCCGCTATGTCGTTGACCGCGGGACCGTTTGGAGAGTTTGCGCCCAAACCGTCGATTATCTCGGTTAAGTATTTTTCGTATTCGTCGATCGTGGTGAAGCCGCTCGCCGCTTCATAATCTATCGCGATGTTCGAGAGAGCCCGCGAACCTTGCGCCGCGTCATCGAGAAATCCCATTTTTATCATATTGTCGTCCAGAGACGAGACTGTGCCCAGCTCGGTCGCCAGATAGCCGCATGAGGTCGGCGCGAGTTTCAGCTTCGCGTAGTAGAGCGAGCCGTTGTGCTTGCCGCTCGCCGACTCGAGATACTCGGGTATGTAGTGGGCTATATATGTGCCGTCGTCCAGCTCGGCGAAATACTGTATCTTGCAGCTCTCGGGCGAGCGCGTCCACATGGTGCCGCTCGGGTCCTGCTGCGGCGGATGAAAATTACCGTCGGTATGGTCTATATAATACTTATCTGCGGCATTTATAACGTCTGACGGAGTACTGTTCAGATCAAACGTGTTTTTGACGCAGCGGCGCAGCGTCTCGGGCGTCACCAGCTTGGTATTTCCGTATATGGGCGCGTTGGGGTTTTCACGGTCGGTCTTGCTGTAGGCCAAAAACTGCCACCAAATGATCTCGGAGAGTTTTTCATTCCAGTTCGAGGGATCAAGGACTATTTTTCCGCCGTTGTCACTTTCGAACTCGGTCGTGTAGCAAGCTCCGAAACGGCAGAGATAATCTGACAGCGACTTTCGCGCTTCGGCGCTCATGGTATGGGCCGCGTCGTGATAGGTTTTCGCAGGCGCGCCGCCCTCACCCTCGTCGGCACGGACCGGAACCGCCGCGAACGACGAAACAAGCAGCGTTAATAAAATAATCAAATACGTTATTTTGCGTGTGATCATATTTACATCCTCAGCGTTTAAAATTTGTTATAATATATCTTGATAATTATACCACAGATTTTAAATTTTTTCAATATGTATTTTTATATTTATGCTTCTCAACGGTGCGAGGAGGCACGGTCGTCCTCAAACATTCCACCTCATCCGACTTTTTGCCCATTTGGGCAAAAACCCACCTTCCCCTCAAGGGGAAGGCAAATGAGGCTTCCCCTTGAGGGGAAGCTGTCACCGCAGGTGACTGATGAGGTGGCCCTAATCCATACATTAAAAAAGGAACCCCAAATTGGGGTTCCTTTAAAATCACTTTTAATTTGCCTTATCGGTCAAATTATTTCGAAGCGGGTGTTGCTGTAGCCTCGGGAGCCGCTGAAGCATCGGGTTCAACCGTAGCCGTAGGCGCGGGAGTCGATGTAGCAGCTGTTCCGGTCGAGAAGCCGCCGTTGTTATTGTTGGCGGGAGCAGCCGTGGGAGCCGCTGTAGCCTCGGGAGCCTCTGTTGTCTCGGGAACATCCTCGGGAACTTCTTCGCTTCTGGTCAGAACGTATACTCTGTCGAGCAGAGTAGCAGCCTCTGAACGCGCGGCGTTAGCCTGCGGTCTGAAGTTGCCTGTCTCGTCGCCCTGGAGCAGACGGTTCTCGGACAGTCCGGCAACATATGACTTAGCATAGTCGGAGATCGATGTTGCGTCGGGATATGTCATAACATTCGATGATGTCATGTTCATCTGACGGCCGATGATCGTTGCCATCTGCTCACGAGTAATGTCGGCGTTGGGAGCGAACTCTGTATCGGAAATACCGTTAACCAGACCCGCCTCTGTAGCCGCGATTACGAACGGAGCGAACCAATCGCTTGCCTGTACGTCAACGAACTGCGAAGTCGTCGATGTAGCTGTGAGACCAAATACGCTAACCGCGATCTTTGTGAACTCTGCACGCGTGATGTTATTCTCGGGCATGAACAGTGTGGGTGTCTCGCCGTTGATAATACCCGCGTTGTAGAGGTCCATGATGTAATCATAAGCCCAGTATGTGGGAGGTACATCCTCAAATACCTGTGTGCCCGCGGGAGCTGATGTGGGAGCTACTACGGGAGCGCCCGATGCCTCGGGAGCAGGTGTGGGAGTGGTTCCCGCTGCGCCGCCGGTGCTGAATCCGCCACCGCCGCCGGTGCCTGTGCTGCCCTTGCCGGGCGTCGTGTATGTGAAGATAATCACACCGTTTTCATCGGGAGTCGCCTCTTTGCCGTTTAAGTAATATTTAGCGTTCTCAAGCGCTTTATCAAGCTCATGGTCAAGCTTGATCGCGATGTCGGCCTCATATGTTGTTCTGTAATCAACTTCATAAGCCGAATCCTGAACGGCTGTCTTGGTGTCGCCGCTTACAACATACCATGTTGTCTCAGCAGTGTAGTGTCCGGGTACGGAAACCATTGCGCCGGGCAGTTCCTGACCGGGTCTGGGATTATCAACGGTTACGCCGAAAGTATCAATCGTTCTCTCGATCTTGATATACTTGTCGGCTACAACGCCCTTGTAAATAACCATAATGTTATGGTCGTCAACAAGACGCAGGTCGAATCCGTCCTCTACCGCGGTCGCGGGCTTGTACGCAACTTCCTGAGTTGTGGGCTCGCCGCCCTCAACGGGAGTTGTAACCGTGATCGTGAACTCGGGAATCAAGTTCATAACATCCTCACCGGCTTTAGCGCTGATCTTAACATCGCCGTTCAGAGCAACCGCGAAAGGATCCTCGCCCTGCTTCTCTACAACAACAATGTTCGCGCCGTCGGTCGCATCGTCAAATGTCAGCTTGCTGTTTACGATATCAAGAGCCAGTTCATTGTCGTCCTTGTCTCTGATACCGGTTACGCTGTAGGTATAGCCCTTAGGCAGCGTGGCCGTAAAGTTTTTGTCCTCGCCTCTGGTGAGTACATAATAATCAGAATCGTCTCCGCCGACATCTGTTCTAACGATCAGCTTATCAACATCCGCCGGGATATTGCTGCCGTCAATAACGATCGTGAACTCGGTATCGCTAACGGGAGGCTGTGTAGCAGGAACGTCTGTTGCGGGTGCCTGCGTAGCGGGTGCCTCGGAAGCGGGAACATCCGTAGCGGGCACATCTGTAGCGGGAACGTCCGTAGCCGGAGCGGGTGTATCCGTAGCCGGCGCAGGTGTATCCGTTGCCGGAGCAGGTGTATCCGTTGCCGGAGCGGGTGTATCCGTTGCCGGAGCGGGTGTATCCGTTGCCGGAGCAGGTGTATCCGTTGCCGGAGCAGGTGTATCCGTAGCGGGTGCATCCGTAGGACCGGGTTCAGAACCGCCGAAGCTAACAGTTAAAGAATCAGCATGCTTTAAAGCGTCAGGAACCAGATCGGTATTCTCATCGCTTGCCTTCATATTCTGAGGTGTAAATACGACAGAACCAGCGTCAGGATTAAGTACAGTACAATTCAGAACTGCAGCAGGAGTGTCCTTACCCTTAAACTCTGTGCCGCTTGCGTTAAGAGAAGCAAACTTTATCAGACCCGAACCTGCATCATCAGTTGTAATTGTTATACTGTTATAATATGCATTTGCGCGTTTAGATCCATCTTCTACTTTAACAACCGTATTGTCATACTTTAACTCATATTGAGTCATGCAAAGATAAAAACCATCAGGATTTGCTATTGTACCCGACTCATTATCCGCTAAATAAAGATTCAGTGTAAACTGTCCGTTTTCAACCGGTGATGCTTCCAACAGATAATAAACATCTTGTGTGCTATCCGCTGCAGAAACATTAACCGATACGAGTGTTAACACCATAGCGACCGCTAAAATAATCGCTGATGCTTTTTTTAAATTTCTCATACTTTGAAATTACTCCTTTCAGTAAAAACTTACATTAGTTTAAAGCGACTTATTCAAATGATGTTATCTTCTGGAGATAATACTGCATAATCAAGTTTGCATCATCCATATCTACAACATCATTCTTTGTAACATCCGCAGCCTTCTTCTGAGCATCGCTAAGCTCTGTCTTCTGTAAATAGAACTGCATTACAAGGTTAGCATCATCCATATCGATCAGCGTATTAGAATCAACATCACCAAGCTTAACTTCAGGTGCGGGACCTTCGCCGCCGCCTGTCAGAGTGTATGACTTAGCGTCGGGTGTGTCAATGCCTGTGCCGCCTATCTTTACAACGATGATATCACCGTCTTTATAAGCGTTTTCACCTGTCTTTGACAGCTTAAATGTGTAAGTACCGCTTGGCTGTCCCGCACTCTGATCAATGTAGCCCACGGGTGTCTCAGCGCTGAATCCGACCGTGTTGTTCTGGTCGCCCGCTATAGCCGTGATATTGTAAACAAACAATGTCATCTGGCTGGGAGTGGCGCCGTTTACTGTGAAGGGCACGCTTACGGTGTAGTAACTTTCATCGGACGTCGATGTGATATCACCGATAGCGATAGCCGAACCGGTGGGAACATCGGGAACCAGTGCCGCAGCTTCCGCTTCAGCCTCGGCAACGTCCTCTGCCGTTATGTCCTCTGTCTCCAGCGGAACAACAACTTCCTCTACGTCCTCGGCTTCCTCAGCGGGAGCCTCGGCCTCTTCTGCAGGTGTCTCTTCTTCGACAGCTTCCTCAGCGGGAGCCGCCTCGTCAACCGTTTCCACTACAGCGGGCTCGGTTGTTTCAGGAGTTTCTGCGTCGATCTCATCAGCGAACGCGAGACCGGCGGTTGCCGAACAAATCATCAATGCAGCCGTGAGAGCCGCACCAAATTTAAAAATTCTCTTTTTCATGTAATTATCCTCCTAATTTTGCCGTTTTTATAAAATCGTCGATTTCTTCCCAATTAAATCCGCAATTTTACTTACCATCTCAAAATTCGAGGTTATCCTCCTTTCCCCAAAAATTCTCGCGGCAACAATACTTTGCGTAACACTGCCGCATTTTAGATTTTCTCTATTATGACACGGTACTATTATACACCTACAAAAATTAAATTTCAAGTGTTTTTTTAAAATTTCTTAAAATTTTTCAAAAAGATTAAAAAAAACCGACATTATATTGACATTTTGCACTCGATAAATATAATATTAAAATATGAAAAAGAAATTTTGCGTTATTGTTTCATTGATTTTTGTCATTTGCGCGGCGGGCGGCTGCGCGAAACCGACAAACGGCGGAAGTTTTTCGGACACCCGATATATGCTCGACACGGTTTGCACCGTGACGGCGGGCGGAGAGGACGCCGAGCGCCTTGTTTCGGAGGTATTTGATCTGGTAGAGCGGATCGAGGGCGAGATTGACCGATTTGACCAAAGCTCCGCCGTGTCAGCCTTTAACTCGGCGCCCGCGGGAACCGAGACCGCGCTCACCGACGCCTGCGCGGATATAGTTTCGGCCGCCCTGCAAATATATGATGAAAGCGGCGGCGCCTTTGACATAACCATAGCGCCCGTTGAGGACCTGTGGGGCTTTAAGTCGGATGATCCCGATGTGCCCGACGGCGCCTCGATTTCGGCCGCGCTCGAGCATGTGGGCGGCGAGAAGCTTATATTCGACCCGGAAAACAAAACCTTGGCGAAAACCGAGGACGGCGTTGAGATAGACCTCGGCGGCTGCGGCAAAGGATACTGCTGTCAGGCGGCCCTTGATTATATCTCGGAAAACTACCCGAACAATTGGGCTATATTGGACTTTGGCGGAAACGTGGGCGTGTTCGGCAAAAATCCGCGCACGAGCGACGGCTCCTTCACCGTGGGGATCCAAAGCCCCGACGGGCAAAACGGCGCGTACTCGATGACCGAGACGATTTTTTCGGGCATGAGCGCGGTGACGAGCGGCACATATCAGCGGCATTTTGTGAAGGACGGCGTTAATTACCATCACATTCTGGATCCCAAGACCGGTATGCCCGCCTCAAACGGACACGAGAGCGCCACGATAATCTGCTCGTCGGGCGTTATCGCCGACTGCCTCTCGACCACCTGCATGGTGCTGCCCGAGGGCGAGGGCCGGACCTTGGCCGAAAAATACGGGGCAAAGGTAATTTATCAGTAAAGCGGGCGGACCCACCTCCGTCAGGCTTCGCCTGACACCTCTCCCCAAGGGGCGAGGCAAACGGACGGATATGTATAATTTGCAAGAATACACCTCATCAGTCAGACTTCGTCTGACAGCTTCCCCTCAAGGGGAAGCCTATATTGCCTTCCCCTTGAGGGGAAGGTGGGTTTTTGCCCGAACGGGCAAAAAGTCGGATGAGGTGTCTCCCTACGGATTACACCCTTGGGGAGAGGCAATAATCCCAAAATATTATATAATATGAAAGGAACCAACTATGCTTATTACAAACGCGAAAATAATGACCATGAGCCAAAAATTCGGTATTATCCAAAACGGATATATAAACATCCAAAATAAAAAAATAACCGCGGTCGGCGATATGACTGACGCGCCCGATATCGACGCCGAAATAATCGACGCCGAGGGCCGCCTTGTGACGCCCGGCCTGATCGACGCGCACTCGCATCTGGGAATGTGGGAGGACGGGTTGAGCTTTGAGGGCGACGACGGCAACGAAGACACCGAGCCGATAACGCCGCACCTGAGAGCGATCGACGGCATAAACCCGCTTGACCGCGCCTTTTCCGAGGCGTTTGAAGCGGGCATCACCGCGGTTGTGACCGGCCCCGGCAGCGCCAACCCGATCGGCGGCAGCCTCGCGGCAGTCAAGACCCGCGGCAAGAGAGTTGACGATATGATAATAAAATTTCCCGTCGGAATGAAGATCGCGCTGGGCGAAAATCCCAAATCAACATATAACGAAAAAAGCCGCACGCCGGTGACGCGAATGGCGACCGCGTCGCTGATACGCGAAGCTCTGCGCGAGGCGGCGGACTATAAAAACGCTATTGAAAAATACGAGGCCGACCCCGAAAACGAGGACAAGCCCGACTATGACATAAAATCCGAGGCGCTGCTGCCGGTGCTGAAAAAAGAGATACCTCTGCACGCCCACGCCCACCGCGCGGACGATATCTTCACCGCGATCAGAATAGCAAAGGAATTTGACCTTGATCTGGTTTTGGTGCACTGCACCGAGGGTCACCTGATCGCCGACGAGCTGCGCGCCGAGGGCTACCCCGCGCTCTCGGGGCCGATACTCACCGACCGCAGCAAGCCGGAACTCAAAAACCAGACCGAGGCGGCGCCGGGAATACTCAGCCGAGCGGGGGTCTCGGTCTCAATCATTACCGACCACCCCGAAACGCCCGAGAAATTCCTGCCGCTCTGCGCCGCGGTCGCCGCGAAATACGGCATGGACAAAGAAGCCGCCCTGCGCGCGGTCACTATCAACCCCGCGGAGGCGTGCGGGATCGCGGACCGAGTGGGCTCGATCGAGCCCGGCAAGGACGGCGACATCGTTATCTGGAACGGAGATCCGTTATCAATAGAGGGAAAACCGTATAAGGTGATAACATAGGAACTAGGGAATAGGGCCTAGGAACTACG
The DNA here is from genome assembly GCA_947630505.1 of uncultured Monoglobus sp. Lineage (GTDB taxonomy): Bacteria > Bacillota > Clostridia > Monoglobales > Monoglobaceae > Monoglobus. Next base: position 12,434 of record CANRHV010000010.1, on the reverse strand, counting down.
CGAAAATTATTTTAAGAAACCATTTGCATATCTCCGCGCTATATTCCTAGTACCTAGTACCTATTTCCTAGTCTCTACGTTGACCCCTCTCCGTCAGGCTTCGCCTGACACCTCTCCCCAAGGGGCGAGGCAAATAGTAGGCCCCTTCCACCGCAAGCGGTCCCCCTCCCCCACTATCGCAGGGGAGGCAAAATTAGGCTCCCCTTCCTTTAGGAGGGGGAGCTGTCGGCGAAGCTGACTGAGGGGGAGGCAATCCCGTTTTATTCTTTAACTTCCAATTTATCTATCATTCTTTTGGTGCGGGCGGAGCAGACCACACTTATTATAAACGCGATCAAAAGGCCCAGAACGACCGCCAAAAACGCGGCGAACAAGATCGTCAGCTGAGCGTCTCCGACTATCTCACCCGGCACAAAGCCGTAGAACACGCGGAACAGCATGCCCGTTAAATTAAATCTTAACTCGAGATACACTCCCGCCGCCAAAACTGCGGCGAAAAACAGCGCGGACATAAAAAACCTTGATATCCTGCTTTTTTCCAAAAATACCGGCACTATCACCGCGCAGCCTATCGGCATTATAAGCTCGGTGACGCGCGCGTACTGCTCGGGTATCAGATTGAAATACACCGAGACCAGCACTATAAATATGTACACCGCCGCGCATATCCCGCACAGCAGACCTCTTAAAATCGCTTTTCCCATTCTTATTATTCTACCTCACGCTTGCTATAATTTCCGTTTTTCCGTATGTTATCTTAATTATATCCCCGTTTTCGGCCAGTGCGTAAACAATTCCATCGTCCGCCGCAAGCGCCGCCTTCACATTTTCGAGCCCTTTGTATTCCGACGCGTAATAACGCTCTTTTTGCGAGCGCGTTCTCGGCGGCACGACAGGACTTTGACCCCACATATAGATTTTTCCGCCGCTGAGCGCCGCGTATTGATAACCGCCGCAGGACACCGCGGTGACATCGAGCAAAATATGACCTACAAACTCGTTTGTCTCGATATCGTACTCAAGATATGGGATCCTTCTCGGGCGGTCATAACGATAATACCCGTCCTCGTCGACTATGATCGGCATATCCTCATTTTTGTCATGATACATGATCTCCTCGCTGTCGGACAGAACACCCAGATAGACCATGCCCCATGCGTACACGCTTTTATCTTGTCTTATCGCGGCAGCGCCCGTCGGACCCGCGCTGACCGACACGGCGCCCAGTATTTCTTTCAAGGCGGCGGGATCGGCCGAGAATTTGGTGCGCTCGTTGCCTCTGCCCAGCTGACCCTCGGAGTTTTCGCCCCAGGTGCAGAGCTTGCCGTCCGTCGTCACGGCCGCGCCGAAAGCGTCTCCCGCGGCTATGTCGACCGCGCCGCTCAAGTTTGTCTTGATCGGGGCCGCGGAATCACTCGTTTCGCCGTTTCCCAGTTGGCCTTTGTTGTTTCTGCCCCAGGCGTATACCGTTTTATCGCCCGAGAGCGCCAGTCCGAAGTCGGCGCCCGCCGCGATTTTTGTAATATTTTTGAGACCTTCTATCTTTCGGGCCGCGCCGTCCGCCTTGGCTTCGCTTCCCAATTGTCCGTACTCGTTCGACGAGCCCCAGGCGTACACATCGCCGCCGTCGGTCAGGACGTATCCGCCGCTCTTGCCGAGCTCGACCATCACAGCACGGCTGATCCCCGAAATTTGTCCACCGCCCGAATACCAAACGGTGCCGTCGTCTTTTATATAGGCGAGCTTGTCCCTATAAGCCGACATGCGCCCGTCGGTTCGGATCGCGGACGAGTCAAAATCACTACCCGCCTCGGAAGCGGAATCGGGCGCCGCCGTCGGGTTCACCGCGGGAGCCGATATCGGAGCCGCCGTTTGAACGACCGTCGGGGTCGTTATCGAAACCAGATATTTATTCTCATCCCAATTAACGCTGTAGCCGAAGGATTCGGACACGGCGCGAAGGGGCACCATGGTCGTGTCGGCGTAGCTGTCGTACGGCAGCAGCTCGGGCGGGACATCGAGCGTCACGCTCCGCTTGTCGGTCCCGTTTGAGACAGTCATTTCGAGAGAGCCTATCCTCATTTCGATCATCGCGCCGTTTTTGCCGGCGGTGACCGACATGGCGCTCTCGTTCCATATGACCTCGGCGCCCATGGCCTCGAAGGTTTTGCGCATCGGCACAAGGGTCCTGCCGTTTTTTATCACCGATTCATGCGCGCCCGAATAATCGATCGCGGCGCCGTCGAGCGTCACCGTGACGCCCGTCTCGTACACATCCGCCGCTTGCGCGATCGGCGTGAGCGCTAAGATCAACAGCGTCAATATAACCGTTTTTGCAAATTTCATAAATATCACCTATAATATAAGACTGAGTTTCGGGTGAAAAAGTTCCCGAAAATTTGAAAAAGTCATAAAAATCGGAGCGCGGATCAAATCAGCGCTCCCCGTTTTAAACTGTTTATTCTGTCTCATCGACGCTCTCGTCCGCGGTCTCGGCCTCGGGAGAGCTCTCGGCGTCCGAAGACTCTGATGCGTTCTTGTTTTCCTCGAGATAGGCTTCCCATTCCTCTCTGGTCTGAGGCAGGAACACTTCGCTTACCAGTCTGCGCGTCGAGGGCACGTCCTGAATATAATACCAGGTCTCGTTTATATATTCCGACTCACCAGGCAGCTGATACGTGCTTATATCATCGAGGCTGATGCCCATAAGCGCGTTGAGGTTTTTCACCACGTCGCTCATGGTCAGATTTGTTCTCACGTTATTGCGGAAAACTTCAAAAATTCTGTCAAGTTTTGAAATATAGTAAGGATTCAGCTTCTGCTTGACGATCTCTTTGATAAACCGCTGCTGCCAGTACACGCGTCCCTCGTCGCCCATAACGTACTCGCCGGGCGCGGTACCGTCGTTATTGTGGCGGAAACGAACAAAATCGTGAGCGTGCTTGCCGTCAAGATGCTGCTCTCCGGCCTCCAGATGAATATGAAGGCTCTGGATCGGGTCGTCGTAATCCATATCGTAGGGAACGTTGAAATCAACGCCGTCGACCGCGTTGATAAGCTCCACAAATCCGTCGAAGTCAACCGTCACATAATAATGGATCGGAAGGCCGGTGATCTCCTTGACTTTGTTTATCAGCAGGTCCTCGTGACCCTCGCCGAGAGCCAGATCCGAGGGATGGATATCGTCGTATTTGCTTTCGGGTATCTTGTTTTGATTTTCCGACTCCTCGTCGGGATCGCCGCTGTTATCGGGTTCCTCGGCGTCGGCCTCGTCAGTATCGGGCGAGGGCGTTGATTTCGAAAGTCCGAATCCCATTGTGGCATTGATCTTCTGGATACTTCCGTTGATCCTCACCATGGTGTCTCTCGGGATCGACAAAACGCTGACTCTGTCGGAATAATCATCCAACGAGACAAGCATGATCGTGTCGCTTCTGTAGCCGTCCTCGTCAACGCCTATCAAGAGCACGTTGACCATGCCCACGTTCTCGTCCGGCGAATCGAGCGAGACAAGGTCGGCGGTGTTGCCGAGCGATATATTATCCAGCTTGTGAGCGGCCAGCACGCCGACATATGTTGAAATTATCATCGTTATTACAGAAATAATAACGGCAATTCTTTTAAATCTCTTTGTCATATATTGTTTCCTTTTGTTTTATATGTAGCTCCGCTGTTTTTCATATTTTATTTAATGCTTGTTCACCTAATTTAATACACGAAAAAATCCGACAATTTATTTAATTATATCACAATTCGAAGTCGTGTCAATAAATGAAATATTATTTTAATCTAAAGTTTACAAAAGGTTTAATAATTCGTAATCACTATCCTGAATATTCCGCCTCGTGAGCCCGCCAATACCGAAATATTGTCTTTTGTGTATATGACATACTCGCCCGCGTCGAACGCCGAAAATCCCAGAGACCTCATAACGCGCGCGTATTTCTCGGCCGCGTCCGACGGCGCGTTCTCGTAGCAGTATATTTTTCCGTCGTCAAGAACGGGATTCGGAGTGACGCCGACTATTTGGCCGAAGTCGGGCACCGCCTCGTATTTGTCATACATCGGTATCTCGGATTCTGCCGAAGTCACTATAAACACGCTGTTTGTATCATCGCTCCACGTAACGCCGCAACCCAGCGCCTCGGACACGGCTCGAAGCGGCACAAATGTGGTGTCGCTCACAAGCCTCGGCGGAACGTCCAGCTCGACCGCGCCGCCGTCGACATACATGACTTTTGAATCGATCGACATGATTATGACCCTGCCGCCCTTTTTCGAAGTCACGCTTTGAGCCGCCTCGTTCCATTCAACATCGCAGCCCAGAGCCTCGAATATCGAGCGCATGGGCACCATTGTCCGATCACCCTCGAGGTAAGGCTCGCGGGCGGTGTTTAATATGTTGCCGTCGATATAAACAGAAATATTTTCCGCCGCAGACGCCGCGCCCGCCAAGATCAGACAGGCGGCCAAAAAAGCTGTTAGTTTTTTCATATTATTAAAGCTCCTCATCTAAACTCTTTATATTATTACGCAGCTGTCGCTGGGCATGCGCCAGTCGCCCCTTGGCGACAGGGTTACCGAACCCACCTTGGGGCCGTCGGGCACGCAGGAGCGCTTGAACTGGTTTTTGTAAAATCTGTCGTAGAACACGTCCAGCCATTTCGCTATCGTCTTTTCGTCGTAGTCGTCTCTGAACGCGAGCTTCGCCATGCGGTATATCTTGGATTTCTCAAATCCGAATCTGATAAAATTATACAGGAAAAAGTCGTGAAGCTCGTACGGGCCGACAAGATCCTCGGTCACCTGAGAGATCACTCCGTCCTTGGGCGGCAACAGCTCGGGGCTGACCGGTGTGCCGAGAATATCAAAAAGCGTCTCCCTAAGTTCGTCGCCGCTGATCTCCGCCACATATGACACCAGATATCGCACCAAAGTTTTGGGAATCGAGCAGTTCACGCCGTACATTGACATGTGGTCGCCGTTGTATGTGGCCCAACCCAGCGCCAATTCGCTGAGGTCGCCGGTGCCGACAACTATGCCGCCCGTCTCGCCCGCATAGTCCATCAAGACCTGCGTGCGCTCTCGCGCCTGGGCGTTTTCGTAGGTGGTGTTGTGGTTGTTTATGTCGGCGCCTATGTCTTTCAAATGAACTGTGACCGCCTCGCTTATGGGAATCTCGATCAGTTTGGCGCCCACGCTCTCGGCCAGACGCTTGGCGTTTTTGTAAGTCCTGTCGGTGGTGCCGAAGCAGGGCATCGTCACCGCGTTTATGCCGCTTTTGTCAAGGCCGAGCCTCTCAAATGCGCGGACGGACACCAAAAGCGCCAGAGTGCTGTCGAGCCCGCCCGACACGCCGATAGTCACCGACCTCAAACCTATATGCTCGAGCCGCTTCGCGAGGCCCTCGGCCTGCATGGTGAATATCAGCTCGCAGCGCTCGCGCAGCCGCTCCTTGTCCTTAGGCACAAACGGGTGCGGATCGAAGAACCGCTCGAGGCGGGTCTCGGTGATTTTCGTTTCAAAATATATTTTTTTATAGCCCGCGTCGAAATTATTTTTAAATGTGCTGATCTTACGCCGCTCCAGCGCCAGACGGCTGACATCTATGTCGGCGGTGATGATCCCGTTTTCAAACAGCTTCGACTCGGCCAGAAGCGTTCCGTTCTCGTATATAAAATTGTGTCCCGAGAAAACCATGTCGGTCGACGACTCGCCTCGGCCCGCGTCGGCGTAAACATAGGCGCACGCCGCCCGTCCCGACTGAGACGCCGCGAGGCTCCTGCGATATTCCGCCTTGCCGATGACCTCGTCGCTGGCGGACAAATTCAATATAACGCTCGCGCCGTTTTCGGCGTGGGCGCCCGACGGCGGGCACGCGACCCACAGGTCCTCGCAGATCTCGACCCCAACAACAAAGTCGGGCATGTTTTCGGCCGCGAACAGCAACTTGGGACCGATGGGGTACTCCGCGCCGTTCAGCGTGACGACAGTATTCTCGCCGAGCGCTGCGAAATGCCTCGCCTCGTAGAACTCGGAATAGTTGGGAATATGGGTCTTTGTGACAAAACCCAGCACCCCGCCGTCCTTTATGACCGCGGCGCAGTTGTAAAGACTGCCGCAGAGGGGTACCGGGGTCCCCACAGCGATCAGTATGTCAAGCTCCTTGGTCTCCTCGGCTATCTCAAACACCGCGTCTATGGCGTTTTTTATCAGTCTGTCCTGCAAAAACAGGTCGCCGCAGGTGTATGCCGTGACGCACAGCTCCGGAAAAACTATGAGCTTCGCGCCGCTTTTCGCGGCCAACTTTATTTGTTTTATTATCTCTTCGGCGTTTTTCTTTGTGTCGCCCACACTGATTTGAGGCGTGGCGGCGGCCGCCTTTATAAATCCGTCTTTCATGTCGCTCTCCTTATATTTTTTGATCTGTGATACGGCTCTCGCCGCGAGGCTCAAACTCGGCCTCAACTATCCGCCCCTCCATGCCGGGAGGCGCTTTTAAATAAACGTCGGCGTAATTCGGGGTGGTCCCGTGATATATACCGTTTTTGGCTCGCTGCTCGAGCAGCACCGAGACTCTTTTGCCCTTATATTTCTCGTAAAACTCATTTTTCATCCGCTCCGCCAGCTTCAGCATTTCCGCGGCGCGCCTTTCCTTGATGGGCTCGCTCACGCGGCTCGGCATTTTCTCGGCCGCCGTTCCGCGCCTTACGGAGTATCTGAATATGTGCATCCGCATGAATCCGACTTTTTCGCAAAAACGATAGGATTCCTCAAATTCTGCGTCGGTCTCGCCGGGGAAGCCCACCATCAGGTCGGTAGTTATCGCCGTGTCGGGCATCGCGGCTCTGAGCGCCTTGACCGCCGCCATGTACTTATCGGGAGTGTAGCGCCGCTTCATGCGCTTGAGCGTTACGCCGCAGCCGCTCTGCAGCGACATATGGAACTGGGGGCACAAATGCTCAAGCGCGGACGCTCTTTCAACAAATTCATCGGTGATGACCGGAGGCTCTATCGAGCCCAGGCGTATCCGCTCTACGCCTTTGATCTTGTCAAGCGCCTCAACAACATCGATCAGCGAGCCGCTATTCAGATCCTTGCCGTAGGAGCCGATATGTATACCGGTCAGCACGATCTCTTTATAGCCGCGCTTTGCCAGCGCCTCAGCCTCGGCAATTATGTTCCCGAGCCGCCGCGAGCGCACCGGACCCCTGGCGTAGGGTATTATGCAATAGGCGCAGAAATTATCGCAGCCGTCCTCGATCTTGAGGTTGGCGCGGACGCGGCTCTGCGCCGATGTGAGCGGCAACTCCTCGTATTCACGCTCTTTCATTATGTCGCCCACGATGTCGGCTGCCTTACCCAAAGCGGCCTGCTCGGCAAGCTCCGCCACGCGTTTCTTGCCGCCGCCGCCGATTATTATGTCCGCCCCGATCTCCCGAACCGCCTCGGGCTCGGTCTGGGCGAAGCAGCCGGTCACCGCGATGACCGCGTTCGGATTTTGGCGCTTAGCGCGCCTTATGGCCTGCCGCGATTTACCCGCGCCCGTGCCCGTGACGGTGCAGGTGTTTATAACGCAGATATCGGCGGGCGTTTTCGCGTCGTTTATGACCTCGTGGCCGCGCTCTCTGAACAGCTCGGCCATCGCCTCGCTCTCGTAAAGATTGGTCTTGCAGCCCAGTGTGATAAATTTTACGGTAATTTTTTGTCACTCCCTCATATTTTTTCGGTTTTTGTATTGACTGATAAGATCAACGAACACCTCGCCGTATCGTCTCAGCTTGGCCGCGCCCACACCCGATATCTCGGAAAACTCGTCAAGAGTCTCGGGGAGAGCGGCGCACATCTCGCGGAGCGCCGCGTCGGTGAACACCACGTACGCGGGCACGCTCTGCGCCCTCGCAAGCTCCAGCCGCAGCGCCTTGAGCTCGCCCATAAGTTCTTCGTCCGCCTCTCCGTCAGCCCGCTTTTTCGCGGTCTTTTCGGGGCGCGGCTTCGGCAGCCGCATCGTCAGCTTCTCCTCGCCGCGAAGCAGCGGCGCCGACTTCCGGCACGGGACCACCACTCCGTGGCGCTCGTCGTCGATCTTCATATATCCAAGCTCGATCATGCGGTCGATTATGCGCATGATCCTGTTTTTCTTAAAATCCTTGAGCAGGCCGTAGGTCGAAAGCTTATTCAGGCCCCGGCTTTCTATCCTTTCGTTTTCGGAACCGGCCATTATGTCGGCTATCATAAGCCTGCCGTAGGGCGTGTTTTGCCTGATAAGCCGCATGACGCAGCTGAGTATCATTCTGGCGGGCTCGGTAATATCGACCGTCTCGGAATTATCAAGACAATTCGAGCAGTTTCCGCACTCGCTCGGCGCGTCCTCGCCGAAATAGTTCAGTATAAACTTCCGCAGGCAGTCGTCGGTCGCGGCGTAAAATGTCATTTGCTTCAGCCGCTCATAGTCGCGCTCGCGCATCAGCCTGCGCTCCTCCTCGGTCAGTTCCTTGTTCTCGTCGGTATTGTCGATCAAAAACTTGTTGCTGCGCACATCGCCGGGCGCGTAAAGCATCACGCAGTCCGCGGGGCTGCCGTCTCTGCCGGCCCTGCCCGCCTCCTGATAGTAGCTTTCTATGTTCTTGGGCATGTTGTAATGCACCACAAAGCCCACGTTTGACTTGTCGATGCCCATGCCGAAGGCGTTAGTCGCCACCATGACCGTTTTGCGGTCATACAAAAAGTCCTCCTGATTGCGCCGCCTCTCGTCGGGGCTGAGCCCCGCGTGGTACCTTGTGGCCGCTATGCCGCGGGCGCACAGCTCGTCGCACACGCTCTCAACGTTCTTTCGGCTGAGCGCGTACACTATGCCGCTTTTGCCCGCGCCGCGGGTGTTTAAAAAATGTATCAGCTCGTCAAGCTTTTTTGAGGGCTTCGGCCGACGCACCTCAAAATACAGATTCTTTCTGTCGAATCCCGTGGTCTTTATCAGTGGGTCCTCAAGCTCAAGCAGCTTTACTATGTCGCTCCGCACCTCGCCCGTGGCGGTGGCGATAAACGCGCTCACCACCGGCCTTTTCGGCAAACTTTTTATAAATCCCGCTATCTTCAGATATCCGGGTCTGAAATCCTGTCCCCACTGCGAAACGCAGTGCGCCTCGTCGATCGTGACCATTGACACATTCGCGCCCCAAATAAAACTCAAAAACTCATCATTGGTCAAACGCTCGGACGCGATATATATGATCTTGTATTCTCCCATAGCGGCGCCGCGGTAGACGTCTCGCAGCTCGCCGTATTCAAGCGAGCTGTTGATATACGCGCACGGCACGCCCGCTGCCCCGAGAGCCTCGGTCTGGTCCTTCATGAGCGAGATCAGCGGCGATATCACCAGCGTGATCCCGTCCATTTTCATGGCGGGCACCTGATAGCATATCGACTTGCCCGCGCCGGTGGGCATTATTCCAAGGACATCGCGGCCGTCGAGGCAGCTGTCGATCAGCTCCTCCTGCCCCGGCCTGAATTCCGAATGTCCGAAATAATGTTTAAGTATCTCATACTTGTCCATCAGTCTTTTATTCCCTCGATAAACTCGGCGAGTATTCCCTCTTTGAGGCCCGCCGACGAAACTATCACCCGCTCAGCTCCGATTTTGTCGATCAGCTCTATGACCGGAGTGACGCCCGCCGGGATAGTGTCAGTCCTGCCGCGCTCAATGCCGACGTCCTCGCGGGCGGTCTCGGTCATTTCGAGAATACGCTCGTAGGTCTCCTTGACAGCCTCCGCGTCCATTGTGTGGCCGTGAAGCTCCGCGCGGTTGATGCCCGGCACTCCGTTTTCCACAACGGCCAGATTGAACATGCTGCCGCCCATAGTCACGATAGGCAAAAGCTCGGCGTCGTCAAGCCAGTGCACCTTGTCGAGACAGCTGCTGATATAGTCAGACATGGCGCGCAGCGCCTCGGGGCTCTCGCCGCGGAACAGAAATCTGTCTGTCATGTTGACCGCGCCCACCGGGATACTTGTTCGCGCCAGCGGCTCGCGGTCGTTCACCAATATTATCTCGGTGCTGCCGCCGCCCGTGTCGACGATCACGCAATCGTCTATGTCAAGCGTGGAGGTCACGCCAAGAAAGTCGTACTCCGCCTCCTGCTCGCCTTTTATCACTCGAATATTTATTCCCGTCTCGTCGTACACCTTGCGCAAAAACTCGTCGCGGTTCCCCGCTCCGCGCACCGCCGCGGTAGCGACGGCTATTATATCCTTTGCGCCGTGCCTGTCAATGATTTTTTTGAACTCGCGCAGGGCGTCGATCGTCCGCTCGACCGCCTCGGGCCGCAGGCAGCCGTCGATGTCCATCCCCTCGCTGAGCCGCGCCAGTATCCGCTTGCGCTCGGCGTAGACGTAATCGCCGTTGTTTTCGTTTATATCCGCTATATCCATTCTGATCGAGTTTGAGCCCAGATCAATGATCGCAGCTTTCATTATATCAACCTCCGTTTTATATATCTCGGTTTTCCCACAGCGCGTCGTAGAGCGGCCGCAGCCTTCCCGGCGCGCCTATGTCGGGCCGAACCGTCATCAGCACGTATCTCGTCATCGTATCTCCGCCGCAGCTCAGCTCGGCCTTCGCCTGGACCTGACGCGCACCCTCAAACACCGTTGGCGGGTTCAATCGGCCCGAGCCGGTTATTATCCTCCTGTGCAGCGTGAGCAGATTTTCAAGCGAGAAGTTCTCGTTTATGCTCCACCTTATGGCCACTCGGCGGCCGTTTGAAGCCGTGTATTGCGAGGGCAGGTCGGCCGTCACGTCGTCAAACGACTCATTTGCGCCTTTAAGATTCACAAGCGCCTCGCGCAGAGCCACGGTGTTCGGCTCGTCGGTGCAGATTATCTTTAGCTCGGGCGCACCCGAATCCGAATAAGACGAGCGCAAAAGCAAACTGTCGGTCGACTCGAGCGGCGTGGCCGTTCCGTCTATAATAAAGCTCATGACCGACTTTCCCGCGCTGACCGCCTCATAAACCAAGTCGGTAACGTCTATTCTTATCGCGCCGCCCGTGTCAACGCCGCTAAGCGAGCGCACCTCGGTCATCTCGCCCTCGGGCCTTGAATCAAAGGTGAGACCCGCGCAGTTCCAATCGTCGTTTTCGAGACTGTAAACATCGACTACAGTATTGGCTGTCCCGTTTTCGGGGCGCAGAACAATTTCTGCTCCGGTCACCGCGCCTCTTATATTTTCAAGATCAAGCCCGAACTTGAGATACGTCGCCGAGCCGTTATCGACCGACATCAGGCCTCCGTTCGCCTCGGTCAGCTTGTCCGCCCTTCTGCCGGGCTGCGCCGCGGAAACATAACCGTTTTCCATCAAATACGATTTTTTGAGGTCACGCGGGTCGTTATCCGCGGCGTCTCCCACCGTCACCTTTAAATATGGACGGTACGACGGGTCGGAGCTTGATGTGGAACCCAGGCGCACGGGCGCGCTGTTGCTGAGGCTGGGACTGAACTTCAAGGTTATCACCTTGTCGTCAAATCCCGCGGTCTCCGCGATAAACTCCGAAAGGTCGATCTCAAGAACGCTGTCTCTGCCCGCGCCGCCCGCGGTGCAGAGATACTGCTCCTCGCCCATAGGTCTGCCGTCCCAGGTCATGCCCTCGTTCCAGTTGTCATTGTCAATATAGCTGACGTTGAAGGTGCAGTCGTCGGCGTCCGCCGAGATCGCTCCGGTGTCGACCACCGCCAGACGCAGCTTGGCGCTGCGCATGTCCGCTCGCTTGAGGTTGCCCAGGGAAGTCAAATCAAATTTTAAATATGTGTTCCAGTAATTGCCCACGATCAGGTTCTCGCCGTCGAGCCTCTCGCGGCTCTTGTTTTTGGCGCCGCTGTATACAAAGGTCTCGTCGATCGGCGCCAGACGTATCACGCTGTCCTCGGCTATGACCGGAGTGGCAAAGTACAGCAGCCCCACCGGCACAATGCCCAGAACCAAAAGCAGCGCTAATATAGTGCCGATTATTTTTTGGAATAATCCGACTTCCATATACCGCACCGCCTTTCACGCATACTTTGTTATTATGATTATAACACAACCGCCTGTCCATAGCAAGAGCAAAATTTTAAGCATATTAAAACAGGCGCCGGATTGCCGTCCCTACACAAGCGCCGATGATATATCATATTGCCAAACCGCACGAATTGCGCCAAACCCGTAGGGGCGGACGACCCCGGCCGCCCGCTTGCCTCGCCCAAACCCGTAGGGGCGGACGACCTCGGCCGCCCGTTTGCCTCGCCCCTTGGGGAGAGGTGGATTTCCGCCGTAGGCGCAAAGACGGAGAGGGGTTTCACCTGCGGTTTGGAACACAAACCCCTCTCAGTCGCTCCGCGACAGCATTAAGGAAGCTCTTGGTCAAAATTGCAAGCAATTTTGAAAGATAGCTTTGAACCCG
>CANRHV010000009.1 GCA_947630505.1 uncultured Monoglobus sp. | reverse complement strand
CCCGTTACGACCGTTACCGAAACAGGCTGGTACCACGCGGTAGTTGTTGTTGATTACACAAACGGCACGCCCGTTATTACCGGAACGCTCATCGCTCCCTCGGGCGAGAAGCTTATGGACAACGTTCAGGCCACGCTCAAACAGGGCACAACCGATTATGCCGCGAAGCAGATCCGTCTCATCAGCAGAGGAACAACCGGCGAAACCGATTCGTACTTCGCCGATCCCGTTCTGAAAACAGAGGGAGTTGATCTGCCCGTAACGTCGGAGGCTCCCGCGACGGAGCAGCCCGAGACATCGGAGCAGCCCGTAACATCGGAGCAGCCCGTAACATCGGAACAGCCCGAGACATCGGAGCAGCCCGTAACATCGGAGCAGCCCGAGACATCGGAGCAGCCCGTAACATCTGAGCAGCCCGTAACATCTGAGCAGCCCGTAACATCTGAGCAGCCCATAACATCTGAGCAGCCCGAGACATCGGAGGAGCCCGGCGAGGTTGACCTGACTTGGAACCAAGGCCAGGCAAACGATGGCGGCACCGACGGCGAGCATATTATCGTTGAAAGCTTCGAAGGCAAGAACGACGTTCATCAGGTCGGCAGAAATATTTACGCTTCTCTCCCCGAGGCCGTAAGCTCCGGCAAGCTCGTGTTCGAGACCGACGTATGGTACGGCCCGAATGAGCCCGGATTCAGGATCCAGATCGAGAACGAAAAGGGAGCAGATTATCAGAACGACAACCCCGGCGTTATAGCCGAGAACATTGTAGCCACAGGCAAAGACACACCCGTTACGACCGTTACCGAAACAGGCTGGTACCACGCGGTAGTTGTTGTTGATTACACAAACGGCACGCCCGTTATCACCGGAACGCTCATCGCTCCCTCGGGCGAGAAGCTTATGGACAACGTTCAGGCAACGCTCAAATCAGGAACAACCGATTATGCCGCGAAGCAGATCCGTCTTATCAGCAGAGGATCAACCGGCGAAACCGATTCGTACTTCGCCGATCCCGTTCTGAAAACAGAGGAAGCCGAAGAGCCTGTAACATCCGAACAGCCCGAGACATCCGAACAGCCCGTGGCGTCCGAGCAGCCCGTAACATCGGAGCAGCCCGAGACATCGAAGCAGCCCGAAACATCGGAGCAGCCCGCGGCGGATAATGTTATCACGGTTGACGGCTCAAAGGAGACCAACGAGGATCAGAAGATATTTAAGACGGTCAACGAGGCTATCTCTTACGCGAAGACCATGAACAGCCACGCGAGCGAGGCTGACAGAATTCAGATCAATGTTGTTCCCGGCACATACCGCGAGCAGATCATGATCGACGTTAACTATCTGACGATCCAGAAGGCTCCCGAAACCGAAGGCGACGTTCTGTTCACCTGGTACTACGGCATAGGCTATCAGTATTACAGCACCGGCTCGGACGGCTACTACAGCAAGTCCGCTTACGAGGCAAACAAAGCGGCCGGCACGGTTGCTAATGTAGGCGTTAACAGATGGGGCTGCGCTACCAGACTTACGGGAAGCAACCTTATCGCGAAAGACATTATATTCGAGAACTCGTTTAACAGATACATGACGGATGAGGAGATCGCTGACGGCGTTAAGCCGGCTCCCAATGGCGGAGTATATACCGACACAGGCGGCAAGCCCGAGAGAACAAAGAGTTCCAACGTATACGGCAGAGACTTCACCGAGAGAGCGGCCGCGATCGCTATCGAGGACACCTGCGACAAGACGGAATTCTATAACTGCCAGTTCCTCAGCTCTCAGGACACGATCTATTCGGGTTCCAAGGACAACAGAATTTACTTCAAGAACTGCACGATCGAGGGTCAGACCGACTATATGTTCGGCGGCAATACTCTGGTATTCGACGACTGCGACTTCAACTGGGCCGGTTACGGCACAGGCTCGGCCGGCGGCCATGTTACAGCGGTTAGAAATTCAACCACCGAAAATGGCTATCTGCTCTACGGCGGACGCGTAGGAATGGGAACATTGGGCGGCACATTTGTTGCCGGCGACTTCGGACGTCCTTGGGGCGGAAACGATTCTCCCACAGCGGCGATCGGTGTTCAGGTTCTCAATCTGAAGGACGGAAAGACACCCGCGATCATGGATTCCGGCTGGGGCGACTGGTCATCTAAGGCTCCCGAGTCCAAGTATTATGAGTACGGCACGCTTGATGCCGAGGGCAAACTGATAGACCTCGCGGCTAAGAAGAGAAACGTAGCTCTTCCCGATGTTTGGGAAGCGCTGAAATTCAATCCGTATAATTACTTGATCAGAGAAGGCGACGATTGGGATCCCATGGGCGTAAAAGCTGTTTGGGAGCCAGTGATCGCCGACATGAATGATCTTGAGATCCCCGAGAGCGACACTCTCAAGCTCGGTGAGGACGGCGTGTACACCGTATCGGGTAACTTCACTTTGCCAGCGGAGTATCCCGGTTCACCCGAATATGACGTTCGCTTTGTAAGCAACAACGAGAACTATCTCAAGATAGACGATAACGGCAATGTTACGGTAACAAGACCCGTTGAGGGTACTATCGAGACTTCTATCACGGCTTATATCAAGCTCAAGAGCTCGCCTATGGCGGGTCCCGTGGGAGCTTCGCGCGAGATCAAGGTTTCGATCACTGCCGATCCGACGATCGATCCCGCACCGTTTAATGCGGCATTTGATGAGGCGAAGAAGACTATAAACGCGGCATACGCAAACAAGGACGTTCTGGGCAATGTAATTCTTGACAGACAGGCGCCTATTCCGGTGGTTGCGGAGAAAGACGGCGTTACGACCAACGTTACGGCCGAGTTCAGCGGATTTATCAAGCCCGACGGCACTATCATCAGAAACGCTTTCGCCTCCGAAAACACAACCGGCACGGTTAAGTATGTAATTGAGTGCGTGAAGGGCACGTCTCTTATGAGAGAAGAGATGGAGCTTGAAGTTGTTATCCCCTACAAGAAGGCAGATCTGTATTATGATGACTTTGAGGGCGGATATTCAACGGTTGGCGGCACTGTTATCAACGATCCCTCCGGAGATTCCGGCAAGGCAGTTAAAGGCGCGGTTTCCGCGAAGCTTGACGTTACGCCCGAGGAGAACGATCCCGTTAAGGTTTCCTATAAGGTATACGGATCAACGGGCGGAGCCGCAACGCTCAAAGACGCGACGGGTTCTGTAGCTGTTACACCCGCGGGTCTTGCGGCTGACAAGTGGAACACTGTTGAGGTCGCTATTGCTGATGACAAGACAATAACCGTTTCTGTAAACAGTGGCGAGGCAGCTGCGGTTGAAGGCACGCTTACAGGAGTTCTTACGACTGTTGAATTTGCCGACGGCACATACGACGATATCGTGGTTTCCGACCACACTGACGTAAACAAGGCTTATACCACGTTCTGGAGAGCCAACGCGGGAGAGGTCGGCACTCCCAAGGATACATACCTTATGAGAGGCATGACGATCATGTATTCGCCCGACAAGCAGGGCGGCGGCGGCGAAGCAGGCGGCATTAAGTTCGACTGTGGCCTCACAAGCAACGGTACAAACGGCAGATGGCCCCCGCAGGACGGCAATAACCAGCTTAAATTTGTCGCTCCCGCGGACGGACAGTGGACGGTTTACGCTATTCCCGGCTCAGGCAAAGACTTCTATGTGGGCAGCACAGACAACCCCAACCACTCAACGGGCGAGAACAAGCCTGTTGCTGTAACGGTTGATGTTGTTAACGGCGAAACCTACTACGCTTCGGTAAGCGGCTCAAAAGGCAACTTCCTTGGCGCTAAGTTCGTTCCCACAAACGCCGGAAGCGATGTTGAGAGCTATTACACCACAACATGGTATTTTGGCTTAAGTAACGGCGCGGAGCCCAAGACCGCTCAGGGTTCGGGTACTGCATTTGAAATTAAGGCGAGCAAAAATACCAATATAAATGTCGATGATGGTGTTGATATACTGAAGATTGATCCTTCAAACGGTAAATATGACAACAGCAGAAATGATAGTCTGGCCCAGATAAACGGCGGAACTGTATTCACTATTCCGGTTGTTAACGGTTCGATTATATCAATTACCGCCAACGGCGACAGCGACGGCTTTACAATGGCGGACGGAACAGTTCTCAACAGAACCAAGCCGTATACTTATTATGGCGAAGGTCCCACTGTTACGGCTACGGCAACAGGTTCGTATTACGAGTCGCTTACCGTTCAAACACCTACTGTTCCCTCATCGTATGTTCCCGAACAGGCAAAAATAACATTTGCCAAGGGTGATGACGCAGACGTTCAGGGTACGATCGTTCCGGGCGGAGCAACAGTTATTGTTGGCAGTGGTTCGGTAACCATTCCCAAAAACGATACTCTTTATAAAGACGGATACACTTTGACCGCTTGGACCGACGGCAGCACTGAGTACAAAATCGGCGAGCAGATTACTCCCGAAACAGCCGGCGATATCACACTTACACCGGTGTTTACTCCGAATACCAAACCGATCAGCGGAACAGTCACGTTTAATTACATGAAAAACAGCGGAGCGACAGTTTTCTTGGTTTCGGAAGGCAGTACCGGAATCTATGTTGCTCAGGATGAAAACGGTAATGATGTTAAGATGGATATTGACTGCAGCGGAGAACCCAAAGGCAAATTCGACAACAGCAACGGTACATGGGTGCAGATAAACAAAGGTACGGTTATTACTGTTCCTGTGGTTGTAGGAAGCGAGATCAGCATTGGAACAACATACAATGCAGTCGATAAAGGAGCTGATTCACCGGATGCGGAGAAGTATAAGTTCAATGATGGCGAGGAGTTCACGGGTGACGCCGAGCATAAGATGACAGCCGAGGCTGCGGGAACAGCTACGATCACTGTGACAAACAACGGTTACTTCCCTGTACTCAAAGTAACATATCCCGCTAACTAATCCGTAATTCAAACCGCCCCTCGGGAATCCCGAGGGGCGGTTTTTATCCGCCGCCGACCGCGCGAATTCCGCCATACCCCGTAGGGGCGGACGACCCCGGCCGCCCGAGGCTTCCCCTTGGGGGAAGCTGTCAGGCAAAACCGACTGAGAGGGGTCAAAAATATATTGACTGTTTCGCAAAAATAGGATATAATAAGTATATCAAAAATTATGAGGTGCTTAAAATGCCGACGGATAAAAAGATACTAAAGCGAAACGTCAAAGACAGCGTGTTTACCAGTTTGTTTCAGGATACAAAATATATAGTGGAGCTGTATAAAGCCCTGCACCCCGAGGCTGATTATGTGACCGAGGACATGATCGAGATAGTCACCCTCAAAAACATACTCACCGACAGCCTGTATAACGACCTGGGCTTTATGATGGACAAAAGGCTGATAGTGCTTGTAGAGGCGCAGTCCGCATGGACGGTAAATATAATAATTCGCGGCCTTATGTATCTTGTGCAGACATATCAGGACTATATCGAAAAAGAGGAGCTTAACATCTACAGCTCAAAAAAGCTTGAGATACCGAAGCCTGAGCTTTATGTGATCTACACGGGCGACAAAAAGGTAGAGGAAAAAGAGATAAGCCTGAGCGAGGAATATTTCGGCGGAGACGAGACGGCATTGGACGTAAGAGTCAAAGTGATCACCGAGAGCCGCGAAGGCGACATAATAAACCAATACGTGATGTTCACGCATATATTAAACGACCGTGTAAAAACCCACGGCAGAACGAAAAAGGCGATAGACGAAACGATAAAAATATGCAAAGACAGGAATATCCTAAAAGAATACCTGTCAAACCACGAAAGCGAGGTGCATGATATAATGTTTTCACTATATGATGATGAGCAGATACAAAAAGCAATGATGAGAGACGCCCGCAAAGAAGGCATAAAAGAGGGCGAAACAAGAGGCCGCATGGAAGGCCGCATGGAAGGCCGCATAGAAGGCATAAAAGAAGGTGAAATGCGCGGCCGAATGGAAGGCATAGACGCGATGATAGCGAATTTAAAGAACATGGGTGTGAGCGAGGAAATGCTGCGAAGCGCGGCGAATATGTCGCAGTCACAGCGATCCTAATCGCTATTCGCTAATTCCTAATCACTATGTTGAGGTGCATGATATAATGTTTTCACTATATGATGATGAGCAGATACAAAAAGCAATGATGAGAGACGCCCGCAAAGAAGGCATAAAAGAAGGCGAAACGCGCGGCCGAATGGAAGGCATAGACGCGATGATAGCGAACTTAAAGAACATGGGCGTGAGCGAGGAAATGCTGAGAAACGCGGCGAATATGTCGCAGTCGCAGCGCTCCTAATCGCTATTCGCTACGTTCCCACCTCATCCGACTTTTTGCCCGTTCGGGCAAAAACCCACCTTCCCCTCAAGGGGAAGGCAAAAGGGGCTTCCCCTTGAGGGGAAGCTGTCGGCGGAGCCGACTGATGAGGTGTCTGATTGCTGCACTGCAAAATCCGAAATTTTTTTAAATTTCCTCTTGACATATATATTTTGCAGTGGTAAAATAATAAAAATGCTTGAAAGAGGAAGTGATTAAATTGCGATTTTGTACCATACGCCGTTTGATCAATTCCTGTTTTTCATTTTCAGGGGTAACCTATTTTCAAAAACAAGATAATTATTAAGGACATTGAGGTCATTATTCTCAATTGTCCTTTTATTTTAACATATTTGAGGTGATCGTATGCAGACAAGCAAGCCCGCGAGGCTTATACTTGAGAATGGCGCCGAGTTTAGCGGAACGGCGTTCGGGTATATTCATGACACGGTGGGCGAGGTGGTGTTCACCACCAACATGACGGGGTACCAGGAAACGCTGACTGACCCGTCGTTTTGCGGCCAGATAGTGGTTATGACATATCCGCTTATCGGAAACTACGGCGTGAATTTTGAGGATATGGAGGCGGACGCCCCCGCGCTGAGCGCCTTTGTGGTGCGCGAGATGTGCGACTATCCCAGCAATTTCAGGACAGAGATGGATTTGGACGGATTTTTGCGCCAGAACAAGATCGTCGGCCTTCAGGGGATCGACACCCGCGCACTGACGCGCATGATACGCGAGAGCGGCTGCATGAGGGGAATTATAACGACCAAGGAGCTCAGCGAGGGCGCGGTGAAAAAGAAGCTTGACTCCCTCGACAACAGCGACGTGATAAGCCGCGTGTCCTGCAAAAAGTCCTATAAGATAAAGGGCGAGGGCACCAAGATAGCGTTTATCGACATGGGATGCAAGGCGGGCATACTGCGCGACCTAAAGAGCCGCGGCTGCGAGATCACGGTTTTCCCGTATAACGCCAAACCCAAGGAAATTTTAAAATCAAAGCCCGATCTGGTGTTTATCTCAAACGGCCCCGGCGACCCCAAGGACGTGCCCGAGACGGTCGAGACCGTCAAAGAGCTTATCGGTAAAGCGCCGCTC
The DNA here is from genome assembly GCA_947630505.1 of uncultured Monoglobus sp. Lineage (GTDB taxonomy): Bacteria > Bacillota > Clostridia > Monoglobales > Monoglobaceae > Monoglobus. The sequence continues at coordinate 58,197 of CANRHV010000009.1, read as the reverse complement.
TGCGGTATCTGCATGGGGCACCAGATAATAGGCATGGCGCTGGGCTGCTCAACCGAAAAGCTGAAGTTTGGGCACCACGGCGGAAACCACCCGGTCAAGAACCTCGAGACCGGACGGGTCTATATATCGTCGCAGAACCATAACTACATTTTGTCCGACTATCCCGAGGGCGTCGAGGAGCTTTATGTCAACGTCAACGACGGCACCTGCGAGGGAATAAAGCACAAAGAGCTGCCTATCCGCAGTGTGCAGTTCCACCCCGAGGCGTCGCCCGGCCCGCTGGACACCGGATTTATATTCGACGACTTTTTGACGCTTGTGAAAGGAGGCGGCGAGAATGCCTAAGGACAGCAGCATAAAAAAAGTTCTGGTTATCGGCTCGGGTCCCATAGTTATCGGACAGGCCGCCGAGTTTGACTATTCGGGCACTCAGGCGTGCCGCGCCATAAAGGAGGAGGGCATCGACGTGGTGCTGGTGAACAGTAATCCCGCCACGATCATGACCGACAAAGACACGGCCGACCAGACGTATATCGAGCCGCTGACGGCCGAGTACCTCGAAAAGGTCATTGCGAAGGAGCGCCCCGACAGCCTGATCGCCGGAATGGGCGGACAGACGGGTCTCAATATCGCCTGCGAGCTTTATGACAAAGGAATACTTGACAAGTACGGCGTGAAGGTCATCGGCACCTCGATCGAGTCGATCAAAGAGGGCGAGGACCGCGACAGCTTCAAGCGCCTGATGGCGCGCACCAACCAGCCTATGATACAGGGCGAGATAGTCAACACGGTCGAGGACGCCTGCGGATTCGCCGAAAAGATCGGATATCCGGTAATCGTGCGCCCTGCCTATACTCTGGGCGGAACCGGAGGCGGAATCGCCGAGAACCGACACGAGCTTGAGGAGATCGCCACTCAGGGAATACATCTGTCCCGCGTGGGCCAGATCTTGATAGAGCGCTGCATACGCGGCTGGAAGGAGATCGAGTTCGAAGTCATCCGCGACGGCGCGGGCAACTGCATAACCGTCTGCTCAATGGAAAACGTCGATCCGGTCGGCGTGCACACCGGCGACAGTATCGTCGTCGCGCCCGCCCAGACCTTGGCGGACAAGGAGTACCAAATGCTGCGCAAGGCTGCGATCGACATAATCAACTCGATCGAGATCAAGGGCGGCTGCAATGTGCAGTTCGCGCTGAACCCCAACAGCTTTGAGTACGCGGTCATCGAGATCAATCCCCGCGTGAGCCGCTCGTCGGCGCTGGCGTCAAAGGCGACAGGCTACCCGATCGCCAAGATCGGAGCGAAGATCGCGCTGGGCTATAACCTTGACGAGATCAAAAACGCGGTCACGGGCAAGACCTACGCCTGCTTCGAGCCGGCTCTCGATTACTGCGTTGTAAAGATACCCAAGTGGCCCTTTGACAAATTCTTCGGCGCCAAGAGGCAGCTGGGCACCAAAATGATGGCGACCGGCGAGGTCATGGCGATCGGCAACAGCTTTGAGTCGGCGCTTTTAAAGGGCATACGCTCCCTCGAGATCAAGCAGTTCACGCTGATGCGCGAGTTTTCCGAGCACCACAACATGGCGGGGCTCAAGCACAGAGTAGTCGTGCCCGACGACGAGAGAATGTTCGACCTGGCCGAGATGATCCGCCGCGACTACCGAATGGAAAAGATCTGCGAGATCACGGGCATGGACCCGTGGTTCGTGAAAAAAATCAGCAACATCGTGCGCATGGAGGAGGAGCTCAAAGACTACACCCTCGACACTCTGACGCCGGAGGTTCTGAGAAAATACAAAAAAATCGGATTCGCCGACGAGGGCATAGCCCAGATAATCGGCTGCACCGGAGATCAGGTGCGCGAAAAGCGCGAGGAACTGGGGATCCGCCCGGTATACAAAATGGTCGACACCTGCGCGGGCGAGTTCGAGGCGGTATCGCCCTACTACTACTCGACCTACGACGAGGAAAACGAGGCTGTGCCGTCGGGCAGGCGCAAGGTCATGGTGCTGGGCTCGGGCCCGATCAGAATAGGCCAGGGCATAGAGTTCGACTATTGCAGCGTCCACAGTATTCAGGCGCTCAAAAAAATGGGTATCGAGACGATAATTATAAACAACAACCCGGAGACGGTCAGCACCGACTTCGACACTTCGGACAGACTGTATTTCGAGCCCCTCACCGAGGAGGACGTGTACAGCATAATCGAGCTTGAAAAGCCCGAGGGCGTGATACTTCAATTCGGCGGCCAGACCGCCATCAAGCTCGCCAATTTCCTCGACCGCATGAACGTGCCGATCCTGGGCACCAAGCCCAAATACATAGACGAGGCCGAGGATCGCGAGAAGTTCGACGCAGTGCTCGAAAAGCTTCACATCAAGCGCCCCAAGGGCAGAGGCGTGTGGACCCTCGAGGAGGGCATACGCGAGGCCGAGGAGCTTGGCTATCCGCTGTTGGTGCGCCCCTCATACGTGCTGGGCGGTCAAGGGATGGAGATCACCCACAACGAGAAAGAACTGGTGCAGTACCTTGAGGACGCGTTCAAGAAAGATCAGGACAACCCCGTGCTGATCGACAGATACTTGGGCGGACGTGAGCTTGAGGTAGACGCCATATGCGACGGCGCCGATGTGTTTATCCCCGGAATCATGGAGCATCTGGAGCGCGCCGGAATACACTCGGGCGACAGCGTTTCGATCTATCCGCCCCAGAACGTGCCCGAGGATATAAAAGAAAAAATCATGGATGTGACCCGCAGGATCGCCGTCGAGATGAAGGTCATCGGAATGATAAATATTCAGTTTATCGAGTTCCGCGGCGAGCTGTATATAATCGAGGTTAACCCCCGCTCGAGCCGCACCGTGCCGTATATCACAAAGGTGACGGGCGTGCCCGTTATAGATCTGGCGACAAGGGTCATGCTGGGCGAGAGCCTTAAAAGCATGGGCTACGGCAGCGGCATAAGCCCTGAGGCCTCAATGGTGGCTGTCAAGGTTCCTGTATTTTCTACTGAAAAATTGCCAATGGTTGAGGTCAGTCTCGGCCCCGAAATGCGCTCGACCGGTGAGGTTTTGGGTGTGGGCAGGACATTTGAGGAAGCGATATACAAAGGCTTCGTGGCCGCCGCGACGACTATTCCCCGCGAGGGCAGCACAATTCTCGCCACGATACGCGATCTGGACAAGCCCAACTTCCTGCCGCTGGCAAAGCGGTTCGACGCGATGGGCTGCCGCTTTATCGCGACCGGCGGCACAGCTGAGTTTTTGAAGGAAAACGGAATAAAAGTGAGAACCGCCAAAAAGATAGGCGAGGGCGTGCCCAACGTGCTTGACGTGATACGCAGCGGAGTGTGCGACCTTATCATCGACGTGCCCAAAAAGGGCAACGACAAGGGCAGCGACGGATTCAAGATCAGGCGCTGCGCCTCGGAGTGCTCGATCACGCTGATGACTTCACTCGACACCGTTGGCGCACTGGTAAGCGTTATGGAACAAAAGCTGACCCCCGCCGACACCGAGGTCATCTCGGTCAAAGAGATAAAATAAATAAAACCCGAGAGGCGTCGAAAAAAACGCCTCTCGGATTTTGCTAAAATTCATTTTCAGTCAGTCTTTTGTTTATGTCGGATGCGCTGTATAAAACTCTGATTACTATCACGTTTTTGTTTTCTATGATATAGAAGACCGAATAATTATCCACTCGAAACTGACGCAATCCCCATGAGCGTTCAGGCTCGGAATCCATGATTTTGATTCGATTCGGGAAAGTGTCGAGTTTTTCAATCGCTTCCGCTATTCTGTTATATTGCTTAATGGCGGTGTCGGGTTCTTTGAGAATTTCGGCGATGTAGGTATATATTTCATTCATATCGCCGAGAGCCTTGTCTGTTATTAAAACGTTGTACTTATCCATAATTATTTGTTTTTTCTGAATTCTGAAAACGCCGCTGAGGCATCATGTGTGTTGCCTGAGACAGCGTCTTTATAGCCGTAAAAAAGTTTGCTGTGAATTTCATTTGTGCTCATCAGATCCGCATTGACCGACGCGGGTGCTTGCGGCAGAGTTATCGCAAACGGTATGCCGCCTTTAAGTGATATTTGATTCAAGTATATATCTATTGCGGTCGACATGGGGATCCCCAAACGCGAAAGAACTTCCTCGGCGCGTTGCTTAACCACCGGATTTACTCTTAAATTTAAGGTAGCTGTTTTTTCCATTATTAATTTCTCCTTATATTTGTAACGCTTTTGTCGTTACGTTTTCTATATTATATATCAATCCGGCTGCCATGTCAAGAGGAAATATATTTTGTTTTTAATTTTGCTTGTATAAATTAATTCTGTTGTTTTAATATTATATCCCCATCGTCGTAGGGGCGGACGACCTCGGCCGCCCGCTTGCCTTCCCCTTGAGGGGAAGGTGGGTTTTTGCCCGAATGGGCAAAAAGTCGGATGAGGTGGCAACGTAGCGATTAGGGATACACCTCATCAGTCACCTTCGGTGACAGCTTCCCCTCAAGGGGAAGCCTTTTTTGCCTCGCCCTTTGGGGAGAACCATTGATTATGAGGTGAGCGCTCGTAGGGCGTGCAGGGCTCCCGCAAAGCGCCAACGGAGTGCGCTTTGTGGGAAGAGGAACCGACCCGAAGCGGATGAGTCTTTCGCGCTAACGCGAAAGCGATTGAGCGTAGGGAGCGGTGACGACGCGTCTAAATGCCATGGCGGCGGTGCGGAAAGTTTGGTTTTCATATACGCCGGTGGGGCTGTCGAGAGAGGTTTCGCGGACGCCGGAGCGGGTCGCGTGGATCATGTTATTATCTCCCGAGTATATGGCGCCGTGGTCGGTCACGCCGTCGTTCTCATAATCAAAAAATATCAGGTCGCCGGGCATGAGCTCTGAAAATTCTATCGGCATGCCGCAATTCAGCTGGCTGTCGGTGCAGCCGGGCGACATTTCATAGCCCGAGGCGGAGCAGGCGCGCCAGATCAGGCCCGAGCAGTCGTATGACTCGGGGCCGAGACGGTTTTCGGCGGAATACAGCTTGCCGAGGCAGTTTTCACGGGCGTATTCAACAATTTTTTCGGAGCCCGGCGGTTCGGGTTTATCCGCCAAAATCGGCGTAAGCAGGATTGTGGCACAGATCGCGGCTATTATCGGTTTTTTCATATTATATCCTATGCGGAAACGCTTGGCAATAAGACGCGATACCCTTTGACAAGCCGGAAAAATTTTTCAAAGAAAATTTAAAATAATAAAAAAACGCGGGGACTGTTTATCAGTCCCTGCGCTGCGTATTGTGTCCCGAGACCTTTAATCGTGAGATCGCGCGGTTGAGCGCGGCCTGGGTCTGGTAATATTCTTTTATACTCTGTTTCTGGCGCAGAGCCTCTTTCGCTCTGTCCTCGGCGGCTTGCGCGCGCTTCACGTCGATCTCCTCGGGGCGCTCCACCGTGTCGGCAAGCAGCGTCACATGGTCGGGCATGATCTCGATTATGCCCGTGCTGACTGCCGCGTAGTTCCAATCGCCGTCCACCTTGTATCTGAGCTCGCCCTCGTTGGTGCAGGTCACCATCGCCTCGTGGCGGGGCAGCACGCCCATCTCGCCGTCGAGCCCGGGAAACACAAGCATCTCGCAGGGGCCGTTGTAAAACGGGCGGTCGCTTGCCAGAATATTAAGTTTGAAGGTTTTGTTATCGCTCATATCGGCCTCCGGTTATTCGCCCTTGTATTTTTTAACGTCGTCTATTGTTCCCGCGTTCATAAACGCGTTTTCGGGATAGTCGTCCATCTCGCCGTCTATTATCGCCTTAAAGCCGCGTATAGTTTTCGCAAGCGGCACATACTGTCCGGGAATTCCGGTAAACACCTCGGCCACCGAGAACGGCTGCGACAGGAATTTCTGTATCTTTCTCGCGCGGTAGACCGTGAGTTTGTCATTTTCGTCCAGCTCGTCCATGCCAAGTATGGCGATTATATCCTGAAGCTCCTTGTATTTCTGAAGTATCTCCTGGGTGCGGCGCGCCACGCTGTAGTGCTCCTCGCCAACGATAGCGGGCTCTAAGATTCTGGAGCTGGATTCCAGCGGATCGACCGCGGGATAGATTCCCTGTTCGACTATTTTTCTCGAAAGCACCGTTGTGGCGTCAAGATGCGAGAAGGTGTTCGCGGGAGCCGGGTCGGTCAGGTCGTCGGCGGGCACGTATACCGCCTGCACCGAGGTGATCGAGCCGTTTTTTGTGGAAGCTATGCGCTCCTGAAGCTCGCCCAGCTCGTTGGCTAGGGTCGGCTGATAGCCCACCGCGCTGGGCATACGTCCCAGCAGCGCCGAGACCTCGGAGCCTGCCTGAATAAATCTGAAAATATTGTCTATAAACAAAAGCACGTTCTGCCGCTTCACGTCTCTGAAATATTCCGCCATAGTGAGTCCGGTCTGCGCTACGCGCATACGGGAGCCGGGCGGCTCGTTCATCTGGCCGAAAACAAGAGCGGTCTTTTTGATAACTCCCGATTCCTTCATCTCGTGCCATAGGTCATTGCCCTCTCTGGAGCGCTCGCCCACGCCGGTGAATATCGAGTATCCGCCCTGCTCGGTGGCGATGTTGTGGATGAGCTCCTGTATTAATACGGTCTTGCCCACACCCGCGCCGCCGAAAAGGCCGATCTTGCCGCCCTTGGCGTAAGGCGCAAGCAGGTCTATGACCTTTATCCCGGTCTCAAGCACTTCGATAACGGGGCTCTGGTCCTCAAAGCTCGGCGGGTCGCGGTGGATCTGCCACTTTTCCTTTGTCTTGACGGGGCCTCCGTCGTCTATGGGCTCGCCCAGAACGTTGAACATGCGGCCGAGGGTCTTTTCTCCCACCGGGACCGAGATCGGCTCTCCGGTCGAGACAACGTCAAGGCCCTTTTTGAGCCCCTCGCTGGCGGACAGCATTATGCAGCGCACAACGCAGTCGCCGATATTCTTCGAGACCTCCATGACCTTTTTCTCGCCGTCCGATTTGACGATCAGCGCGTCCTTTATATTGGGCAGCTCGGCCGTGGTTTTAAACGCCACGTCAACGACCGGGCCCGCGACCGAAACGATTTTTCCTGTGTTCATATATTTCAACTCCTATTTTTTGTGCTTCGCGCCGCTGACTACCTCGGTTATCTCCTGGGTTATAGCGGCCTGGCGGGCGCGGTTATACGCCAGATTGAGGTCCTTGATCATGTCTCCGGCGCTCTTGGTCGCCGAGTCCATAGCCCTCATTCGGGCGGCCTGCTCCGCCGCGAACGACTCAACCATCGCGCCGTACAGGATGCCCTTGGCGTATCTGGGGACAAGGTTCATCATGACCTCCTCGGGCGACGGGTCAAACGTTGCGTCCGACTGTATATCATGCACGCCCATTTTTTTAAGGTCGCTGAACTTGGTCCTGCGGAAGGGCAGCAGCTGAAGCACCTTGGCTTCTTCCTTAACGCCGCCGCTCTCGACGGTGTAAACAACATACACGTCGTCAAGCTCCTCGTTTATAAACTTATCCAGCATCAGGTTCACTATATCCTCCGCGCGGTACAGCGTGGGGTTCTGGGCGGTGTATCTGAAATATCCCTCGTAGGGTATCTTTTTCCGCGCGAAGTACATTCTGCCCACCTGACCGATGATAAACAGCTTGATTTCGCCGCCCTTTGACATCTCGTCCTCGGCCAGCTTCAAAACGTTGTGGTTATACGCTCCCGCCATGCCCTTGTCGCCGCTGATGATTATATATCCCTTTTTGCGTTTTTCGTTCGGGATCTCGTCGCGGCGGTGAAAATACGGGTTGCTGGTGTGGGGCGTGTGCCTGAGAATATGCGCGATCGTGTCCTGAAGGGTATAGAAATAAGGCTCGGTGTCGTCGAGCTTTTTCTTTGCCTGCTTCATTTTCGACGAGGCGATGAGAAACATGGCGTTGGTTATCTTCATGATGTCGTTAACGCTTTTCATGCGCCCCTTGATCTCGCGTATATTCGGCATTATGTTACTCCTGTTCCGCGCCCTCGGGCGCTCCGAATTTTTCCTCTATAAACATTTTGCAAAGCTCGGCTATCCTGTCCTCGTCCTCCTCGGAAAGCGCGCCCGTTTCCTCGATCGACGTGACGAGGCCCGAGTCGCGCAGCGCGGCGAAGTCGGGGAACTCGTCCCTGAACTGTTTGATCTTGTCGATGGGGATATCGAGCAGCATTTTTTTCTTGCTCGCCACAAGCAGCAACACCTGAGCCGTCATCGACAGCGGGTTTAAAAGCGGCTGCTTCAAAAGCTCCATTATTCTATCACCGCTCGCCAGCAGTTCTTTTGTGGCCGGGTCCAGGTCGGAGCTGAACTGAGTGAATACCTCCATTTCGCGGTACTGCGCCAGGTCTATGCGCAGATGTCCCGCGGCGGTTTTCATCGCCTTGCTCTGGGCCGCGCCTCCGACTCTGGAAACCGACAGACCCACGTTCACCGCGGGTCTCATTCCCGCGAAGAACAGCGAGCTTTCGAGAAATATCTGGCCGTCTGTTATCGAGATAACGTTGGTCGGGATATACGCCGAAACGTCTCCCGCCTGGGTCTCGATTATCGGCAGCGCGGTTATCGAGCCGCCGCCGTGAGCCTCGTCCAGGCGGCTTGAGCGTTCAAGCAGTCTCGAGTGGAGATAGAACACGTCGCCGGGGTACGCCTCTCTGCCGGGCGGACGCTCCAGCAGCAGCGACATGGCGCGGTACGCCACAGCGTGCTTTGAAAGATCGTCGTACACGATAAGCACGTCTCTGCCGCGGCGCATGAAATACTCCGCCATGGCCGTGCCCGCGTAGGGCGCGACATACTGCAGCGAAGCCGGGTCGCTGGCCGAAGCCGAAACCACGATAGTGTAGTCCATTGCTCCGGTTTTATTGAGGTCGCCGACCAGTTTCGCGACGGTCGACGCCTTCTGGCCTATCGCCACATATACGCAAATAACGTTCTTGCCCTTTTGGTTTACTATTGTGTCAACGGCGATAGCTGTTTTTCCCGTCTGTCTGTCGCCGATTATAAGCTCCCTCTGGCCCCTGCCGATCGGGAACATACTGTCTATCGTCAATATTCCGGTTTCCATCGGTACGGACACCGGCTGTCTGTCTATAACTCTCGGGGCGGGGCTTTCGATCGGATAAAAGTCATCCTGCACGATCTCGCCGCCGCCGTCGATGGGCTCGCCGATGGCGTTGACAACGCGGCCTATAAGCCCGTTTCCGACCGGCACGCCCGCGCGCCTTCCAGAGCGCTTGACCTTTGAGCCTTCATGAAGGCCGTGGTCGCTGCCCAAAAGCACACAGCTCACCGTAAATTCTTCAAGGCCCTGCACCATGCCCTTGACTCCGGTCTCAAAAATAACCATCTCGCCATACATGGCGTTGCTGAGGCCGTGGACTATAACGATTCCGTCGCCCAGCTCGGAGACGGTTCCCACGTCCTCGATAGCCATAGCGTTGTCAAAGCTGTCGATCTCGTCCTTGAGCACCGAAACAACGTCTGCGCCCTTCGCCTCACTGCGCTTTAATTTTTTGCGCATTTTTTCAAGGGCTCTGAGAGCGCTGTTGTCATACACCTTGTCGCCGACGGTCAGTCGATAGCCCTTGATAAGACTCTTGTTTTCCACAAGATCAAGCTTTACGCTTTTTGCCTTATACTTGTGCAGCAGCGTCTTTTTAACGTCCTCGATATCACGCTCAGAAAGCGGGTCGGCGTGCTCCAATGTCGCCTCGACCACCGAGTTGCGGCGGTTGCGCACCGACTTGTAGGCGTCCTTGAGCGAGTCGAAAACGTCCATGTCCCCGTTTACGCATATCTCGCGGATTATGTTCTCGAAGCCGTTTTTGAACAGCTTATCGACCGCGGCGCTCTTGTGGGCGCGGCTGATCGCGGGATTTCTCAGAACCTCGCGCAGTTCCTTTGACTCAAGGGGCGCGAAGTCGCTGTCGTCCAGGTACGGGCAAATGTCGAACAAGGCCTCGCCGTAGTTCATGGCGGTTTTTGTGACCTTAATCATCGCTCTCACCTACCTGTCTCAAAAAGCTGCCGATCGAGTTCTCGGAAATGTCGCCGCTTTCCATCGCCTTGTGGGCAGCCTTGAGCGCGACATCCGCGATTTGGGAGCGCATCTCCTTCATCGCCTGCTGTTTGTCGAGCTCGGTCTGCTTCTCGGCGGTCTTGATTATGTTGTCGGCGTCCTTTTTCGCCTTGTCAAGTATTTTTTCTCTCTGGACCTTCGCGTTGTCGGTCGCCTCTTTGATTATGGCGTCGGCCCGCGTTCCCGCCGCTTTCAGTTCCTCGGAGTATTTCGCTTTAAGCTCCGAGGCCTCGCGCTTGGCCGCGTCCGCGTCGTCGATCGTCTTTTTTATCTCATCCGCGCGCTTGTCCAGAATTTTCATAACGGGCTTAAATAAAAATATGCGCAGCAAAAGAAACAGGACGATAATGTTCACAAAGGTCCAGATTATGTTCCAGTTTAAATTAAGCATCTATATCGACCTCCGTTACACTTGATTTATGATTCTTATTTCAAAAACAGAATTATCATAATCGCGATAACGAAGCCGTATATAGCGGTCGCCTCGGCCAGAGCGCAGCCCAGCAGCAGCGTTTTGTTTATCTCGCCTTTAGCCTCGGGCTGTCTCGCGATGGCCTCCGCCGCCTTTGAGGTCGCGATGCCTATGCCTATGCCCGCGCCAAGTCCCGTGAGCGCCGCTATTCCGGCACCGACTGCTATTAATGCTCCCATAATATGCATCTCCTTTGAATATCTTTGTAATATATTTTGCTAAATTTATTTTTGAATTTGATTATTCGGCGTCCATTGCCTCGCTGATATACAGCGACGTCAGGAACACAAACACGTAGGCCTGAAGCAGGCCGTCGAATATGTCGAAGTAAAAGCTGAACGGCAGCGGCACTATCATCGGCACGACCGCCTTGATGAGCTCCATGATGACAAAGGCGCCCAGCACGTTTCCGAAAAGTCGCATGCACAGCGACAGCGGCTTTATTATTATCTCAAGTATGTTAAAAGGCAGCATAACCGGCATCGGGCTCTTAAAGTCTTTGAGCCATCCGCGCATACCTTTGGCGCGGATGCCCGCCGCCTCGACCAGCACTATGCTCATGATCGCCAGACCCGCAGTCACGTTTAAGTCCTTGGTGGGCGGCGTCAGCCCGAACAGGCCGACTATGTTGGCGCAGCCGATATATATCAGCACTGTGCCTAAGTAGGGAATGTATTTTCTGCCCTTTTCGCCCAGTATTCCGGTAAAGAAATTGTATATCCAGCCGACGAACATCTCGATCGCCGTCTGCATCCTGCCGGGCAGCAGATCAAAGCTCCGCGTGAAGACCGCGCAGAAAATCACGACCACCGCCATAATGCCCCATGTCACCACGACCGACTGCGGTATGGGTATTCCTCCGAATATGGGAACGGTGAACGCGATTTTTGTCTCGTTGAGCATCTCGTACATCTCGGACGCTATGCCTTCCACTTGTCTCGCCTCCTATAGTTTAAAGCAAGTATAAACAATTTAAAAGAGAAAACCTCAGATGAGGAATCATCATTGATTTTCTCCCGATTTTTTAGTGCTTGTCCGGATATTTTGATATCATATCAAAACACCTTTTGTATTATCTCAAAAAATACACGATTTGTCAATATTTTATGCGCAAATTATTTCAAATATTTTTTCAGCTCGGGCACGCGGAGCCTGATCTCGTCCGCCACCCAGCCCGCGATCTTGTCGGCGCCGAAAATATTGAGGTGCGTGTCGTCGTTGTCGCCGCATTCGTAGAACTGAGAGTTCAGAAATTCCGGGTCATACATGAATCTCGGGTCGCGGGGCTTTATTATCTTATAGAGCGACTTGGCCTCCTCAAGGCCGACTTCTCGTATCCAGCCGTTGACGCGGGCGTACACGTCCAGCACCGGAACACCCAGCTCCGCGCCCAGTTCCTTCGCGGCGTTCACGTATTTCTCAAGGCTGTCGTCCGACAGCTTTCTGCGGCTGACCGACGTGGCGATTATCGGCGCCGCGCCCGCGCCGCGAGCGATCTCTATGTATTTGCTCAAAAGGTTTTTATATGAGCCCTCATCGTTTATCGAGCCGTTTGCCGGGGCGTAGCGGTTCTTGTCAAGCTCCTTTGAGTCGTTGTGTCCGAACTGGATTATCATAAAATCGCCCTTTGTTATGTTTGATTTAAACAGCTTGAAGTTGTCCTCGGTCATGTAGCTCTTTGCGCTCCTGCCGCTCATGGCGATGTCGAGAGCCAAAATTCTGCTCTCGTCGAAATATTTGTCAAAATACTGTGCCCAGCCCGTCTGCGGAAAGCGATTGTTCTCGCCCGAGTGGGGATAGGGGCTTGCGGTCGAGTCTCCGATAACAAATAGCACCGGCCTGCCCTTACGGTCGATCTTGGTTTTGCCGTTTTCCTGCCTTTTGCCGCTGCCTTTCAGTATGGTCAGATCAAAGCTTTTGTCGATCTCAATATCCGGATAGTCCTGATATGAAAAATGCGCGGTTATCGTGACGTTTTTCTGCTCGGGCATACAGATGACCGCGCCCGAGGTCGAGACCGATCCGGGGTCGCTGCTGGACCAGGAAACGTCGGCGTAGCCCAAGACCGTGTTGCGGCCGTCCCACAGATTCAGGTCGCCGCACACGCGCTCCTCGCACTCATTCTCAAGCTTCACCTCGGCGAAGTCGATACCCTCGATCTCTTTCTTGAGCGCCTCGTACTGCTCGTTTGTGTAGGTTTTCATAAAAATTTCCCCCTTTTATTCTCCGTAAAATTCGGGTATATAGGCGCTGTCGGCCGCGCCCTGCCGCTGAATATACATGTTCTCTATCCCCCGGTCCGCGCAGTAGTCGACCAGCGCGTCATAGTGGGCGCGGCTTAAGCCGCGGTCAAGCTCGGGATATTTTTCGCCTATCCCGGGCATCACGGTGTATTGGCTCATGAGACTGATATAAATGCCGTTTTTATATATGTTGTATAAATAATCAATGATTTTCTTGCTCTCAAACAGCAGGCCCGGCAGCATAAGGTGCCGAACTATGACGCCGCTCTTTATTATCCCGCTATTGTCAAAAACGCATGGCCCTGTCTGCCTTGCCATTTCGGCTATTGCCGCCTTGGCGCGCTCGGGATAGTCCCGCGCTGCGGAATATTTTTCGGCGTGCTTTTCCGATATGTACTTAAAATCGGGAAGGTACACGTCAACGTAATTTTCAAGCAGGCGCAGAGTTTCGGGTTTCTCGTATCCGCCGCAGTTATAAACGATCGGAACGCTCAGGCCATTTGACTTCGCTATGTCAAGCGCCCGAATTATTCCGGGCAGGTGCTGGGTCGGCGTAACAAGATTTATATTGTGGCAGCCGATTTTTTCAAGGCCGAGCATTTTATCCGCCAGCTCCTCGGCGGTTATCTCAAAGCCCTTGCCGCCGCGGCTTATGTCGCGGTTCTGACAGTAAACGCAGCCCAAGGTGCAGCCAGAAAAGAACACCGCTCCCGAGCCTTTGTCTCCCGACACGCACGGCTCCTCCCAATAGTGGGGCGCGCATCTGGCGATCTTTATCTTATCGTTTTGTCCGCAAAAGCCGAGCTTGCCATTTGTTCGGTCGGCTCCGCACTCGCGCGGGCACAGGCGGCAGTCCGAGAATAATTTATTTAAGTTTATAGAGCCTGATGACATAATAAATAAACGCGCCGATCAAATACGCGACAACCGCGATTATCAGAAGGTATATGTTCCAGTAGGACGAAACCGCCTGACCGGGGTTGCGGGTTATTGTTTGAACGACTTTTTCAAGCGGTATTCTCAGCTTATTGTAGAGGGCCAGCCACAGTCCGCCCAGCGCGCAGAACAGCATAAATATCGAGTAGTTGCGGGCGCGGCCGAAGTTTTTGATTATGCCGGTCTTGCCCAAAACGAATATAACTATCGCCGCCGCGGCGAACACCGCGGTGATGATCCACGCCGCGGTCTGCATATAAAGCAGAGTAGACTGCGTGCGGTAGAGCTTTCTGAGGATCAGCAGAACGATTATCGCCAGCACTCCGAATGTCAGGTTTATCATGTACCAGTTGGTTAGCTTTTCGGCCTTTATACCTTTTTCGTTAACATAGTCGACTTTTTTTACCGGTTGTTTTTTCTTTTTCTTGTTTGCCATTGTCGTTTCTCCTTTGATTTTATATCTCGTCTTTTTCGTACATAATTATTGAGAGAGCGGCTATGCCTGCGGTTTCTGTTCTGAGTATCCGCGGTCCCAGTCCCGCCGCAAAAACGTTGTCAAGCCCTGTGAGCGTTTCTGCTTCTTTGGCCGAAAATCCGCCCTCGGGGCCTATGATAACGCCGATCGTTTCGGCCTCGCGGCTCAGAATGTCTTTAAGGTTTTTCTCTCCCGCGTGGCCAAGTTCCTCGTACAGCATGACTGCGATATCGAGCTTTTTTATCATATCAAGCATTTCGCTCAGCGAAACCGCGTTCGCTACCTCGGGTATCAGACCCCGCCCGCACTGCTTGGCGGCCTCGCGGGCGATCTTGCCCAGTCGCGCGATCTTTTGTTCTCCCTTCGGGCCTTCCGGGATCTTTGCCACCGAGCGGTCGGCGCGGTAGGGCACGATCCTCACCGCTCCGAGTTCCACCGCCTTTTGGACTATGGTCTCCAGCTTGCCCGATTTCGGGATGCCCTGAAACAGCGTGACCTTTATTTTCGGCTCGTATTCGGAATCCTTTTCGGCTCTTATTTCCGCGAGTATCCCGTCTCCCGAGATCTCGGTTATCTCGGCCTCATACTCGGCGCCGCTGCCGTCGAACACGAGTATCATGTCCCCCGGCTCCATTCGCAGCACTCTTGAGATATGAGCCGCGTCCTCGCTTATGATTATAACTCCCGTATTTTTGTTGATGTTTTCGGGCTCCGTGAAAAATCTTCGCATATTACTGGTTGGTGTAGCCGCCTTTGGCGGGTTTCTTTTTGTTGCCGCCGCGGCTGCGTCTGTTCCGTTTCGGATTCGGAGCGGAGTTCTTTTCCGCGGACTGCTCCCGGTCATTCTGCTGAGCCGAGTTCCGCTTTCCTCCGCGTCTGCGGCGGTTCCGCGCGGGCTTCTTCTCCTCGGGTTCTTCGGGCTCGTCTGTGATCGCCGAAAGCGAGTAGGGCACCATGTTTTCCGCCTCTTTTTCCTTGGCTTCCCTGGCGCGTTTTTCTCTCACCTCGTCCAGCGAGACCGTGGGCTCCTTTCCGATAATATTAAACTCGCCGGGCTTGTATATCTCATACTTGTGGCCTTCCTCGCCATCCATTTTAACGTAAACCAGCTGCTTTAAAGTGTTTGTGTCCGCCACGATGCCTCTGCCCTCGGGCGTCTCGACGGCCTCGCCCCTGTGGGGCATGGTTTTGAGCGCATCGTCATATGCCGCCTGCTCGTACTGGAGGCAGCACATCAGTCTGCCGCACACGCCCGAAATTTTTGTCGGATTGAGCGACAGTCCCTGCTCCTTTGCCATTTTGATCGAAACGGGACGGAAATCGTCAAGAAATGTGCTGCAACACAAAAATCTGCCGCAGATACCTATGCTGCCGATCTGGCGCGCCTCGTCGCGCACGCCGATCTGGCGCAGCTCTATTCTGGTTCTGAAAACTCCCGCCAGTGACTTGACAAGCTCGCGGAAGTCCACGCGGCCGTCGGCCGTGAAATAAAACAATATCTTGCTGCGGTCAAAGGTGTATTCAACGTCGATCAGCTTCATGTCAAGGCCGTGGCGGCGGATCAGGTCCACCGCGATGACGCGCGCCTCTTTTTCTTTGATCTTATTTTCGTCCGCCTGCTGCTTGTCCGCGTCATTGGCGACGCGCAATAATCTCTTTAAAGGCGCTTTTATGTCCTCATCGGGAACCTCGCGGTTCGGTATCGACACCTTGCCCATCTCGACGCCGCGGGCCGTTTCAACAACGACCATTGTGCCGATGGACAGCTTCATGCCGCAGGGGTCAAAATAATACGCTTTTCCCGAACTGTTAAATCTTACTCCTATAATTTCTACCATGTATATCCTCCCATAATTCGCACGCCATACAGAACATGGTCATGCGGAAGTCTGTGGTTATTATGTTTGTTTTGTTGATTTTATAAACCCGCTCGTATTTTACAGCCGTGTCCAGCATCCGCGCGGCGCCTCGCTCGGTTACCGACTTCGAAAGCTCGGCGAGTTCTTTTTCCATATCTTTGTTGACTGTATCTTTAAGATCCAATTTTATCCGCACCAAATCGTCAAGCAGACTCTTTAGCGCCGAAAATATAAAATCGGTCCCGTTTTTTTCGGTCTTCAAAAAATTTGAGAACAATATCATGTTTTTGTTGTTGTTCTCGGTCATGCTCAAAAGACCGTCCATAAGTTCCTTGCGCAGTCTTTCGGGCTCGGGATCGTCGATCAGCTCAAGGGCGGCTCCGATCCTGCCGCCGCTGATAGCGGCCTTCGCCCTCGCCTCGTCGGCGTCAATGCCGAAGCGCGTTGTCATATACTCCGCCACGGTATCAATAGGCAGAGGCATAAACCTGATAACCGTCGCCCTTGATAAGATCGTCGGCAAAAATCGGCTCAGATTCTCCGCGATCAAAATTATCGTGCAGTAGTCGGGCGGTTCCTCAAATACCTTTAGCAGCTTGTTCTGCGACGCGGCGTTCATTGTGTCTCCCTCGGGCACGATATAGAACTTCCGTCCGCCGCCGTAGGGCTTTATATAGATGTCCCTGCGCATCTCGTTCACCGTTTCGGCAACAATGGTGTTTGTTTTTGACACCGCTCCGCTCCACTCGTTTGAAACGGTTATTATGTCGGGATCGCTGTTTTTCGAGCCGCCCACCGCCGCTTTGGCGAAGCACGCCGCCGCGGTGTGTCTTCCGACTCCGCGCGGGCCGCAGAAAATATAGGCGTGCCCGATCTTGTCGGAGCCGAGCGCCGACATCAGAATTTTCTTCACGCTCTCGTGGCCGACCAGGGCCTCAAACGGCGCGCTCAACTGCCGCTCACCCTTTCTTTCACAACCTCGATGCCGTCTATGTCGGTGTAGGTGTTTATATACTCAACCACTCTCGCGGTGATCAGCTGGCCGGGGATCGCTATCGGCACGCAGGGCGGACAGCAGTTCACTATACCGCCGCATATCCTGCCGATCGCCGAGCCGGGGTCGATCGTCTCCGTGTCCGAAAAGAACGCTCGGGTCGGGGACGCCGCCATCTGTATCGGCGGCAGAGGAGGAAGGGTCTTGAGAGGCTGGGGCTTAAACTCGGTCTTTGAAATATCGGTCACCGCTCTGTCGACCCTCTCAAGGTCTTTGAGCGTGGTGCCCGCGGTGAAATACAGCAACACGTTTCTCTCGTCCGCCATTTCGGGATATATGCCGTAGTCGCGCTTTAAAAGCTCCGCCGCGCCGTATCCGGTGATGCCTAAGTTTGAAAAGTCGATCACCGTTTTCATTATATCGTAGTCGTTTTCAAGGCTGCTTTTGACAATACATGACACGTTGTCAAGCACACCTATCTTGGATTTGATATCGGTTATTCTTTCGATAAGCTTATTCAGATGCTTGGTTCCCGCGCCCTTCATATAGCAGATCGCCGCGTCGAGAGACGCTAGCAGCATATACGACGGACTGGATGTTTGCAGCATGTTCACGCATTTTTGAAGCCGCGCCGCCGAGATCAGATTACTGTCTCCCAAATGAAGCAGCGCTGTCTGCCCAAGCGCGGGCAGCGTTTTGTGGGCGCTCTGCACAACCATGTCCGCGCCCTGAGACAGGGCGGTTTTTGGCAGGCTGTCGCTGAACGCGAAATGGGCGCCGTGAGCCTCGTCCACCAGCAGGAACATTCCCGCGCTGTGGGCGTGCCGCGCCAGCTTTTCTATATCGGCGCAAACGCCGTAGTAATTGGGCGAGGTTATAACGATGCCCGCTGCGTCGGGATTGTCGTGCATGGCGTCCATAACGGCTACGGGCTGCACCGCGCCGTAAACGCCGGTTTTGGTCGAAAATTCGGGCTCGATAAATATAGGCATTATCCCCGCCTGGATAACCGCGCCTATCACCGACTTATGGCAGCAGCGGTCGATTATCAGCTTGCCGCCTCGCGGGACCGACGCGAGCAGCGCGGCCTGAATGCCGACGGTCGAGCCGTTCACCAAAAAGAAAGTCTGTTTGGCGCCGAAAGCTTTGGCGGCGCGCTCCAAACTCTTTTTCAGTATGTCTTGCGGTTCCTGCAAATTGTCGGTGCCGTCGAGCTCGGTCAGGTCAACGCGGAAGGCGTTATGCTTAAACTTTGGGTCAAGGCCTTCTCCGCCGTTGTGGCCGGGCATATGGGCGCGCACTGTGTCTTTTTTTGAAAATTTGATCAGCTCATCAAGCAGCGTTTTTTCAAACATAACATTTACTCCTAACAACGTAGTGATTAGATATTAGCGAATAGCGAATAGGCCACACAAGGCTCGCCCCTTGGGGAGAGCTGGCGCCGAAGGCGACTGAGAGGGGTTAACTAAAACTTTATCCTATCGGCGATGTAATCTTTCAGGTCCTCTATCTTGATTCTTTCCTGCTCCATGGTGTCGCGGTGGCGGACTGTCACGCAGCCGTCGTCGCGGGAGTCAAAATCATACGTCACGCAGAACGGGGTTCCTATCTCGTCCTGTCTGCGGTACCTTTTGCCGATCGAGCCCGCCTCGTCATACTCGCACATGAAGTCCTTGCACAGGTCGGCGTATACCGCTTTCGCCTCGTCGGAGAGCTTTTTCGAAAGAGGAAGAACAGCCGCCTTTATCGGGGCGATTGCCGGATGGAAGTGCATAACAACTCTGGTGTCGTTCTTCTCGGGGTCAACGACTTCCTCGTCGTACGCCTCGACCAAAAACGCCAGCGCCACGCGATCCGCGCCCAGCGAGGGCTCTATGCAGTAGGGAATGTACTTCTCGCCCGTCTCGGGGTCGGTGTACTCCATTTTTTCGCCGCTGTGCTCGCTGTGCTGCTTTAAGTCAAAATCGGTCCTGTCGGCGATGCCCCACAGCTCGCCCCAGCCGAACGGGAACAGATACTCAATGTCGGTGGTGGCGTTTGAATAGTGGGAAAGCTCCTCGGGGCTGTGGTCGCGCAGACGGATGTTTTCTTTCTTGATCCCCAGCGACAGCAGGAAGTTCTCGCAGTAGTCCTTCCAGTATTTGAACCACTCGAGGTCGGTGCTGGGTTTGCAGAAGAACTCAAGCTCCATCTGCTCAAACTCTCTGATCCTGAATATAAAGTTTCCGGGCGTGATCTCGTTTCTGAACGATTTGCCCACCTGGGCTATGCCGAAGGGTATCTTTTTTCTCGATGTTCTCTGTACCGCCTTGAAGTTCACAAATATTCCCTGAGCGGTCTCGGGGCGCAGATATATCTCGCTGGAGCTGTCCTCGGTGACGCCCTGGAATGTCTTGAACATCAGATTAAACTTTCTTATATCGGTAAAGTTGTGCTTGCCGCACTCGGGGCAGGGAATGTTGTGCTCTTTGATATAGCTCACCATCTGCTCGTCGGTCCAGCCGTCGGCGTTCTCGCCCGAAAAGTCTTCGATCAGCTTGTCCGCGCGGAAACGCGCCTTACATTCCTTGCAGTCCATAAGCGGGTCCGAAAAACCGCCCACATGGCCCGACGCAACCCAAACCTTGGGGTTCATGAGGATAGCCGCGTCCAGACCCACGTTGTAGGGGCTCTCCTGAACGAATTTTTTTCTCCAGGCGTCCTTTACGTTGTTCTTGAACTCAACGCCCAAAGGACCGTAGTCCCAGGAGTTGGCCAGGCCTCCGTATATATCCGAGCCGGGGTAAACAAAGCCCCTGCCCTTGCACAATGCGACGATCTTTTCCATAGTTTTTTCTTGGTTCTGCAATTTTATCAACCTTTCTTTTCTATTTTTCGGGCCAAAGCGGCGCAAAGACCCGATAAATCTCCAAAATACCAATCATTATAAATTATAATATAAACACAAACTTTTTTCAAGAGTTTTTTTAATTTGTTATGTAATTTTGTAATATACATATATACTGTCCGATCGGCCGTCGGCTCGGTATATCTTTTTCCCGTCATCTATTAAATCAAATGAATTAATAGTGTTAATTATATATTTAATTTCGTTTTGATCTCCGGTAATATAATTATTTTCGCCGGAGTGTCCGTTGCCGCTTGATCGGATTTCTATACGTTCAACACCGTTTATTTTGAGGCTCAAGCCCGCAGCAGCGTTATTTTCATCGGCAAAACACAATGTGCCGAAACAAGCGGCGATGATCACAAAAGCTATCGCGACAGTCAAAAACTTTTTAAACATGATAAATCTCCTTTTTTGTGCTTTATTTTATTAGACGACAAATATAGTCCAAAAGTTCCCGAATATTAAAAATTTTTTAAATAAATTTACACTTGACAAAAGTTATCTTATATGATAACTTAATATGTATAATATAATAAAACCGGAGAGAATATAATGGATTGGAATGTGGAGTTCTATCAAAGAGAAAACGGAAAAATACCCGTGTTGGAATATTTATTGACATTAAATTCGAAAATGCGGGCAAAAGCCTTTATGGAAATTGAACTTTTAAAAAAGCATGGAATTAATTTGCGCGAACCATATACTAAACCCATATCAGGCAGTAAATATAAAGATTTGTTTGAATTGCGCGTGAAATTTTCCTCGGATATTTCAAGGATATTTTATTTTACATATCAAAACAACACGTTTGTTTTGCTTCACGGATTTACAAAGAAGGCAAATAAAACACCAAGAACCGAGTTGGAACGCGCGCTTAAATATAAGGAAGACTATGAAAGAAGGAATGAAAATGAATAAGGCAGGCATTAAATTTGAAGCGGCCAAAGAGCTTTTGATGAAAGATTCGGAGTTTAAGGCCGAGTATGAAAGACTTAAGCCCAGATACGAGATAATCTCTCAAATTATCGACGAGCGGGCCAAGCAGAACATAACTCAGGAAGAACTGGCGCTCCGCGTCGGAACTCGGAAATCAAATATTTCGCAGCTGGAAAGCGGGACGTATAATCCGTCTTTGGATTTTCTTGCCAAAGTTGTCAGGTCTTTGGGAAAAGAAATACAGATAAACATAAAATAGCAAAAAACCGCGGCGTGTAAGAGCCGCGGTTTTATGTTCCGGGTATTGACTTTGTTGAAACCGTGTATTCGGTTCCGATTATTTATCAAGACCATAACGTCTTCTGAACTTGTCAACTCTGCCGCCGGTGTCAACCAGCTTCTGCTTTCCGGTGTAGAAAGGATGGCAGGCCGAGCAAATTTCTATACGGATGTCCTTCTTTGTGGAGCCCGTGTCAATAACGTTTCCGCAAGCGCATCTGATCTGCGTCTGCTGATAATTCGGATGAATTTTCTCTTTCACTGTGTTTCACCTCTTTCGGTTTTAATATGAACAAGAGCCTAAGCTCCATTATTTACCCTTCAAATTGCAACCAAAACATTATAACACAATATTTTCGCGATTGCAACACTTTTTTTAAAATTTTTTAAAATTATTCGCAAGCGCATGTGAACAGTTAGCTTTTCCCAATTTTCAAATTTTTTAAAATTAAGAAAGTTAAACACATGCGAACCGCTCCGGCTACTTTCCCCAATTTTCAAATTTTTTAAAATTAAGAAAATTAAACACATGTGTACCACTCCGGCGGTTTTTCCCAATTTTCATATTTTTGTTAAAAAATATGAAAATTAATCCCCCAAGCACATATGCACCGCTCTGGCGGCCTTTACCCAATAGCCGTCTTTTTCAACTGCCTTGTTTTTGCCTATCACGTTTTCGAGCGAGGCATAGCCCAGATCGGCGCCGTTCAGCGTCACCATGTTGCCGAATTTGCCGTTCATGAGCAGCTCCACCGCGTACGCTCCGTATCGGGTGGACAATATCCTGTCGTTGGCTGTGGGCGTGCCTCCGCGCTGTGTGTGGCCCAGTATCGTGGCGCGGCACTCAAGACCCGCCAGATGCTCAAGCTGTCCCGCGATAACCTCGCCTATGCCGCCAAGCCTGATCGGGTCGGGGCTGTTCTCGACGATCTTTGATATAACGATATCGCCGTCCTTGGGCTTCGCGCCCTCCGCCACAACGACCAGAGCGAAGTTTTTGCCGCGAGCCCTGTTCGCTTTTACGGCCTCCGCGACCTTGTTTATGTCATATGGTATCTCGGGTATCAGAGCCGCGTCCGCACCGCCCGCGAGAGCCGACGCTATGGCGATAAATCCCGCGTATCTTCCCATTACCTCAACGACGATTATCCTGCTGTGGGATTCGGCGGTGGTCCTTAGACGGTCTATGGACTCGGTGGCCGTGGCGACCGCCGTGTCAAATCCGAATGTGGTGTCGGTCGAGGACAAGTCGTTGTCAATCGTCTTGGGCACGCCGATTATCTTGACGCCCTTGCGGGAAAAGTCTCTGGCTGAGGTCAAAGTTCCGTCGCCGCCGATTATGACCATGGCGTCGATCCCCGCCTTTTCGAGATTCTCAACGCCTTTGTCGGAAACGTCGCCGCGCTGCTGCCGGCCGTGCTCGTCGACATAGGTGTAGTCAAACAGGTTGTCTTTGTTGGAACTGTAAAGTATCGTTCCGCCTCTTGAGATAATGCCCGAAACGTCGTGCAGGCAGAGGGGCACAAACTCGTCTCCGCCCAGATAAAGTCCGCGGTACCCGTGTTTTATTCCCACGACCTCAAGGCCGTATTCCTGTATAGCGGTCTTAACGACCGCTCTGATCACCGCGTTCAGTCCGGGACAGTCGCCGCCGGCGGTCATAACTCCGATCTTTTTTATTCCGCTCATACAAAAAACCTCCGATATAAGCTGTTTAATCTTCTTTTAGTTTACTCCAATACGGTTTAAAATGCAAGTCAAATCAATATTTTTGTATATTATAACAAAAAGCGGTTTAAATAAACGGGCATTTTCAATAAATTACCGCATTAAAATTTGTTAAAATTTCCGCGAATCCCCTGTTCCGACGTTGACAATCGAGGAAAATCATTGTATAATATTAAAGTTGTTTAAATTGATCACGAGGTGAGAATCATGAAATATGTTGTTATACTGACCGACGGCGCGGCGGACACTCCGGTCGAGGAACTGGGCGGCAAGACGCCGCTTGAGGCGGCGAATAAGCCGAACATTGACGCGCTGGCGAAGCTCTCGGAGGTGGGAATGGTGAGGACCGTGCCCGATAACCTGCCCCCGGGAAGCGATGTGGCAAATCTGGCGGTTTTCGGCTACGATCCGCAGAAATATTACACGGGCCGCTCACCCCTTGAGGCGGTCTCGATGAATGTGCCTCTCGAGCTTACCGACACGACATTCAGGACCAACGTCGTCACTCTGTCGAACGAGCCGAATTACGAGGACAAGACCATGGTAGACTACAGCTCCGACGAGATCTCCACCGAGGAGGCCCGCAAGCTTATCAAATATGTTAACGAGAATTTAGGCTGCGAGGAATACGAGTTTTTCGGAGGCTTTAGCTACCGTCACCTGATGGTGTGGCACAACAAGAAAAACGAGTTTGAGCTGACCCCGCCCCACGATATATCAGATCGTGTGATCGGCCCCTACCTGCCCAAGGACGAGACCATTTTAAATTTGATGAAAAAAAGCTATGATCTGCTCAAAGACCATCCGATAAACAAGGCGAGGATCGAGCGCGGCCTCAATCCCGCCAACTCGATCTGGATATGGGGCAACGGCACAAAGCCGAATCTGACGACCTATGCCGAGCGCTTCGGCGTCAGCGGCGCGGTCGTTTCGGCGGTCGATCTCATCAAGGGTATAGGCATCTGCGCGGGCCTCGATGTGCCCGACATCGAGGGCGCCACGGGCAACATCAACACCAACTTTGACGGCAAGGCCGAGGCGGCGGTGGACGCTCTGAAAAACGGCGGTGATTTTGTCTATATCCATCTCGAGGCCCCCGACGAGGCGGGGCACAGACACGAGATCGACAACAAGGTCAAGGCGATCGAGCTGATCGACCAAAAGATAGTCGCGCCCGTGCTGGAGTACCTGAAAGGCTGCGGCGAGGATTTTCGCGTCCTGCTTATGCCCGATCACCCCACGCCATTGGCGACCCGCACCCATTCGGCGGCTCCCATACCTTATATGCTGTACTCGAGCAATGATGAAAGGTCGAGCGGCGTCAAATCGTTCACCGAGGCCGAGGCCGAAAAAACCGGCGTATTCACGGAGCACGGCTTTGAGCTCGCGGACAAATTATTCGCCAAATAGAAAAAAGAGCGGCGCTTTTGATGCGCGGACAAAAATATTTAAATATAAAGCGGCAAATCAAGAAAAATTTCTTGCATTTGCCGCGTTTCTGTGATAATATATATAGGTGTGTTTAAAAAAGGAGTGAACATTAATGTCAACTAAAATCGTAATAGGCGCCCAGTGGGGCGATGAGGGCAAGGGCAAAACCATTGATATCCTGGCGGGCAAGGCCGACGTGGTCGTAAGAACCTCGGGCGGAAACAACGCGGGCCACACCCTGATGGTCGACGGAGTGACCTACAAGCTGCACGTTATGCCGTCGGGGATCCTGTATCCGAACACGATTAATATAATCGGATGCGGCGTTGTTGTCGATCCCAAGGTGCTGCTTGAGGAGGTCGACGGCTTTGAGAGCAAGGGCATATCCACAAAGAATCTCAAGATCGACGCTCGCGCCCATGTTATCATGCCTTATCATATCGAGCTCGACGGTCTTTCCGAGGCCGCCCGCGGCAAGGGCGACATCGGCACCACCAAAAAGGGCATAGGCCCCTGTTACACCGACAAGGCGGAGCGGAGCGGCATACGCATGTGCGATTTGATTGACCGAAATATATTCCCCGAGAAGGTTCAGGAAAACCTGAAAATAAAAAACAAGTTGATCGAATTGGTATACGGCGGCACGCCTCTTGACCCCGAAAAGGTGATCGAGGAATACACCGCCTACGCCGACAGACTGCGTCCCTACGTGTGCGACACGATACCTCTGCTCCACGACGCCATGGAGCAGGACAAGGAAGTGCTGTTCGAGGGCGCGCAGGGCATACTTCTTGACATCGACATCGGAACATATCCCTACGTCACCTCGTCGCACCCGATATCGGGCGGCGTCTGCGTGGGCAGCGGCGTGGGACCCAAGCATATCGACGAGTGCATAGGCATACTCAAGGGCTACACCACCCGCGTGGGCAACGGTCCGTTCCCCACCGAGCTTGACGATGAGATAGGCGAGCAGATACGTCAAAAGGGCTTCGAGTTCGGCACGACCACCGGAAGACCGAGGCGCACGGGCTGGTTCGACGCGGTTATCGCCAAGTACGCGGTGCGCACAAGCTCGCTGACTTCGGTCGTGTTCAACAAGATCGACCCGCTTGGCGGACTTGACAAGATCAAGCTCTGCGTGGCGTACAACAAAAACGGAGAAATAACCACCGACTTTCCGCCGACCCTCACCGAGCTTGCCGAGTGCGAGCCGGTCTACGAGGAAATGGACGGCTGGAACGAGGATATCAGCGACATCAAGGAATTTGACAAGCTGCCCGAGGCGGCTCAAAAATATATTCTTAGAGTCGAGGAGCTGATCGGCTGCAAGATCTCGTCGATCGGCGTAGGACCGGGCAGGGATCAGAACATTGAGCGTTAAAAGATACGGACTGAAAATACACAGTGAGAAAGGCAGGTTCGAATTATGGCTGAAAACACCAAAAAGGACGCTAAAGCGGCGGTTCCCAAGCCGAAAAAGAAGGCGGCGCCCAAAAAGAAAATAGCTATGACCGGAAACGAGTACCTTGAGTACAAGGGCAAAAAGCTGGTGAGAGTCGGCAACGAGATCCGCTACGGCAGCGCCGACGACCCGTATATCGCGTGTTTCCGTCTTGAGGACAACGAGGAGCTCAATGATTTGACCGTTTCAAAGCGGGTCATAATCGAGCTCAAGACCAACGAGGGCAAAGCGTCAAAGCTGATGCGCCAGGCCGAGCGCGACGGGCTCTACAGAGCTTTTGATATCGGCATGTTCTGGCTCGACCAGGCTTTGGAGGCAGCAAAAACAATGAAATAATATAAAAGAGGGGCGGATATCATCCGCCTCTCTTGTCTCTTATCAAAATGCCGTAGGGGCGGACGACCCCGGCCGCCCGTCAGGCTCTCCTCTTGGGAAGAGCCGCCAACGTAGAGACTAGGAAATAGGTACTAGGGACTAGGCTCGCCCCTTGGGGAGAGCCGGCTGCGGCTTGTCCGCAGACTGAGAGGGGTTTGTGTTCCAAATCGCATGGGAAACCCCTCTCCGTCTTTCCGCCTTTGGCGGAAATCCACCTCTCCCCAAGGGGCGAGGCAAAAACGGGCGCGGCAATCCGCCCGAGCAAAAAACCGCCTTTCCGAAAAAGGCGGTTTTTTGATGAAGTTTTAAAATTATTTAACTTCGGATGTACAATGGGGGCACTTTGTGGCGTCCTTGTCGATCTCGCTCTTGCAGTAAGGACAAACCTTTGTCTTGACTTCCTCAACAACTTCTTCTTTCTTTTTGCCGAGGCTCATAACCTTGTTGACGGCCTTGACCATAAAGAAGATGATAACAGCCATGATCAGGAAGTTGATTATCGCGGTGATGAACGAGCCGTACTTGAGGTCAACGCCCATGATCTTAAGCGACAGATCCGAGAAATCAACGCCGCCGACCAAGCCCAGGATAGGCGAGATTATGTCATTCGTCAGCGAGTCAACAATTGTCTTGAAGGCTCCGCCGATGATAACGCCGACTGCCAGGTCCATAACGTTGCCCTGAGCGATAAACTCCTTAAATTCCTTAATGATACCCATGAATTTCCCTCCTTGCCTGAAAAATTTATGTATTTTTGTTTTATTATAACATAACGATTTTTGCATATCAAGTATTTTTTCTTGAAAAACATAATATTTTGTGGTAAAATAGCCGTAATGACCACAAAATATGAGGTGAGAACATGAATATACAGCTGATCGCGGGCCCGATCATGGGTCTGATCATCGGATATATCACAAACAGCATAGCGATAAAAATGCTGCTCCGCCCCTATGAGGCAAAATATATAGGACGGTTCAAAATCCCGTTCACTCCGGGACTTATACCAAAAGAGAAGGGGAGGATAGCCGAAACGATCGGAAAGGTGATAAGCGGTGAGCTTTTGAGCAGCGATACCCTGCGCGATACACTGCTCTCCGACAAGCTTATCGGCGGCATAAAAAACATGGTGAGCGGCGGGATAGACAGGCTCAAAAAAAGCAAGCATACTCTCAGGCAGTCGCTCTACGAAAAAACCGACAAGGAACTTGTGGACAACATGGCGTCGCGAATGACCGCCGACATAACGGGATTGATACACGACCGCCTGTCAAAATTCAACTTCGGCACCGAGATAGCCAAAAAAGTTATAACCTCGACCCGCGACAAATACGCCGAGTCGGGCAGTCTTAGGGCGGTGTTCGCCAAAATGGTGGACGACAACATGATAAACAGCATGGCCGAGCCTCTCGGCAAGACGATAGATCGTCTGGTTTCCGAAAATTCCGAGGAGATCGTGGGCGGCGCTCTGGGCGGCGAGGTTGACAGGATCATGGACACCAAGCTGTCTGCCTTAGGCGAGAGACTGGACAGCGAAAAGCCGAGGCTTGAGCAGGCGGCGGTCGATATATACAGACGGACGATCGAGAACGACCTGCCGAAAATTTTGGCGGTCGTGGACATAGCCAAAATAGTCGAGGACAAGATCAACGGCTACGACGCGCGCATGCTTGAGGATCTGGTGTTCTCGGTCATGAAAAAAGAGCTAAGCGCCATAGTGTGGCTGGGCGCCCTGCTGGGATTTATAATGGGCTTCGCCAACGTGCTGATCAGCCTGTAAAAAATGACCTTCCCGAAAAGCGGGAAGGCCTTTTTAATTGGGAAGAAATTATATTAATTAATTTTTTTCGATTTGGGTGAACCGAGGGGCGGAGCCCCTCGATTTTATTTAAGGTCGTTTATCGAGCCGGCGTTGTAGATGTTCTTAAAGCCCTTCTCTTTGGCGGTCTCGGCCGCTTTGCCGGCGCGGTTTCCCGACGCGCAGTAAACGACGATCGTCTCGTTTTTATCCTGCGTGTCGAGCCACTGTGAGAATTTGTCTACGGGCACATTGATCGAGCCTTTAATGCCGTCTTTCGCGAATTCCTCGGCCGATCTCACGTCAACGGGCACAGCGCCCGCCGCGATAAGCTCTTTTGCCGCGTCGGCCTTGATGTTCTCCTGGCGCGCATCGGCGATGGCGATCTCGGCGTTTTTGCCGCTTCCGCTCAGATAAAGCTTCTCACCGTCGGCGTCAAGCTCTTTGATGTCAAAGTCGCAAACTTTTTTGATAGTCGTGCATTTTGAGCAGTTGTTCATGGTGATAAGCCAGCCGCCGTCACAGCCCAGATACATCTGACCGTCAGCCTCCAGCATGTCGTTGATCACGGGACTTTCGGGAGCTCCGGGGTCGGACTCCGCGTAGTAGTCGGGAGTCGCGTCGATCCACACCGTTCCCATGGGGCTGGTGAGCAGCTTTGAATTTTCGCCGCTCTTTGCCATCGCGGTCAGCATTCCGTTCCAAACGGTCAGCTTTTCAACCGAGATGTCGCCGTATTCTTTGCTCAAATCGGCTGCCGAGACCTCTCCGGTGTATTTGTTGACAGAGGTCACGTCGCTGCCTTTAACAGTGATTATCGCAGAGTCGTTTTCGGCTGTGAGAGACGATGCCGAATCAACTGACGCCGCTCCGGCTTTTCCGTAGAGCAGCTGTATGTAGTCAAAGTTTCCGACATAGCTGCCCGGTGTCAAACCTCTCACAAACAGACCCTTCTTGCCGCCGATAGCCGCGCCGCGCACTCTTAGTTTATAATTTTCGTACGCGTTCCAATCTTTGCCCACGTTCAGGAGCTGCGTGCCGATCTTGCTGTCGTCCGTCAGCTTAGAGCTTTGAGCCGCGTCGGGTGTTGTGCCGTTCATGTCAACGAGGTAATACTCGACCGTGACTCCTGCCTGCTTGGTGCCCACGTTCAGTTCTATGCCGACCAGATTGTCGGTGTCGACCTCTCCGAAATAGAAGGTATCTTTGTCTTTTGTGTTGTCAACAACCTTGCCGCCGCTTGCGCTTGAGCTGTCGCTTGTGGTGATCCTCTTTGAACCGGGCTCGGGCCAGCTCTTGGTATAATCCTCAAACTCAATGAATTTTTGATCTACAACCTCGGGCAGAGGCTCGGGAGTCGGCGCTTCCGTGGGAGCGGGGGTGGGTGTCGCTTCAACGACCTCGGCTCCGGGCTCAAACAGCACGGCGTAAAGGTTCTTGTTGGAGCCGCCGCCATACACGTAAACGGGTTTTCCCGCCTTGACGTTCATCTGAGCGGCGGATATAGCTCCGGTTCCGTATTGCTCGATCTTGCCGCCGTCTTCCTGGTCAATGTATATGCATCTCTGATCGTTGGCGTTGAATACCGCGGTCGCGACGCCGTCGCTGTCAGGCGTGAAATAAACGCAGGTCGTTGTTCTGTCGCCTCTGCCGGCCTTGAGGCTCCGGGTAAACGTGAGGGTCTTGCCGTTATATGTAAACGAGCCGCCCTTGTCGGTCGCCCAGCCGCCGAAACCGTCAAGTCCCAGACCGCCGATAAGCTGAGCTCCGCCCGCGCTGTCAAAGAAAGCGTCGTATGCCGGATCGCTCAGATTATACACGATCATGTCTTTTTTGATAGGCTCCGAGTAAACCGTGTCGGCTTTTTTGCCGATGGGAGCCGCCGCGTCTGTGTTGTTCCACTCAAACAGCGATATTCTGTCGCCGTCTTTGAAACCGTCAAACTTGTATTCTCCCGCCGAAGCGACAGGTTTTACGCTGCTTGCGGTAAGCGCGCCAGCGCTGTCGTACGAGGCCGCGATAAGCGTTCCGCTTGCCGCGTCGGTCGTAACGCTTACAGTTCCGCCCGCCTCGTTTTTTACGGTCATGTTCGAGTTGTTGTATATCGGAATGATATAGTCAAGGCACGCGCCGTTTGTCTGAACGTAGATCGTGCCGCAGCCGCTTTCGTCAAGGGTAAGTCTGTCAAGCTCGGCTTTGGTCACGCCTATGTTGACTTCCTCCCATGAGTTGTACGAGCCTGTGGCCGGAGCCGTGCCCGCGGCAAACAGCCAATCCGTGCCCGGCATCAGCGAAACGTTGATTACGCTGTCGCCGGATTCCTTTGAAACTCTGGCGGTGATACCGGTCAGATTTTTGAGCATAACGCCGTCAAATCTCAGCCATCTGTTCGTTGTGCTTCCGGCGCATTTGCCGCCGCTGGCGCCGTCCTTGCTGTTGTCCAAGTCCGCGCCGCCGGCGTCGTCGGCGTTTTCACCCTCGAGCTGCAATGCCGCGTAAACCGTCAGCTCGCCGCTTTTGCCGTTTGGATAGTTGGCGGCGGTGATCTTATAAACGCCGTTGGAGTAGAGCGTAAGCTCGCCGGTGTTTAAATTGATTTCCGGATCCTTTCTGCCGGAGCCGTCCAGACGCTCAACGGTCCAGATCAGGGCGTCGCTTACGGCGCTGCCGCCGCTCATCGCGCTCAGCGAGATCTTAGCGGGATTGCTCTCGGTGATCGTTCCGCTGATCGACGCGGAGTCCGCGTTGATTTTTCCGATTCCGTTTTCCGAATACTCTATAACGCCGTCGGTTATGATCCCGGCTGACGCCTCGATCGTGTAGTCGGGCGAGAGCTCGATCTTGGGAACGGCCAGCATCGCTTCGATCGCCTCGCTGACAGCCAGTTCAAGACCGTCGTCTATCAACGCGCTTTCAACCGTGGAGTGGATCTCGGTGTAAATATCATTGAGTTTTTGCCAATTCTCGGATGTGTACGCCAGCTCCGGGCATGCCGCGTACGCGGCGTCCAAACGAGCGAGATAGTCTGCTTTTGTCTCGGCGCTTATGCCGTCGCGGTATTGAGATACGACCGGGAACGAATAGCTCGCAGAGCTTCCGTCCGCCTTTGACGCGGTGACTGTGATCATCGTGACGCCTTCGGCGGCGCCGGCCGTAACCGTTCCGTTTCCATCGACTTTGGCGATGTTCTCGTTGCCGCTCTTGTAGGCGACGGTGACGCCGCTTGCCGCATAGTCGGTTATAACCTTGTCGTTTTTGAGCGTCACGCTGGCGTTCGCCGAAATGCTGTTGGCGGCGTCCGCGCCGTTGTTCACGCTGTACAGCTTAATTCCCGAGGGGATCGCGTAAACGCTGTCGACGGATTCCGATATGTCGCCGCTCACCGTGAACTTGATCTCCTGCGCGTTCGCGTCGTTGGCGTTCGCGCCGACTTTTGCGGTGTACTCGCCGGGGATAACATAATTTTGCTGCTTCTCCTCGTCAAAGAAGTATACGTCCGCAATGTTGAGGCTGAAAGTCGCGGCCTTGGTCTCGCCGGGATTTAACGTCAATCTCTCAAAGCCCTTGAGCTGCTTGAGCGGCAGCTTTTTGCCGTCCGCGCCGGGAACGGTTATATAGAGCTGAGCGACCTCGTCGCCCGCGACGCTGCCCGTGTTTTTAACGTCGGCTGTGATCGTCACGGTGTCGTTGGCGTCCGCCGTTATTTTATCGATTTTTATGTTGGAATATTCAAAGCTTGTGTAGCTCTTGCCGTAGCCGAACGGATAAACGGGGGTTCCGTTATAATATTGATAGGTTCTTCCGGGATAATCGGCGTCGGGGTTATTGATATCCGAGGACAGCTCGTAGTTTGTGAGATTGTAGCCTATGTTGTCCACGGTCGTTTTGCTGCTGCCGAGAGGCATCTTGTCAAGATCCGCCGCGGCGTACCAGGTGGTCGAGAGTCTGCCCGAGGGATTCGCGTCGCCGGTGAGTATTTTGCCCAGAGCGGTGCCCTGCGTCTGGCCGTTGTAGGATGTCCACAGCAGCGCCGCGCACTTGTCCTTAAAGCCTTCAACGTTCATCTGTCCCACTGTCTGCAGCGCGACGATCGTTTTGTCGGGATACGCGTCGCAGATCTGCTGAACGTGCGCCTGAGACGAGGGCAGATTGATGCTGCTTCTGTCGTGCGACTCGGAAGCGTCAACCGTGCCGAGACCGTCCTGCTTGGGAACCGTGCAGCCGTAAGCGACGATAAAGTCCGCGTTGTCAAGCTCTGTTTTGTAGCTTTCAACCGTGAACGGCTTGACCGCGGGCGTGGCCGAGATGATCAGATGCGCCTTCGCTACATATCCGCCCAGCGCGCCGTCATAGGGCGCCTCGCAGGTGGCGTATGTGGCGATGTTGTCGGTTTTCTGCGCTTCTATGTTGGCAACGTTGATTCCGCCAACGCCGTCTTCGCTGTAAGCGATGTTGACCGTGCCGCCCATTCTGTCACCGGTGGCTATTTCGGCTCTTATGGATTTAACGTCTTTGAAATCGACGTCTTTGATAACGGCGTAAGCTTTGGGGGTCATGTCGTTGAGAGCGGTGCCGGACTGTGTCATTCCCGCGACATTCTCGGCCTTTGAGAGATCAACCGCTCTTGTTTTTCCGTCGTTCAGAACCAGCGTCAGGCTCTTTAAGTTGAACAGGAGCTCGTCATCCGAAACGGCGCCCAGATGATTTATCTCGGAGCCGGGGTATTTTTTTTGTATCTCCTCTTTTATGCCCTCCACCGGGGTCTTTGTCTTGGTCGGAGAACCCGAGTAGTCGCCGAGAACCAGCTTGTTTGCCAAGTTTCCGACAACAGCGACTTTATATCCGCCGCTCTTTTCTTTCAGAGGCAGAGCGTTGTTTTTGTTCTCGAGCATAACCCAGCTTTCCTCGGCCGCTTTTTCGGCGACGGCCACGCTTTCGTCCGACTCGATAACATCTTTTGATATATCCTTATACTTGGGATTCTTGTCAAACTCGCCCGTTTTCATGCGCTGCAAAAACAGCTCGTATACCATGATGTCCAGGGCTTCCTCGCTGAGCAGACCCTGCTGGACCGCGGACGCCACCTGTGTCGTGCCTGCGCCGCCGCTGTTGCAGTCAAGGCTCGAACCCGCGTTTACGATTTTTGAAACCGTCATGGGCGAGGTGATCTGGTCAAGAGGCAGGTCGGGATAGAGCTTCTTTCTCAGAGGCTGCTGTCCGAAAGCGTTATCCCACGCTCCGCAGTCGCCTACAACAAAGCCGCCGAAACCGTAGGTCCTGCGCAGCAGATCATTCAAGAGATAAGAGTTGGCGCTGGACGCTATGTAGTCGATCTTTTGTCCGTCCATCGACGTGAGTATTTGACCGTTTCTGTACACGGTGCTTCCGTTGTAAGAGCTCATAACCGCCGCGGGATCCGCGTTTTTGGTGATGTCGCGGAAAGCTCTCGTGTAATATTCGCGCATTGTGCGCTCGTTCATGATCGAGGTTCCGCTGAAACGCTCGCCCTCAACGTTGTTGGCGGCGTAGTGCTTGAGCGTAGTCATTGTTTTCAGGTATTTGTCATCCGTTCCTTGCATACCGCGCACCGCCGCGCTGCCTATCTCGGATGTCAGATACGGATCCTCGCCGTAGCTTTCCTCGTTTCTGCCCCAGCGCGGGTCGCGCGCCATGTTGATCGTGGGGTTCCAGTAGTTTAAGTCCTTGGGATTAATGGCTCTCGCCTCGGTGGACGTGATGTCCATGGCGGTCTGCATAAGAGCGGTGTCCCAGGTGTTTGACATCGCGAGACTCGAGGGGAAACTCGTCGCCTTTCCCTGACGGGCCACGCCGTGGATGCCTTCGCGCCAGTAGTAGTAGCTCTGAACGCCCAGACGGCTGATAGCGGGGGCGTTTTTCGCCGCGGTCTGCGCCGCTTTTTCTTCAAGGGTCATGCGGGATACCAGATCGGCCGCTCTTTCCTCAAAGCTGAGCGACTCGTCCTGATAGGGAAGCAGATCCGCCGCGGCCTGAACCGTCTGATCTGTTTGAACTGTCTGCTCCGCGGGCTGCTCGGCTTGGACCGTCTGTCCCGCCGCGGTCTGAGGCTCGGCATTATCGCTTGCCGCCAAGACTGCCGCGTTCGGAGCGCAGGTCAGCAGCATCGCGGCAGCCGCGAAGGCTGAGATTGTTTTCCGTACTTTCATGATTTTTCCTCCTTATTATTTGAAAATTAACACTTAATTAATATTTTCCTACTTGAAATATACCACAAATGCTGATATAATTAAAGTCATAATATAGAGAGTTTAAGACAAAAAGTGAACAGAAGGGAGAGACGCGGAAAATGCTTCCGGTTTATGAGATACGACCGTCCGATTTGACGGTCAAACGCAACGATTACCAGCTGAGTTATCCCGAGCATATGCATGAATACATAGAGATAATATATGTGTATAAGGGCGTTCAGCGGCTCAGCATCGAGAGCGGCAGATTCGAGATCCGCGAGGGAGGTTTGGCCGCGGTGTTCCCCGAGACCGTCCACTCGTTCTCCGCGCCGGACGGACAGGACAAAAAGAACAATGAGGTGCTGATACTCATGTGCGCGCCCAAAATGTTCGGCGGGCTGTTCCCCAATCTCAAGGACTTAAGACCCGAAGATCCGACGCTTGACAAGTCGGAAATATGCGATGAGTTCCGATGCGCTCTCAATAATATAAAGCCCGGCGACAGCTTCGAAATAACGTTCTCGTGGGCCTGCGTTATAATTTCGTATTTGCTCAGGGCGCTGACCTTAAGCCGCAAAGCGGAAGGCCCGGTCACCGATATTACATACAAGATAATAAAATATATAGAGCAGAACTTTACAGAGACAGTGACGCGTCGGAGCCTTGCCGAGCATTTTAATGTGAGCGAGAGCTACATATCCTCGATCTTCAGCCGAAAGTTCAAAATGAATCTTCGGAATTATCTCGGATTGATACGAGCCGAGTACGCGGCGGGGCTGATCCGTTCCACAAACGAGAGCTTCACGCTGATAAGCCAGCAGGCGGGCTTTGAGAACACAAGGACGTTTAATCGAATGTTTAAGACCGCTTACGGTCAGACACCCGGTGAATACCGAAAGAATATAAGTCAGCTTATTAAATAATCGGCGCTTATTCGAAGGAGCAAACTGTACTTTGGTACGGTGACAGCGAATTTACGGCATGTTATAATATGATATGAGGAGGTACAGCTTATGAACGGCGGCAAACTGATTATCAGGACGCGGCTTATTGAAAAGCTGAACAAAGAACTGAAACACAAAAAAATCGTGTATTTCGGCGCCGGTTTGGGTTGGGGAAAAACCACTGCCGTCAGGCAGTATCTTGACTTAAGCAACTATGACTATACATATGTTTCCGCGCGGACGAGTGATTGGTTCAGCGCGGTCCGAGAGGCTGCGGCGGACGGAGCGGAGCATATAGTTATCGACGATATACATACGGCTTTTTCAAAAGGCGTTGAGCTTTCCGAGCTTATCGCCGCTTCGGTTCCGAAAACCGCGTTTTATATTATCGGACGAGCGCCGCTGCCCTCATACTTGAAAGCGTTTTACAGCACCCGACAGCTCGCTGTCTATAATGAAACTCTCTTTGCCTATAAAGACGACGAGCTGAACGCTTTGATGAGACTGTACCGCCTCGATTTAACCCCGAATATCCTGCACGAGATTCGCGAGTTTACCGGCGGTTGGATACTTGGTCCGGTATTCTTGTTCGAAAAGGGCGGAGACTTCAGCGCGGGCTTTACCGAAGAGCAGAAGCAGCTGCTAAGTCTCGACGTTTACCAGTATGCGGATCACGCGTTTTTCTCGGAGCTTCCGCCCGAAGTGCAGGAGATTTTACTGAACGTTGCTCATGTTGACGAGTTCACGCTTGTCCACGCTCAAATGCTGTGCGGCGACCCCGGCATAAAACCGTGGCTCGAGCGGGCGCTTGACTTGAGCGGTTTTTTATGTTTCACCCCTCCCGACAAATTCAAGTTTGAAAAACACGCGGTTCCCTATATGAAGTGGAAGCAGCAGAAAGAGCTGAGCGGCGACGCGCTGGCGCGACAGTACGAGATATCGGCGCTTTATTACACTCTGCACGACGACATAAGGAGCGCGCTCAGATTTTACAAAATGGCGGGAAACACCCGAAAGATCGCCGAGCTGCTTTTAAAAAGCACGCGAAGCAACTCAAGCATGAGTTTCTTTTATGACTTGCGCGAATACTTTTTCGAGCTTCCCGACGAGACGGTGGAGCAGTATCCCGAGCTTATCAGCATGATCTCGATGATCTATTCCGGGATGTGCAATGTGGATGAGAGCGAGCGGTATTTTGACATGCTTGTGAGTATCGAAAATGACAAAAAAAGCGACGCCGCCCTTAAAAAGCGCGCCCGCGAGGAGATAGCGTATCTCACGATCTCTCTGCCGCACCGCGGCTCAAACAGCATAGTCAAGATAGTAAAGAGTCTGGCGGCGATAATTTCCAGCCGCGATATGAGCCTCAACACCATGAGCGTCACCGGAGACATGCCCGGCCTTGTGAATGGCGGCAAGGATTTCAGCGAGTGGACAAAATCGGACAAATTTTTATACAAAACCATGCGCGTGCCGCTTCAGACGGTGGTCGGAAAAACCGCGCTGGGCCTTCCGGATATAGGAATCGGCGAGAGCCTGTTTCTGCATAATGCCGACGACAACTTCACCGAGGAGCTGACCTATCTCAGCCGAGGATTTTATGACGCGGAAAAATGCGGGAATATCCAGCTGCAGTTCGCGGCTCTGGCGGTCATGGCCAAGATACGCATAATCCGCGGAAATTTAAACGACGCGCTTGACTTGATAGACAGATTCGAAAAGAAAATACCGAAAACGGCCGAGATCAGAAAAAATATGAACGCTTTTTTGACAAATATCCGCATGCTTTCCGGAGAGGACGAGAGCATGATGAACTGGCTCAAAAACGAGGCGCCGGACGAGCTTGAGCCGTTTTGCATAAGTTATCGCTATCGGTACATGACAAAGGTCAGGATATACACCGCAATCGAAAAATACGACGAGGCGCTGGCGCTGCTCAGCAGGTGCGACAAATACTTTACCGAATACGACAGACCGTACATGCACATCGAGGCGCTGATCATTCGGGCCGTGATCCTGGATCGTCTGGGAGACGGCGCGTGGGACGAGGCCTTTTCCGAGGCTCTGAAAATGTGCGAGGAATACCGATTCGTGCGCGTTTTGTCAAACTTCGGAGTGGCGGTTTTGAATTTGCTGCGCGCCACAAAAGCCGACATTAACAAGCCGTTCAAAAAGTCGCTGCTTGACTGCGCCAAAAGGCAGGCGGTGCTTTATCCGAGGTATTTGCAGCCCGTGACGAGAATCGATTATAATCTGAGCGAGACAGAGCGCATGGTGCTCAAGCTGCTGTGCGACGGGCTTTCCAACGAGGAGATCGGATCGATCATGAATATTTCGCTCCGCACCGTCAAGTTCCACCTCACCAATATTTACGGCAAAATGAATGTCAAAAATCGTTTCGCGGCAATTCGAGAGGCGCAGGTCAAAAAAATAATTTCGCAATAAAAGCGCGGATCTTGCGCTTTTTTTATATTTAGGGCTTTAAATTCTTAAAAATATATGTTATAATGTTCCATATATGATTTTTAAGGAGGTACGAACATGAGACACTGCACAATTTTTAAAAAAGCGCTGTGCGCTTTTACGGCGGTTATTTTCCTTGCGTTTTCATTGATGTGCGCGCCCGCGCTCGCGGATGAGAGCGAAGAGGCATATTATACCCAAGAGCCGACCATAACCGATGGAAAAACAGTCACCGCGGAGATAGCGAACGGCAGCGGCGAAAACGTGATGTTTATCGCGGCCGCGTACGAAAACGGGGTTGTGGCGGACGCCGAGACCCAAACGATTCCCTCGGGAAGCGGAAACACCGAGGCTCGGGTCGAGTTTGACAAGGAGTATACCGATATCAGGTGCTACCTATGGTCGGAGAGCAGCATAGAGCCGTACGGCGATGTGATCGACGCCATGCCCGATCTGCTGCTCGCGTTTCCGGGAGCCGAGGGCGGCGGAAAATTTTCGCCCGGCGCCAGGGGAGCGCTGCCCGGCGGAAAGCTCGAGGTGTATCATGTGACAAAGCTTGATGACTCGGGCAAAGGCACCCTGCGCGACGCTGTTTCCAAGTCGGGCAGGATCGTGGTGTTTGACATAAGCGGCACGATCGAGCTCAAAAGCGATATCAATATGAACAGAAACAACGTCACGATACTGGGTCAGACCGCGCCCGGAGACGGCGTGACCGTCAGCGGCGGCTCGATCGTAACGGGCGACGGAGTTAAGAATATAATAATAAGATACTTAAAGGTGCGCCCCACCGACAAAAACGGTCTTGAGCCCGACGGAATCGGCGGCAGATACGGCACCGACATTATATTCGACCATGTAAGCACATCGTGGTGCGTCGACGAGCTTTTGACCCTCTACGCGGGCGCGGCTCAGGACGCCAAGGCCGATAAGCCCGTGGGCAATCATCTGACGATACAGAACACGATCGGCAGCGAGAGCTTACGCATGAGCAACCACACCAAGGGCGCTCACGGCTACGGCGCGATCTGGGGCGGCACATACGCCAGCTATCTGAATAACCTGCTGGCGCACCACGACAGCCGCAGCCCCCGTCTTGACCGTCAGCTTGTCGCCACCGATGTGAGCAACAACGTGATATACAACTGGGGCCAGACTAACTCGGCTTACGGCGCCGAGCCGTATTCGAGCGCCAACGAGAAATCGACCGCCGACCAGAGGAATCCCTCAAACGTCAACTGGGTCGGAAATTACTACAAGTCGGGCCCGTCCACCAGAGCGATGCTCAAAACAAGAATATTTGACGTGACCGAGCCTCTGACCGATACCGACAGAAAATCGGTGTTCTATTTTGAAAATAATATCATCGACGGCATGGGCGAGGTCACAGACTATAAAGACAACAAGATAGTGAACAACTTTGCCGGAGCGGATTTCGCCGACAGCGAGATCGACATGGGCTACTACAAATACCGTCAGACCTCGGCCGAGGAAGCTCTCGACCGTGTTTTGAGCACCGCGGGAGCGACTTTGCCCAGACGCGACGCCAACGACGCCAGAATAGTTAACGACGTTATAAACGGCACCGGCAGAGTCATCAACAACGCCGGAGAGGTCGGCGGCCTGATACCCGTCGAGTCCGAGACGAGAGTGTTTGAGATACCGGCCGATTGGCTTGAGAGCAGCGGTTATACCGGCATGGCGGAGACCGATATCACCGACAGCGGTTACACCGTTATCGAGGAATACGTTAATTATCTGACCGAGGAGGAGAGCAAAACTCCGCCCACCAACGCGAATATTATTGTGCAGTCGCCCGCGATCGCGGCGCTCAGCGACAATATCGAGGGCATGGAGGTCGACAACGGAGAGTGGTCGGTCATCACCGAGGGCGAGCCGCTGAGATACAAAGCGACAGCCATAGCGAGGGGCGGAAACGAAGTCACAAAAATGGAGCTCTACGACCGCAACGCTAAGATCGGAGATTATGACGGCTCCGCGATAGACGATGATATCAGCCTTCCCGCCGGGACCCATTACCTCACCTGCCGCGCGATAAACACCCGCGGCGAAAAGACCCAGAGCACGACCTCGATCGTGTATGTCAAGTCTGCGGCGGCTCCGGGCAGCTACTCATTTGAGGAGATCAAGGAAAGCGGCTACACGGGATACGCCGGCAAGGGCGGCGCCTCTATGGACGAGAAGGGCGTTTACACGATATACGGCTCGGGAAGGCTCACCACCGATTCAAGCGACAGCTGCGGATTTATGTACAAAGAGGTCACCGGCGACTTTGACGTGACTGTCAGAGTTGAGGAAATACCCAAATTTGAGAATCAGCAGGTGAGCGGCCTCATGGTGCGCTCGGGCATGAATCAGGGCGACATAATGGCTATGATAGGCGACGGCTGGGTAAAGAACGGCGAGAACGCGAGGATACTGACCCGAAAGACCGAAAAAAGCTCTGCGCAGGAAATATACTTCAAAGACAAGAGCGGCGCGGCGGTTGACAATTCCGACGACAAGCACAGCAAGAGCATGCCGAAATATATGAGGATAGAAAGAAATGGCAACAGTCTGACATTCAGCGTCTCGAACATGGGAATCGACTGGACAGACAACGACCGTCAGCCCGTGACGATCGAGTATAACGCTCTGCCCGAGACGATGTATGTGGGTCTCGCCACCGATTCGGCGAGCGGAGTTTCGACAAAAGAGTATTTCTCGACCGCTAAGTTCAGCAATCTGATATTAAACGGCGAGAGAGACGTCGAGCCTCCCGAGAAGGGAACGGTTCCGTTTTATGACGAGGAATTTACCAATTCCGATTGGTTCTTCCCGTCGGGAAGCGGCTCCAAGAGTCTGGCCGAGACGCCTCTTGACGGAAACATCGGCGAAGCGGCTCTGTTCTGGGGTCCCTGCTCCAGAGATTTTAACCCTCAGAGCGCGGGCGTTGTCAAGGCGACGGCCGACTTCTTTACCAGGACCACGCCGAGGGTAGACCCGATGGCGGGCGCCAGATTTATGCTTCAGGGCATAAACGAAGCGGGTGAAACGGTCAAGATAAAGAGCGTTTACGCTCAGCACTCTCTGGGATTTTTCGAGGACTACGACGATACTCCGTCAAATCCGACTATTACTCCGACATCCGACGCCAAATATGATATTGAAAAGTGGTACAAGGTCGAGATGACCCTTGACTATAACACCGGCAAGGGAACGTACGCTTTTAAGCCTTATACCGAGTATAATTCATCGACCGAAAAGTATGTGACGGGAGATTCGATATTCGATCTTGAATTCGACTTTGACACGAGCGTGGCGGTCAGTCAGCTGCATTTTGAGCGCCGAGGCGGATTTGAGATGTATCTCGACAACGTCGGCGTAAGCGTTGAATAACAATATTTTTAAAGCAATAAAGTTTAAAGAGGTAAAGTTATGTTTGATTTTGACAATTTTTGCTTCAGATGCATGGGAAAGACCAACAACGGCGTTTGCGAAGTTTGCGGTTTCAACAACGGCGAATATGAAACGCCTCCCCACCATCTGAAGCCCAAAACGATTCTCAACGGAAAATATGTGATCGGCGCGGCCATGGGCGAGGGCGGTTTCGGCATAACCTATGTGGGATATGATCTCAACCTTGACATAAGAGTTGCCATAAAAGAGTATTTTCCGAGCGGTATGGTGACCCGCGGCACAGTAGGAGAGGGAAGCGTG
Organism: uncultured Monoglobus sp.; assembly: GCA_947630505.1. Taxonomy (GTDB): domain Bacteria; phylum Bacillota; class Clostridia; order Monoglobales; family Monoglobaceae; genus Monoglobus. The sequence continues at coordinate 16,868 of CANRHV010000009.1, read as the reverse complement.
ACGCTGTATACCTCGGGCGACCCGCATGAATATGAGGACGAAAAAAACAAGTTTTTGTTCGAGGCCAAAACCCTGGCGAAGTTCGACGATCTGCCCGGTATCGTGTCGGTTAGGGATTTCTTTAACGAGAACGGCACCGCGTATATCGTTATGGAGTTTATCGACGGTATCAGTCTCAAAGACTATCTCAAGAAAAACGGCGGAAAGATGAGCGTCGACAGAGCCTTGAGAATGACCGAGCCCCTTTTGAAGTCGCTGAGCCTGATACATAAAAGCGGCATCATTCATCGCGACATCAGTCCCGACAATATTATGATAACCAAAAAGGGCGAGGTAAAGCTGCTTGATTTCGGCGCGGCGAGGGGTGTTTCTCTCGACGGCGCCAAGAGCATGTCGGTGCAGCTAAAACACGGCTACGCGCCCGAGGAACAGTACAGGAGCCACGGCAAGCAGGGGTCCTGGACTGATGTGTACGCCATATGCGCCACCATTTACCGCGCGATAACGGGACAGATCCCGGTCCAGTCGCTGGAGAGAATGTACGAGGATAATCTGGTCCCGCCCTCAAAAATGGGTGTGAATATTGACCCAAGGATCGAGGCGGCGCTGATGAAGGGCATGGCGGTCTACGCGAGCGCCAGATATGAAAACGTTGACGATCTGTATAACGCGATCTACCGCGGCGCGGCGGTTGAGTATGACCCGAACCGCCGACCCGAGGGTGCCGATCAGAGCAGGAATATAAGCGCGGGTCAGGGCTCGCCGAGAGGCAGATATCATTCCGCAGAGCCGCAGACAAAGAAAAAGAAAAGCAATCCGGTTTTGATCGCGGTCATATCCGCGATGGGGGTGGTTGCTGTGGCGATAATAGTCGGTATTATTCTGATGTTCGGCTCATCGGGAGGCGACGAACCGACGCGGACCGCAGCGGCGCCTCCGCCTACGGCGGCTCCGACGCCCACTCCGCCCCCGCCTCCGGTTTTCGGCGACTACAGCGCTTCAAGCACCAGAGGCGCCGATTACACCGCGGGCTACGCCAATTATTATTACGCATCGTACGCCATAGACGGGGATATGACCACCGCCTGGTCGTGTGACAGAAACGTGGAGCTGACGCCGACGTACACGCTCAGAGCGGGCACAAAGCAGCATGTGAGCGGCATAAAGCTCACCAACGGCTATTGCAAGTCAAGCCAGACCTATTACAAAAACAGGAGAGTAACGCAGATACTGATTACGTATGAGGGCGGCAGTCAAGTTGCCGATCTTCAGGAGGACGCCTACAGGGTCATGCAGGATATACCTCTCACGGTCCCGGTCGATACCTCGTACATTTCAATAAAGGTCGCGGACTCGGTCTACGGCGACTGGAAAGACGTGGCTATCAGCGAGATATCGGTATATTAGGAGTTTTGGCATGAATAAAAAAAGAGATATTTCAACAGGCAAAGCCGTTATAACCGGAATCGTGTCGGGCGCGCTGCTGGTGCTTGCCGCGGCGTTGGTTATAACGGCGCTCAGACACGGCGGCGCGAAGGAAGAAGCTTCGGCAAATAACGGAAACGCGGAACCGAACATTCGCGCGGAAGAAGCGGCCGTGACAGCGGCGCCGACCTCGACGCCGACCGAAACTCCCAGGCAGATAGGCGGAAGAGGAAGTTGGCAGCCGATCCCCGAGAGCGTGGTTTCGGAAATAACCGGAACATCGTATCCGTCGGACGGCAGCGCCGTGATATCGCTTGATGAGCTGGCGTATCTCACGATACCGTACCGCGATTTCAGCGGCGGCACTCAAACGGGCGAGATGATCGTGGCGCGAGACCTGGCCGATGAGGTGCTCGACATATTCGCCGAGCTTTATGAGATCGGCTATCCGATAGAGCGTATGCGGCTTGTTGACAAATACGGCGGCAGCGACTTTGCCTCGATCGAGGAGAACAACACCTCGGCTTTTAACTACAGAATGTCGACCGACGGCGGAACGTCGCTTTCAAAGCACGCTCTGGGCCGCGCCATAGACATTAATCCTCAGATAAATCCTTATGTCAACTCAAGCGGCACAGGCTCTCATGAGAACGCGGCCGAGTATTGGTCAAGAGACATCGGCTCGTGGAGCGACGAGACAGCCAAACGGGCGTATATCGGCCCGGGCACGGATATTTACAGGATATTCGTTGAGGAGCACGGTTGGGAATGGGGCGGAAGCTGGGCCGGCTACCGCGACTATCAGCATTTCCAGAAATTTAATTAAAAGTTAAACTTGGTATATCGGAGGTTTTATGAATCAGGATTTCACGCGGGGCGCAATTTTAAGCAAGCTCATCGGATTCGCTTTGCCGATGCTTCTGGCCCTGTTTTTGCAGGCGATGTACGGCGCGATTGATCTTCTGGTCGTGGGCAGGTTCGGAATATCCGCCGACGTTTCGGCGGTGTCTACCGGAAGCCAGATAATGCAGACGGTCACCTTCATGATCGAGGGCGTGTCGATGGGCATCACGGTCCTCGCGGGCCACAGGATCGGCGAGGGCAACAACAAGGAGGCGGGCCGCGTGATAGGCAGCGGCATAGCGTTGTTCGCCATGATCGCGGTCGGCGCCACCGCCGTTATGCTCGCCTGCGCCCGTCCTTTGGCGGCGCTTATGCGGGCTCCCGAGGAGGCGTTCGGCAGGACCGTGTCCTATATTTTCGTCTGCTCCGCGGGCATGATATTCATAGTGGCATACAACCTGATTGGCAGCATATTTCGCGGTGTGGGAAACTCCCGCGTCCCGCTTATGACCGTGGCGATCGCCTGCGCGTTTAATATAATCGGCGATCTGGTTTTCGTCGCGGGGTTTAAGCTGGGCGTCGCGGGCGCGGCTCTTGCCACCGTGATGGCGCAGGGCGTCAGCGTGCTGCTGTCGCTTATTATAATAAAGCGCGTGAAAATGCCGTTCAGGCTTACCCGCCGCGACATACGCCTGCGCAAAAGAATAGTCAAGCGCATACTTTTTCTTGGTATTCCGATAGCGCTTCAGGATTTGCTCGTCAGCATATCGTTTCTGGTTATTCTGGCTATCGTCAATTCTTTGGGCCTTGTGGCGTCGGCGGGAGTCGGCGTCGCCGAAAAGCTGTGCGCGTTCATCATGCTGGTGCCCTCGGCCTATATGCAGTCTATGTCCGCGTTTGTGGCGCAGAATATCGGCGCCGAAAGATACGACAGGGCAAAAAAAGCGCTGCTATGCGGCATTTTGTCGTCGCTGGCGGTGGGCGTTGTGATGTTTTACGTTTCATTTTTTCAGGGGGATAAGCTTTCGACGATATTCACAAGCGACCCCGAGGTCATAGCGGCGGCCGCGAGCTATCTCAAGGCGTACGCGTTTGACTGCATACTGACGTCGTTCCTGTTCTGCTTCAGCGGGTATTTCAACGGCTGCGGAAAAACGATGTTCAACATGGCTCAGGGCGTGCTGGGCGCGTTCTGCGTGCGCATACCGGTCTCGTATTTCGTGAGCCGCATAGCGGGCGTGCCGCTTTTCTACATAGGCCTTGCCACGCCTTGCTCAACGATAGTGCAGATCATTCTGTGCCTGATATATTTCATGATAACCGAAAATAAAAAGCGCGTCGGGGCGTTTGAATAAGGGTGATAAAATGATAAAAATTTTTCTTTTGGGCGACTCGATCGTGACCGCCTACGGAAAGGATTCGGAAAACATAATCGGCGGCTGGGGCGACCACCTCGGCTGCTTTTTCGGGGATGAGATTTTGGTGATCCCCTGCGCCAACGGCGGCAGGAGCACCAGAAGCTATTTAAACGAGGGCAGATTTATCGACAACGGAAAATTCACAAAAGATATGTTTCCGCAAGGCGTCGGCCCATGCTATGAGCTGATGAGCCGAGGCGATTGGGCGCTGATCGAGTTTTGTCACAACGACGACGATTCGGCTCGCCGCGAAAAGCGGGAAGCGCGCCACACGCCGCTGGGGGTGCCAGACGAAAACGGGATATATCCGAGCGTTATGCCCGAGGGAGACGCGCCGTATTCCTTTGGCTGCGGCGCAACATATAAGGGTTACTTAAAATTTTACATAAAAAAGATCCGCGAAAAGGGCGCGAATCCCGTGTTGGTAACGCCTCCGCCCAGAGGCTGCTTTGTCGGCGGCATTATCGCGTCTGTGCCCGGAAACCACGGCGGCGCGGACAAATTCGGCGAATACGTCTACATACGCGCCATAAGGCAGACGGCGGAGGAAGAGGATGTTCCGCTGATCGAACTGTTTGAAAGGGCAAAGAGTTTTATTGACGAGCTGGGAGAGGATAAGTTCAAATATCTGCAGTCGATAAAGGACGCGGAGGGCAAGACCATCGGCGAGGCGCGGCTGGGCAGACCCAAGCGCTGGCCCGAGGACTATGACAGGATCATGGAAAGCGGAGAATACGCCGAGATCGACAACACCCACCAGAACCGCTACGGCTCCTATGTTTACGCGGGATTCATAGCGGAGGAAATAAAACAAAAAATTCCCGGTCTTGCCAAATATCTTTCGGATGTTCCCTCAAAAACGGTTCCCAAGCCCAAAGGCCTTGCGCGGAAAAATTCGTAAAATTTTATGTTGTATTTTAAGAAAAATTGTGTTAGAATAAATATAATAAGAAATGATCGGAGATGATTTATTATGCCGAATATAAGACCGGTATCGGATTTGAGGAACTATAATGAGGTTTTAAGAGAGATCACTGCGGATTCACCGGTATTTCTTACGAAAAACGGCAGAGGCTGCTATGCTATCGTGGATATAAAAGAATATGAAAGAACAAACGCGGTCTTGCGGCTGATGAGCAAGCTTGCGGATGCTGAAAAGTCGGTCAAAGAAAACGGTTGGATAGACGGCGATATCGTGAAAGAAAAGCTGGGGGTTTAATATGCCGGAAATACGCCTTTCACCGACCGCTCTTGATGATTTGCGCGATATAAAAAATTATATAGAGTCTGATCTCTCAAATCCTGTTGCCGCGCGGAATACAATAAACAGGATCATAAATGATTATACCAGACTGAAAAGCGCGCCCAAAATCGGATCACCGTTATCCGCGAAACTCGGATTTGAAACGGATTTTCGATACATTACAAGCGGGAACTATATGATTATTTATAAAGAGGATAATAAATTTATTTCCATTTTCAGAATTTTGTATGCGCGCAGAGATTATTTAAAAATAATCTTTGATGATTTAAAATACTAAAAACCGCGGCGACGTTCGCGGTTTTTCCTGTTATTTTATTTGAAAAGTGATAATTTATAATAATCAAATACTTTTTCCGCAATATTTTTATCGGTTAAAACTTTAAATATTTCCGAAGCGGAATGAATATATATTTTTGTCCCGCCGATGGCGGCACTAATTGTAATATAATTTATTTCTTTTATTTTAAGTGAAAATGCTTTGAGTTTTAAACCTTGGACCCCTTTTCCTTCTATGTGATCTTCATACATATTGAGATATGAATAAGCTGTAAAATGCAGAAGTAAAATTTGTATTAAGCCGCTGCTTATAATTAGTAAAGCAATAATTGTTATTATCGGTGCCGGTTTTGAGGATATATTATTTTTAACATGTATTCCGAATAATAAAACTCCGAACCCCGAAATAATTAATATTATATATATAATAAATCCCTGTATTCTTTCGGCGAAAGCCGAATTTTTTGTACTTAATATTTTCATGATAAGTTCCTTCTTGATTTTGACATTTAGTAAATGTCATTTATTGCTCAATTATATCACAAAATATCTGATATGACAAGCACTAAATGTCAAAAGAGGGTGTTATTATGTTCAAAAATAAAGCGGATAACGGAAAACTTAATTTATGCGGTGAAAATGTGGCGAGATTCAGGGCGAGGTTATCGCCTTGGGTGTCACAGAGAGCGCTCGCCGACAAGCTGCAGTTATCGGGCATTGATATTGATAAAAACGCTGTGCAGCGTATTGAAAGCGGCAAGAGGTTCGTGACGGATATAGAGCTTGTCGCCTTAGCCGAAGCCCTTGACGTTACGATCGACGATCTGGTAAAAGACAGACATAAATAAGTAAAAACCGCGGCGGCTGCCGCGGTTTTTGTTATGCGTTGTTTTGTTTTTTGTTTGTCTCCATGTTTTTTGGAAGAACCAGGTTCAGGATAACCGCGGTCAGGAACACCACCGCCACGCAGTTTTCGGCGAAAACGCTGTTGATGATTTTGGGAAAGATCGCGAATATCTCGGGCACCTGGGTGAAGCCCAGGCCTATGCTCAGCGAGAGCGCGGCTATCGTTATATTTCTTTGGGTGTAGCCGCAGTTTCCGATCATTTGCAGACCGCTGACGACGATCGTGCCGAACATCATTATCGTGCAGCCGCCCAGCACTGCGTCGGGCATGGTCGCCAGCAGCGCGCCGAATATCGGGAATATTCCCGCAAGTATCATTATCACGGCGCCGGTCGCGATAGCGAAGCGGTTGACGACCTTTGTCATCGCCACCAGACCCACGTTCTGGCTGAACGAGGTGATCGGCATACAGCCGAAGCAGGCCGAGAGTGCGCTGATAAATCCGTCGCAGGCGATCGAGCCCGAGATCTCTCTGTCGGTGACGTCTTGGCCCAGGCCGCTTGACGCCAGCGCCGAGGTGTCGCCTATCGTCTCGGTGGCGGAGACAAGAAAGATCAGTGTCACCGAAATTATCGCGTTGAGATTAAAGGCCGGTTTATAAGGCAGTACCGAGGGCAACGCCACGACCGAGGTGCCCTTGAGCGACTCGAAGTCCACCGCGCCTATGACCGCCGCGAATATGTATCCCACAACAAGACCGAACAGAACCGAAAGCTGTTTCCAGTACGACTTGGCGAAGATGTTAAACAAAATACACGCCAGAAGCGTCACGCCGCCCAGTATCCAGTTGGTAGCGGAGCCGAACTGCTCGCTGCCGCTGCCGCCTCCGAACGAGCTCGCGCCCACAGAGAGCAGCGAAAAGCCGATGGCGGTAACGACGCAGGCCGCGACTATCGGCGATATGATCCTGCGCCAGTATTTAGCGAACAGACCCAAAATTCCCTCAACGATTCCGCCTATCATAATGGCGCCTATCGCGGCCTCATATCCGTAAGCGGGGCCTATGTAGCAAAGTATCGAAACAAACGTGAAGCTGATTCCCATAACGATCGGCAGTCCCGAGCCCAGACGCCAAATCGGGAAAAGCTGTATAAGGCTTCCGACACCGGCCACGATCATAGCGGTCTGGATAAGGCGCGCCGTGTCGTGGTCGCTAAGGCCGCAGGCGCCCGCCACGATGATTATAGGCGCGATATTCGCCACGAACATCGCCAAAATATGCTGGAGCCCGAAGGGCACCGCCTTTCCGAGAGGCACTCTGCCGTCAAGGGTGTAGATATTCTCGACCGAGGCGGGTTTCTGCGCCTTATTTGATTTCTCTTTTTTCATAAATTATTCCCCCTGCTCTCTGAAAATAACTTCTCCGGTGTCCGCGTTCATGCCGTCCACAATGGCGAGGGATTTAAGATCATATCCCATATCACGTATGATCTTGCCGCCGGGCTGGAAACCCTTTTCTACCGCGATACCTATGCCCTCAACGCTGGCACCCGCCGCCTCGGCTATCGAGATCAGCCCTTTGAGCGCGCAGCCGTTGGCGAGAAAGTCGTCTATTATCAGAACCTTGTCGCCCTCGTTTATAAATTTCTTGGATACGATCACCCGGTTCGTGCGTTTGTGTGTGAACGATTCGACCTCGGCGAGGTACACGTCTCCGTCGATATTGATAGATTGAGATTTTTTGGCGAACACTACCGGCACCCCGAAATATCTCGCCGCTATGCAGGCGATGCCTATGCCCGAGGCCTCGATAGTGAGTATTTTGTTTATCTCTTTGTCCGCGAACCGATTTTTAAACTCTCTGCCCATTTCCTCGAATAGATCAATGTCCATGCAGTGGTTCAGAAAGCTGTCGACCTTCAGAACTCCGCCCTCTTTGACCACGCCGTCCCGCGTGATCCTCTCTTCCAAAAAGTTCATAACTGCCCCGCCTTTCCATAGAATGATGTTAATTAGAATTATACATTTTTTGCAATATATTGTCAATAAATAAATAGCGAATTAAAGACAAAATAAAAGCTTCCCGTCAAGGGGAAGCCCCAATTGCATAAAAAGTTGAATTTGCAGGCAAAGACACCTCATCAGCCGCCTTCGGCGGCAGCTTCCCCTCAAGGGGAAGCCGTTTTATCTTTTTTTGTACGGATCGGCGGAGGAGCTTATTATTTTGAGGTCGGGGAACCGTTCTTTGAGAAAGTCCTCCATAAATCCGCATATGATGTTTTCGGTCTCAAAATGTCCCGCGTCGATCAGGTTTATGCCCAGCTCCAGCGCCAGCTGCGCCTCGTGGTGCTTTATTTCCGAGGTAATATAGACATCGGCGCCCGCGTTATAGGCGCAGTAGATCAGATCTCCGCCGCTGCCGCTGCATACCGCCGCGGTGGTGACGACTTCGGACGGGTCTCCCACATAGCTTATGGCGGCGCAGCCGAGAACGCTTTTGACGTAATCAACATAGTCCGCCAGCTCGGAGGGAGTGTCCAGCCGTCCGACCCTGCCTATGTTGTCAAGAGGCTTTCCGCCGCCGTCAACGCACTCTGAGTCCAGAAAGTGCCGCGTGTCGACTATGTCCAGCTTGTCGCAGAGTATGTCGTTCATGCCGCCGTCCGCGATGTCGAAATTGGTGTGGGCGCTATATAGCGCGACGTCGTTTTTGATAAGATTGATGATAACGCTGCCGGTCACGTCCTGCTCGATAACGCGGTTTACCGAGGTGAAGATCAGCGGGTGGTGGGTTATTATCATATTCGCTCCCTTGTCTATCGCCTCGCGGACATTGCGGCTTGTGCCGTCCAGCGCGACGTAGACCGTGTTCACTTCCTTTTCAAGATCGCCGACCATAAGCCCGACGTTGTCCCAGTGCTCGGCCAGCTCACGCGGAGCCAGACGCTCGATATGAGCCGCGATCTGTTTTACGGTTGTTGACATAAGATCACTCCTTTATATTTTACGATTGTTGTATTTATCCGTATATATGCGGGCGGATAATATCCGCCCCTGCATGCGATCCGCGCTAAGACAGTTTTGACAATATATCTTTTGTCCGCTCAAGCTCGGATTTCGCTTCGGGCGACGCCGCGCGGCTCAGTCCGCTTATTTTCGCTTCAAGGGCGTTTGTCAGATTTTTGAGATATTTGTCGAAATGCTCCGGCCGCCGCTCGAGCAGGTCCCGCCCCGCGAGGCGCTCATGGGGCTCAAGCGGAGCGTGGGTTATCTTTATCGGCGACATCGAGATAATATTGTATATCTTGCCGCCCTCGACCGCCAAACGCTCCCGTATGTCGGAATATCCCTTTTCGTATATATAGTCGCGGAACTCGGGCGCCGACGACATGGGCTGCGCTATGATCAGCTTCGCCGCGTTTACAATTTCCGGTGAGTTTTCGAGTATTTCCGCGATCGTCTCGCCGCCCATTCCTGCGATAATGATCGTGTCCGCTTTGTCTCCGGGCGTCAGAGTTTCAAGCCCCGCGCCCAAGCGCAGCGAGATCATGCCGTTCATGCGGTGCTTGTTCACGGTTTCGGCGGCCCGCGTGAGAGGGCCTTCGGCTATGTCCGAGGCGATCGCTTTTTTCGCTTTTCCCCGCTCGATCAAAGACACCGGAAGATACGCGTGGTCGGTGCCGATATCGGCGGTCACTTCCGAATTTTTGACAAGCCCGGCTATGATTTCAAGCCGCGGCGTTAGTTTTATCATATAAATTTTCCTTTTCTTCAATAATATATTTTAATATATAATAAAACGGATAATTTGTCAACGCGGAATAAATAAAAGGAAAAAAGGATTTTTTGTAGAATATTAAACATAGGAGTGATTTTATGAATGTCAGAGAGATGATCGAAAACAGAGAGCGCGAATATTTGTCCGCGGGAGCGGTTCTCAGCGCCGAGTCAAAGGGCAGACGCGAGAGCGAGGAGCCCTGCGAGCTGCGCACCTGCTTCCAGCGCGACCGCGACCGCATCATCCATTCAAAGGCGTTCAGACGGCTTAAACACAAGACGCAGGTGTTCCTGTCGCCTCAGGGCGACCACTACAGGACGCGCCTCACACACACTCTCGAGGTGGCGCAGATCGCCAGAACGATCGCCCGCTCTCTCAGCTTTAACGAGGATTTGACCGAGGCGATCGCCTTGGGACACGATCTGGGGCACACGCCCTTCGGCCACGTGGGCGAGAGGGTGCTTGACGACATTTGTCCCAAGGGTTTCAGGCACAACGAGCAGAGCCTTCGTGTGGTCGACGTGCTGGAAAACGGCAAAGGTCTGAACCTGACACACGAGGTGCGCGACGGAATAATCAATCACACGGGCAGCCGAAAGGCGGAGACCCTCGAGGGCAGGATAGTGGCGCTGTCCGATCGGATAGCCTACATAAATCACGATATTGACGACGCGGTTCGCGGCGGGGTGCTCAGCGAGAGCGATATACCGTCCGACTTCACCGCGGTTCTCGGCGGCCGCCATTCGGTCAGGATCGACACCATGATAAAGGCGGTTATCGGCGAGAGCGAAAAATCGGGAGACATAGCCATGGAGCCCGAGGTCCACGCGGCGATGACCGGGCTTCGGCAGTTTTTGTACGATCGGGTATACACCAATCCCGAACTGGAGATCGCGGTCGAGGAAGAAAAAGCGAAGAATATTATAGAAAGTCTTTACGAGAGTTTTTTAAACGATATTGATCTGATCCCGCGCGAGACGCGGGAAAACAGCCGCACCGACGATAAGCATATAATCACCGCCGACTACATCGCGGGAATGAGCGACCCGTTCGCGGTCAAGCGGTACGAGGAACTGTATGTTCCCAAATTCTGGGTAAAATAAAAGGAGGCGGGCCCGATGGCAAGCAGTGATTTTCAGAGCTTTCTCGACGAGGTCGTGATGAGAAACGACATCGTTGAGATAATATCGGGCTTCACCACGCTGAAGCGCAGTGGAAACAACATGATGGGTCTGTGCCCGCTGCATAACGACAAAAAATCCCCGTCTCTTTCGGTCTCGCCCGACAAGCAGATATTCCACTGCTTCGGCTGCGGGGCCGGGGGCAGCGTGATACAGTTCGTCGAGGCCGCCATGAACCTTGATTTTATGGACGCCGTGAAGTATCTGGCGGATCGGGCGCATATGGAGATGCCGAGCACCCGCGGCGGGGGCGATAAACAGAAACAGTTGATGCTCTCCAAGAAAAAGGAGCGGCTGTATCAAATCAACGCTATGGCGGCGCGGTATTATTTTGACTGTTTGTCAAAGCCCGAGGGAAAACCGGGACTCGACTATTTAAGAGAGCGCAAGCTCAAAAATTCCACGATAAAAAAATTCGGCATAGGCTACGCGCCCGAGGGCTGGACTGATCTTTATGATCATCTGAAGGCGCAGGGCTGCGCGGAAGGCGACATGGAGGACGCGGGTCTGATCAGGCGCAGACAGAACGGCACGTACTACGACGCGTTTTACGACGGCAGGGTGGTGTTCCCGATAATCGACGTCCGCGGCAGGGTGATAGCCTTCGGCGGCAGAATAATCAGAGACGGGACCGACGCGCCCAAATACTGGAACACGCCCGAAACGCTTATATTCAAAAAAAAGGACAACCTGTTCGGATTGAACCTTGCCAAAAACGACAAGTCGGGACGGCTGTTGCTGATGGAGGGCTACATGGACGTTGTTGCGCTGCACCAGAGCGGATTCGGAAACGCGGTGGCCTCGCTGGGCACGGCGTTCACGCCCGAGCAGGCGCGGCTCGTCAAGCGATACGCGCCCCGCGCGGTGCTGTGCTACGACAACGATGAGGCGGGAATCAAGGCCACGCTGAGAGCGGGCGACATACTGTTTGACGAGGGCGTAAAGGTCAGGGTGCTGACCGTCACCGACGGCAAGGACCCCGACGAGTTTATCAAAAACAAGGGCCCCGACATGTTCTCCGTGCTGATAGAGCGGTCGCGGCCGCTGATCGAGTATAAAATCGACGGCATCAGAGAAAAATATAACCTAAACGATGTGGACGATAAAGTTGACTTCACCCGCGAGGTTTCGGAGGTTCTGGCGCGGATAAAGGACGCCGCGCAGCGGGAGATATACGTCGGGCGCCTGGCGGATGAACTCAAGATAAGCGCCGCGGGCATCATGGCGGGAGTCTCGGATATCGAGCTCAAAAACGCCGAGACCGACCAAAGGTGCCGGGAATCGGAGCGGCTGCGCAGAACTATGCACAGGCCGCTGCCCGAGGAAAAAAATGTGCGCGGCGTGTATTGGGCGGAGCGGTTCCTGCTCAACCTGATGTGCGACGAGCGAGTGATAAAAAAGGTTCTGGAAAGCGGCCTGACGCCTGATGATTTCGCGTCCGAGCCGGCGCACAAGCGGCTGGCGGAACTTTTGATAAGTCTCGCCGAGAGCGGCGCGGTGCCCGAGCCTTCCGACATAATGGGAAGATGCGCTCCCGAGGACGCGGGAACGGTCTCGGATATACTTATAAACGATAAGGAAACAAAGGACAAGCTTCTCGCCTGCGCCGGGCCGATAGGTATTCTGGTTCGGGCAAAGGAGGAGCGGCAGCGGCTGAACGCCGCGCAGGACGATGAGCAGCTGAGACTGCTCTTTGAAAAGAAGAAAAACAGAAAAAATGCAACCGGAGGTGCAAAATAATGAGCAGTAAAAACGATGACATGAACAAAAAGACGCCGGAGACCAAGCCCGATATCAGCGTCGCCAAGAAAAAGGCGCAGATCATCCAGGGTCTGCTCGATGAGGGCAAAAAAATGGGTATGCTTGAGTACAAGACCGTGGCGGACAAGCTTGAGGAACTTGAACTCGAGGCCGATCAGATGGATCGCATCTACGAGATAATCGAGAAGCAGGGCATCGAGATAGTGGGCAGCATAGACCCGGAGCCGGTCGTCGACGAGGCGGACCGCGTGACCGAGGAAGAGCTCGAGGACATGTCGGTGCCAGACGGCGTCAGCATTGACGATCCGGTGCGCATGTACCTCAAGGAGATAGGCAAGGTAAACCTGCTGACAGGCGAGGAGGAGGCCGAGCTGGCAAAGAAGATGAGCGAGGGCGACGTGTACGCCAAGCGCAAGCTGGCCGAGGCGAATCTACGTCTGGTAGTCAGCATAGCGAAACGCTATGTGGGCCGCGGAATGTTGTTCCTCGACCTGATACAAGAGGGAAACCTGGGCCTTATCAAGGCGGTCGAAAAGTTCGACTACACCAAAGGCTATAAATTCTCGACCTACGCCACATGGTGGATAAGGCAGGCCATCACAAGAGCGATAGCCGACCAGGCGAGAACCATCAGGATACCGGTGCACATGGTCGAGACGATAAACAAGCTGGTGCGCGTTTCGCGACAGCTGGTTCAGGAGCTTGGCCGCGACCCTCTGCCCGAGGAGGTCGCAAAAGAGCTCAACATGCCGGTCGACAAGGTGGGCGAGATACTAAAGATCGCGCAGGAGCCTGTCTCGCTCGAGACCCCGATAGGCGAGGAGGAGGACAGCCACCTGGGCGACTTTATCAGAGACGACGACGCGCCCGCTCCCTCCGACGCGGCGACTTTCACGCTGCTCAAAGAGCAGCTGGTTGACGTGCTCAGCACTCTGACCCCCAGAGAAGAAAAGGTGCTGCGCCTCCGCTTCGGCCTCGACGACGGCAGAGCCAGGACCCTCGAGGAAGTCGGCAAGGAGTTCAATGTCACCCGCGAGCGCATACGCCAGATCGAGGCCAAGGCGCTCAGAAAGCTGCGCCACCCCAGCCGCAGCAAAAAGCTGAAAGATTATCTGGAATAGTTTTGAATATTTTTTATATATTTAATCACAAAACACAGTCTTTCGGCATACATAAACATAGTGATTAGTAATTAGCGAATAGCGAATACGCGGAGAGAATTTGGCAAAAATCATTGGCATTTCCCCGCGTCATATGCCTAGTACCTAGTTACTAATCCCTAGTACCTATGTTGGGCGAGGCATATAGAGAGAAAAAAGTGAGGCGAATTTGGAAATGGCGGACAATACAAAAAAAATAATAATGCGCGTGTCGAACGTCAGCATTGTGATAAACATGCTGTTGTCCGCCGTTAAGCTGGTCGCAGGTTTCGCGGCGAATTCCGGCGCCATAATCAGTGACGCGATACATTCCGCCTCCGACGTTTTCAGCACGATAATCGTCATGATAGGAGCAGGTGCGGCCGCCAAAAAAGCCGACCACGACCACCCTTACGGCCACGAGCGCATGGAGTGCATCGCGGCGGTGATCCTGTCGGCGGTGCTGTTTGTGACGGGCCTCGGCATAGGATTTGACGGAGTGAAAAAAATCGCATCCGCGCGGTTTGAGACCCTCGCGGTCCCGGGCGCGCTGGCGCTGGGAGCCGCGGCGCTCTCGATCGTCGTCAAAGAGGCCATGTTCTGGTACACCAGGTATTACGGCAAAAAAGTCGATTCTACCGCCCTGATGGCTGACGCGTGGCACCACCGCAGCGACGCGCTGTCGTCGATCGGCTCGTTTGTCGGAATCCTGGGCGCGCGCCTGGGCTTCCCCGTGTGCGATCCGATCGCGAGCGTGGTGATCTGTCTGTTTATCCTGAAGGCCGCCTATGACATATGCAAGGAGGCGCTCGACAAAATGGTCGACAAATCCTGCGACGATGAGACCGAGCGGGAGATGGCGGAGATAATCAAGCTCCAGGACGGAGTTATAAGCCTCGACCTTTTGATGACAAGGATGTTCGGCTCCAAAATATACGTGGACGTGGAGATCTCGGCTGACGGCAATATCAGCCTGATAAGGGCCCACGCCATAGCCGAGCAGGTCCATCACGCGATAGAGCGCAGCTTTCCGAAGGTCAAGCACTGTATGGTCCATGTTAACCCGTACATAGAAAAAGTAAATATGTAAAGCGGCGGCTTAAATCACATAAACTTCATATTTTAACGACTTGATTATATAATTTACAGAAAGGAGTTGTGCTTATGCGCTTTGACGGAGAAATTACCCGAATAAACGGCAAAACCTTTGACGAGGAGCGCGCCTTGTACGGACTGCATAACGCGGAGATCGCGGATACAAAATTCAGCGGCCCCGCGGACGGGGAATCGGCGCTCAAGGAGTGCGGGAACCTTGTCGCGCGCGGCTGTGATTTTAGGCTGCGCTATCCGCTCTGGCACGTGACAAACGCCGAGATCGAAAACTGCTCCATGGCGGACACCTGCCGCGCGGCGCTCTGGTACGATAAAAATATATACATAACAAACTCAAAGCTGGGCGGCATCAAGGCCCTGCGCGAGTGCGACGGCTCAACGCTCAAAAGCTGCGAGATAGACTCGGTCGAGTTCGGCTGGTTTTGCCGCGGCCTGAGTATCTCGGACTGCGAGTTAAATTCCGAGTACCCGTTTCTGCGCAGCTGCGATATGGAGATCGACAACCTGACGATGACGGGCAAATACTCGTTTCAGTATGTGGAAAACGCGGTGATCAGGAACTCGAATTTCAACACGAAGGACGCGTTCTGGCACAGCAAAAACGTCACGGTGTACGACAGCGTGATAGACGGCGAGTATCTCGCGTGGTACAGCGAGAACCTGCGCCTCGTGCGCTGCAAAATAAGCGGCACCCAGCCGCTGTGCTACGCCAAAGGCCTTATCCTTGAGGACTGCGAGATGCGGGACTGCGACCTGTCGTTTGAAAAGAGCGAGGTGACCGCCGATGTGCGCGGAGAGATCACAAGCGTCAAGAACCCGCTGAGCGGCACCGTCACAGCCGACACCATAGGCGAAATAATCTTCGACGAGCCCTGGGCTAAGGGCAACGTAGTGACTAGGAAATAGGGACTAGAGACTACGCGGAGACAGCATGGCGAAAATCGTTCGCGTATCCCCGCGCCGTCCCCTACGACTGAAGTGTGCAAAATACCGTAGGGGCGGATATTATCCGCCCGTCTGCCTCGCCCCTTGGGGAGAGGTGGATTTCCGCCAAAGGCGGAAAGACGGAGAGGGGTTAACATAGCGATTAGCGATTAGCAAATAGTAATTAGGGCAACAAAAAACGCGCCCATGTTCCCATAAAACAATAAAATTTTAAATTTTGCCAGCGGCATAGTTTCGGCTATGCCGCTGCTTTTTTTATAATAATGACAACGCCTATGCCGTAAGGGCTGATATTATCCGCCCGTCTGCCTCAACGTAGAGACTAGGAAATAGGACCTAGGGACTAGGACGGGCGGCAGCCCGTATGCCTCGCACCAAATCCGTAGGGCCGGATGCCCACATCCGGCCGGCGGCATGTGGGTATGCCGCCCTACAACCAAAGTGTGCAAAACGCCGTAGGGGCGGACGACCTCGGCCGCCCGAAAGCCTCGCCCCTTGGGGAGAGGTGTCAGGCGAAGCCTGACGGAGAGGGGTTAACATAGGTACTAGTGATTAGGTACTAGGGACTAGGAGAATGATATTGTTTTTGAAAATTTCATTGACCTTTTGGAAATAATATGGTAGAATAAATTTGCCACATAAATTAAATATGACTGTTTGCAAAACGTGTTTTTGTGCTTTATAGGCAAAAATGCACGCTCTATTTTCACGTATTTGTAAACAGTTGAGAATTTGTGTGGCAGCAATCGGAGCTAAGCATTTTTCGTGTGTGGTTCCGTTTGCGACCACACACTTTTTATTTGATACTGTAAAGTAGGATATGAAAAATAAAAGAAGAATAAAAAACGCCGTCACCCTTGACAACTTAGGCAAAACAAT
>CANRHV010000008.1 GCA_947630505.1 uncultured Monoglobus sp. | reverse complement strand
ATAGCAAACGGGGAGGGCGTTCGCGTCTCCCTGTTTGTGTCGGGCTGCACCCACCGCTGCAAGGGCTGTTTTAATGAGATAGCCTGGGATTTTGACGCGGGAAAGCCGTTCACGCGAGAGACCGAGGACATGATCATAGGTATGCTCGACAAGCCTTACATAAACGGACTGACGCTGCTGGGCGGCGAGCCGTTCGAGCCGTCGAATCAACGGGGGCTCACGCCGTTTTTAATGCGCGTCAGGGAGCGCTTTTCCGAAAAAAATATCTGGTGCTACACCGGGTACACATACGAGACTGATCTGCTGGGCGAGAGCCGCGCGAGATGCGAATGCACCGACGAAATGCTGTCAATGATCGACGTGCTGGTGGACGGTGAATTTATAGAAGCCGAAAAGGACATCTCGCTCGCGTTCCGAGGCTCGCGGAACCAGCGGATACTGCGTCTAACAGCAAAATCATCGCCGAACGCGTAAATACGTCCGCCGCGAAAAGCGGCGGCTTTTTTATGCTCTTGATGCCGATATAAATGTCGCATTACAGGCGACCAAATAATTTTACTCTCTTAGTATAATATAAATACAATATTTTATGAAAGGGGAAATACACAATGAACAAAGGTCTCACGGAAATAGTATTTATCATTGACAGGAGCGGATCTATGAGCGGGCTTGAAACCGACACGATCGGAGGATATAACTCAATGCTTAAGAAGCAGAAAGAACTGGACGGCGAAGCGCTTGTTTCCACTGTTTTCTTTAACCATGTATCTCTGGTTATCCATGACCGCGTTCCGATCGACAAAGTCAAAGAAATAACCGAAGATGACTATTATGTATGCGGCTGCACGGCGCTTCTGGACGCGGTAGGTCAGGCTATACACCATATCGGCAATATCCACAAATACGCGAGAGAGGAAGATGTGCCCGAAAAAACGCTGTTTATCATCACAACCGACGGCATGGAAAACGCCAGCCACAATTTCGGCTACTCTGCTGTCAAAACAATGATTGAAAAAAAGAAAAAAGATTTCGGATGGGAATTCTTGTTCCTCGGCGCTAATATAGACTCCGCAAAAGTAGGAGCAAGAATGGGAATTTCCTCAGATTTCACCGTAGATTACGACAATACCTCCGAGGGAACAAAGCTTAATTATAAGGTTTTGGATGAAGCTATAAGCTATGCGCGAAGCTGCGATGCTCCTCTTAAAAGAAGCTGGAAAGACAAAATCGTTGAAAGCCGCAAAAAATAATTATTTACGCAAAGACAGCCCGAAATTATCCGGGCTGTCTTTGTGACTACGCGTTGAAAGTCATAATATAATCATCCATAACATATCCGCCGCCAATATCTGTAACAGCGGTGGAGGAGGCAATGAAACCAAATTTCTTATACGTGGCTATCGCTTTATCATTGTGCTTGTTAACTGTCAGATAAAACTCATTATATTTATCCGAAAAGTCGGATTTAACTCGCTCAAAAAGCTCTGTCGCTATCCCGCGCCTCTGATATTCGGGTAAAACATAAATTTTGCTCACAAAAAGTTTGTTTTCCTCGGGCTTTACCCCGCAGAATCCCACGCATGCGCCTTCTTCAAAATATAAATAATATACGTATCCGTTATTTTTTATATCGTTTTTTATAACATCAGAACTCTGATATTTTTTCAGCATATATTCGACCTGGCCGTCGGGAAGCAGCGCGTCGTAGGCGTCGTGCCATGTTATTCGCGCGCATTTTTCGATTTCTATTATGTCGCTGTCGGTTGACGCGATTTTAATTTTTCCGTCCATAAATATCTCCTCACATTTCTGTTCTTGAATTTAAAGCTCTGCCCAAAGTGATCTCGTCGGCAAATTCCAGCTCGCCGCCCACAGGAACTCCGTGAGCTATTTTTGTTATTTTGACGCCGAAAGGCTTAAGCAGCTTTGAAATATACATCGCTGTGGCCTCGCCCTCAAGATTCGGGTTTGTAGCCATTATAACCTCCGAGACGCCGCCCTCGGAAACGCGCTGCACAAGCTCTTTGATCCTTATATCATCGGGTGTCACGTTGTCCATGGGTGAAATTGCGCCATGCAGCACATGATAGACTCCCTTAAACTCGTTTGTGCGCTCCATCTGCATAACATCGCCCGGACTCTCCATGACGCAAATAACACTGTGGTCGCGAACGGGAGAAGCGCATATATTGCACAGCTCTGAAGCGGCAAGGTTCTGACATACTTTGCAATATCTGATCTCATTTTTTGCGTTAATAATAGCTCCTGCCAACTTTTCCGACTTTTCTTTCGGCAGATTAACAACGTAAAACGCGAGCCTGCGAGCGGTCTTTATTCCTATTCCGGGTAATTTATTAAATTCCTCGATCAAATCCCTCAGCGGCGCGGCGTACTGTTCCATAAACTCATCTCCTTTTGTTATTACGATAAAACTCAATATATCCTCAGTTTTTCTTTAAGACCGGAAAACCTGCTGCGCACGTTATTGTTGTTGATATAAAAATTCATAACATCCTCAAGGCCAACCAACACAACCAAAGATTTGGCGCGCGTCACAGCGGTGTAAAGCAGATTTCTTGTCATAAGCAAGCGGTGAGCGGGGAACATCGGCATTACCACAACGTCAAACTCGCTGCCCTGACTCTTGTGCACAGTTATGGCGTAGGCCAGCTCAATTTCATCCAAAACCATGAAATCATAATCCACAAGTTTATCGTCGTCAAATAAAACCTCTATCTTATTGCCGATCCTGTCAATTTTTGTGATAAATCCGCAATCACCGTTAAACACGCCGACGCCCTTTTCCTCGCCGCGCCGCCACTGTATCTGATAGTTGTTTTTGGTCTGCATAACCTTGTCACCCACCCGAAACACGCACCTGCGGGTCATATGTTCGGCTTTGTCCGGAGAAGGGGGATTCAGACAGCTCTGTAATATGTTGTTCAGATGTCCGACCCCTATTGTCGTTTTTCTTGTTGGAGTCAGGACTTGGATCTGGCTCATGCTGTCAAAACCGTAATAATCCGGCAGACGCCTCAAACACAAATCGGCTATGGTATTCGGCAGCTGCTCGGGATCTTCCCTGTGGACAAAGAAAAAATCGCTTTCGGCGTCATTTAAAAGCGGTTCCTGTCCGCGATTAATTCTGTGAGCGTTTACCACTATCATACTTTCTTTTGCCTGTCTGAAAATCTCATTAAGCTTAATACATTCAACAGTTCCGCTGTCAATTATGTCTTTAAGCACATTCCCGGCTCCGACCGACGGAAGCTGGTCGCTGTCGCCAACCATTATAAGGCGCGTTCCGCGTGAAACAGCGTCAAGCAGACTGCTCATCAGCATTATGTCGACCATTGACATCTCATCAATAATTAGAACATCGCAATCGAGCGGATTATCAGAGTTTCTGGCAAATACACCGTCCGATACATCGTCGCCTACTCTGATCTCAAGCAGGCGATGAATGGTTTTCGCCTCAAAGCTGCAAACCTCGCTCATTCGCTTGGCGGCGCGGCCGGTGGGAGCGGCAAGCATTACGGTTGAGCCGTCTTTTTTCATGGTTTTAATAATAGTATTAATAATAGTTGTTTTTCCTGTTCCGGGACCGCCGGTTATAACAAGAGCGGCATTTTGAAATGCTCGAAAAACCGCGTCTCTTTGATTGTCCGCAAGCTCGATCTCGTCTTCGTTATCCGACTCGTCGATAAGTTTATCTATGTAATCCGCGTCAACGTCAAAATATATTCCCGACATTTCTTTAAGCTTATCCGCAACGCTGCACTCGGCGTCGTAGTATGATTTAAGATAAATCGCGTCAAAATCACCGTGATTTTCGGATATCAGCTCGCCGTCCGAAATAAGCTGCGATATACCGCGCTCAACATGACCCTGCTCAACATTAAGAAGAGCGCAGGAAGAGGATGTCAGCATCGCTCTCGGAGCAAATGTGTGACCGCTGAAAAATGAAATATTTTTGAGAGCGGTCTTTATTCCGGATTTGATCCTGAGCTGTGACTCAGGAGAAAAGCCGAGATCCACAGCAATTTCATCAGCCTTTTCAAAGGTGATGCCGTCGATAAATTCCGACAGAATATAAGGATTAGCCTCAATGATCCCGACAGTTCCTGTTCCAAAAGCATTGTAGGCTTTGACGGCATAGGAAGGAGGCAGGTTATATTTCTGAAAATAGATCACGATCTGACGAACTCCAACCTGCTCAACAAAAGTCTCGTATATTGCTTGGACTTTAGATGGCGTAAGCCCCCTTATCTCAAGAAGCTGCTTATGATCGTTCTCAATAATATCAAGGGCATCGACTCCGAACGCCTCAACGATCCGCCTCGCGGTAGTCTTGCCCACATACGGCAAAATACCGGACGAAAGATATTTTTCGATTTCTTCTTCGGTCGTGGGCATGATACGCTCAATATACTCAACCTTGAATTGATCTCCGTACTCGCCATGAGTCACCCATGAGCCGGAGGCGACTATATTTTCACCCTCAGCAATACTCGGCATAGAACCGGTCATGGTTATAAGCTCACCCATGCTAGCCACATCGCAGACCGCGTAGCCGTTTTCCGAATTATAAAATATAACAGATTCAATCGTACCCTTGATTTTTATCATTCAAAAGCTCCTCCATACAATATAATTATATAATAACGAATCTCGAATATCAACAGGAAAAAACCTTATAATTTGATTTGTAACCTATTTTTAACATAAATGCTCTGGAAATTTAACAGGAAAGAGGGTATAATAATTTTATAGATTATTGCACAAAATAAAAATTTTGTGCAATGTTGAAGAAGGAGCAAACATAATGGACAACATAAGGCACGCCCCGGAACCTATGCGGTCTTTTCTGATCTATCTTGAAAGCATTCAGGGAAAGTCTCGCAAAACCGCGCTCGAGTATTTTTATGATCTGCGCTGCTTTTACAGGTTTATAAATTATTATTCGGGAAAATTCAAATGCGATTTCAATCAAATTGAAATTGACAATATCACCATTGACGACATAAAAAAAGTTGACATTAATTTTATATACGAATATGCTAACTTTCTGAACCACAATCTCGGGAATCGCGCGCGCACGCGCGCTCGTAAGATCTCGGCTCTCAAATCATATTTTAAATACCTGCACAGCAAAGTTAAATTGATCGACGAGAACCCGGCAGCAGATCTTGACACAATTAAAATTGAAAAACAACTGCCTAAGTATTTCACTCTTGAGGACAGCCTAAGTTTGCTCGAAGCCGTTGATAAACGAAATTACGAACGAGATTATTGTATATTAACGTTATTTTTAAACTGCGGAATGAGACTTGCCGAATTGGTAAGCATTAATATCACAGATATAAACGGCGACACTCTTGTTGTTATGGGAAAAGGCGGCAAGGAGAGAACAATTTATTTAAACGACGCCTGCATAAGCGCCCTTGAGGCCTACATGCCGATACGCAAAAAAATGAGCCCGGAATATAAGGACAGAAACGCGCTGTTTTTATCCGAGAGAAACGCCAGGATCAGCCGCAGGACCGTGCAGCACACTGTTGAAAAATATGTAAAAAAATTAGGGCTTGACTCTCACAAGTACACAACTCACAAGCTGCGCCACACAGCGGCCACGCTTATGCACCAATCGGGTGTTGACGTCAGAGTCCTTCAGGAAATACTCGGCCACAAGCAGCTCAGCACAACTGAGATCTACACGCATATCGACAACAAAGAGCTCAGAAGCGCTGTCGCCAAAAATCCTCTTAATAAAACTAAAAAATAAGGAGTGAATTATTATGAAATTATTGTATTTTGACTGTCCTATGGGAGCCGCGGGAGATATGCTTATGTCGGCGCTGCTCGACGTTCATCCCGATCCGAACCAATTTATCGATAAAATGAACGGCATAGGCCTTGAAGGCGTAAGCTTTATTCGCGAAAAGACAAAAAGCGGCGGCATCGCCGGAACACATGTAAAAGTCACGGTAAACGGAAAAGTCGAAGACTGTGCGCCGCCGCATCATCACAGCCACGGCGCATCTTCCGCTTCCGGCGAGCACCATCATAAGCATAATCATCACCAAGCACATAACCACAGTCACCACGAGCACAGAAGTCTCGATGATATTGACAAGATCATTAACAAACTTGACATATCAGATAAAGTGAAAAATGACGCGTCAAGTATTTACAGGATAATCGCCGAAGCTGAAAGCGCGGTGCATGGCGAAACGGTTGTAGACATACACTTTCACGAGGTCGGACGCCTTGACGCGATCGCTGATATCGTAGGCGTTTGCTCGTTGATCGAAGAGCTTGATCCCGATAAGATCATTTCATCGCCGATATGCGTCGGTTTCGGAACGGTTCACGCAGCCCACGGAATTCTTCCGGTTCCGGCGCCCGCTACGGCGCTGATCCTAAAAAATGTGCCGATATACAGCGGTACGGTTCAAGGCGAGCTTTGCACTCCGACAGGCGCGGCGCTGCTGAAATATTTCGCTGATGATTTTGAGCAAATGCCTCAAATCGTAATTCAAAAAACCGGATACGGAATCGGGACAAAGCAGTTCGCCGAAGCGCCGCCAAACTGCGTGCGAGCAGTTATTGGTGAAAGCGGCTCGAATACCCAAAATGTTTCCGAGCTTTGCTGCAATCTTGACGATATGACACCCGAGGATATCGGTTATGCGGCGCAAAAACTTTTCGACTGCGGCGCCCTGGATGTTTTCACTACTCCGATCGGAATGAAAAAGAACCGCCCCGGTATATTGCTGTCGTGCCTGTGCAAACCATCCGATCGCTCAAAAATGCTTGAGCTCATTTTCAAGCACACTTCAACGATCGGCATCAGGGAATATAATTGCGAGCGGTACACACTTGACAAACGCGAGGAAATTATAAACACAAAGCATGGTGATATAACTCAAAAAATCTCCGCAGGTTACGGAGTTTCAAAAACTAAGCTCGAGTATGATGATATTGCTAAAATAGCTGATAAGCTCAATATTTCGCTATCTGAGGCAAGAAAACTTATTTAGTTTTAAGGCAGGCGGAAAAATTCCGCCTGCCGCTCGTATTTAATTTTCAAGAATTTTCCAATCCCTGTCCTCACGCAAAGATATCCATGCCTCATAATCGCCTTTATCCTCGCTGTAATGCGAGTTGGTCGCCTCCTGAATGTCCGCGTAATACCAAACGCTCGGGTCTATATTATCCGGCCATGATGTCATTCCCGCGAGCAGATGCCCCGCGTCGGGCTTTCTGCCAAGAACTCTGTTTACTAAAGTCACAGCCTCGGCTCGGGTTATATTTTGATCCGGCCTGAATGTTCCGTCCTCATATCCGTTTATCCATCCTCGTTCCGCGGCGCGATTAATGTATAAGCTCGCCCAATGACCCGCTGTATCGCTAAGCTTATCTCCGTAGCTGTATGTGATCGGATCAAAGTGGGCGGCAATTGTGGCAAATTCGGCGCGCGTTATAGGATTATCACCTCTGAAAGTTCCGTCCTCATATCCGTGGATAATGTCGGCTCTCGTCATTGTCGAAACTGCCGTGTTAAACCAGTCATTGGCATATACATCAGCAAACTGATTTTCACTTGTTCTGAACTTATCTCTCGAATCATTAGACAACATTCTGAAAAATATCGTCGCGACCTCGGCGCGTGTTATTGTGTTATCGGGCTGAACAGTGCCGTCCTCATATCCGACTATGTAGGCATAGTGATCGGCATAGTTTAGCGACGGAACAGAGTTTGGGTCGCGCGTAGACGTTGGTGTCGGTGCACTTGTGGTTGAAGGCGCGTTTGAAATGTCTGCGCTTGGGTCATAAGATCCATCATATTTATTGACGATCTTATATCCGTTGAATGACTGCACATATCTCGGAACATAGTGATTTACCTCGACCTCCTCAACCGTATAAGTTGTGCCTATTCTGAGACTTGTGAATGTATGCTGCCAGTTATTCGAAGCATACAATGTACACTCGTCAATTACAGTCTTATCTTGTTTAAGCCTTACTGTAACCGACGAAGGTCTTTCACCGCGGCTGTTATTGTCATCCTCCCACTCTATTTGTATACGAACCGAAGTGTTTCCGCCGGTGCCGAAACTTCCGCCACCTCCTCCGCCTCCGGTGCCGGCGGGTTTCTTGGTCGGTGTCGGTGTTACGGTTGACTGCGGTACGTTGGTCGGGTTTGGTGTATTTGTCGGTGTTGTCGTAGGATACGCAGTCGGCGATTCTGTTTCCTGCGGCGCATTGGTTGGGGTTGGCGCATTTGTCGGTGTTGTCGTTGGATGCGCTGTCGGCGGATTTGTCGGCATGCTTGGCTCATTTGTCGGGATAATAGTTGGCGTGGCAGTCGGCGGATTTGTCGGCTTGATCGTAGGCGCCGCAGTTGGTGCATTGGTCGGTATCGGAGTGGGTGTCTCCGCGCCCGGCGGTTGCGGTTGCTCCGTAGGTTCTGAAGGCTCGCCCGTAGGCGGTATGACGGTTCCCGGAGTTTCCGTGGGTTTTTCTCCCGGCTCAACGGTAGGTTGTGATCCGGGCGAATCGCTCGGAGGAGCAGTGCTGTTGTTTTCCCAAATCGCTATAAATACGATTCCGTCAGCAGGCATCACAAAGCTGCTTTCCGCTGTGTCGTGCTTATAAACAGGCGCATCCGTTCCGCGCTCAACCCAGCCCTTAAATGTGCAGCCGTCGCGCTCGGGTTCCTGTTCTGGAATACTGTAAATTTCACCAATCAGACCTTCAATACTGCTCGGCATATTTTTGACCGTATCGACCGCGCTGTCATCAACGCCGTCATCAAATGACGCTTGGGCATATGGCACGGCTGCGCCGCCCGCGGAACTTCTTGCCATACCGTCAAACTCTTTGGCGCTGACCGCGCTCATGAAACACATAAGCGCTACCGAAAATATCAGCGTTATAATTATTTCGGGAAAACATTTGCTAAATTTCTTGCTCATAATATTATATCTCCTTATACTTAGTTTTTATAATTAACGAAATGTATAATATCAAATATCTCACCAAGGACATTCCATAAACGTAATAAAATGAGTACGTTTATAATATTATGACATAAATACAATAATTTTTCAAGTGTAATTTTAAAAAATTTACAAATTTAATTTATAGTTATAAATTTAAAAATAAAACTGCAAACAAAAAACCGCCAATGGCGGTTTTAAAATATTGGCGGACGGGGTGGGATTCGAACCCACGTGCCGTTTCCGACAAACTGATTTCGAGTCAGCCCCGTTATGACCACTTCGATACCCGTCCGTACTGCAACTATGCTATAATACCATAAATTTTTTATAATTGCAAGAGTTTTTTCAAAAAATTTTAAAAATTTTTTACCGAAAATAAAAAATTCACCGAAGTTCGTAGGGGCGGATATTATCCGCCCGCTTAAAATTGCGGGACGGGCCGGCATTTGCCGACCCGTTCCACGCTATAATTCATAATTATTTAAGCGCATCGCCGATAGTGTTCACGAGCTCGGAATATTCCGCCGCGCTCAGATAAACTCTGTCGGGATTCATCGCGAAGGTTCCGCCCCACTCGAACTCGTCGGCATATTTTGGAACCAGATGCACATGCAGATGATGTCCGGTGTCGCCGTACGCGCCGTAGTTGACCTTTTGCGGCTTGAATATTTCCTGGAGCGCTTTTGAGATCTTCGCGATATCCTCAATATACGCGGCTCTTTCCTCGCTTGTAAGCTCGGTCATATCGCCGACATGCTTTTTGTGAGCGGCGATGACTCTGCCCTTATGGCTCTGCTCCTTGAACAAATAAACCTTGCAGGTGTCAAGCTCGCAAATTTTAATTCCAAACTTCGCGACAAGCTCGCCCTCAACGCAGTAAGCGCAGTTTTTATCGATCATTTCATATCCTCCTTAATAGCCTAAAGGCTTATTTCTGAGCCTCCATCTCCTGAGTTGAATCAATATCATCCGCCTTTTTGTTGATTTCTTTTGAAATGGCGGCGCCGGCCTCGCGAGCCTCAGCCTCTTTGGCGATATTATCTTTCACAACATCATTAAACTTAGTATCCGCCTTGACCTGCTCAGTCTTGACCTTTTTCTCCTTCTGACCCGCGGGCTGACTCTGATCTTTCATCTGAGCTGCTTTTTTGGCCTTGAGAGCCTCTATCTGCTCGGGCGTCAGCTTGGGCTTAGCCTGCTTGGGCTCGGGACGAACCAGACCTTCGGGAGTAACCTTGTTGATTGCCTTCTGCGGGCACTTCTGAGCGCAGAGACCGCAGTTGACACACTTGGCGGGGTCGATAACAGCCAAGTTGTCGCTGATCGAGATAGCTCCCTTGGGACATGTTTTGGCGCAGATACCGCAGCCGATACAGCCAACCTGACAGTCATGTCTTGTGATCTTGCCTTTTTCAACGCTCTTGCAGTTGATAGTGTACTTGCTTCTGAGAGGCAGTATCTTGATTACCTTTTTGGGACATTCCTCGGCGCACGCGCCGCAGGCAACGCACTTGTCGATATTTACATACGCGACGCCGTTTTGAATACTGATGGCGTCGAACTTACAAACCTTGACGCAGGAGCCGAAGCCCAGACAGCCGTAGGCGCACATCTTTTCGCCGCCGCCCAGCTTGTGAGCGCTGTAGCAGTCGCGAGGGCCGTCGAAATAATATTTCTGGACCGCTCTGTCGGGACTGCCATTGCACAAAACTCTGGCAACCATTTTCTCTTTTTTCTCGGCCGTAACGCCCATGATCTCCGCGATTTTCTCGGCAACAGTCTCACCGCCCACCGGGCAGGCGTTTGTCTTTACGCCGCCTTTGCAGAGCGCCGCCGCGTATGCCGAGCAGCCCGCGAATCCGCAGCCGCCGCAGTTGGCGCCGGGCAGAACTTCCATGATCTTGGGAATACGCTCGTCTTCCTTAACGGCGAACACTTTCGAGGCAACGCCCAGCAGCACGCCGAATATCAAACCCATGCCTCCGATTATAAGGATGGGAACAACTATACTGTTAAACATCTACTTCCCCTCCTTCTTAAAAACTGAGACCCGAGAAACCGAGAAACGCTATCGAAAGGAGCGCCGCGGTAACGAGCGTTATCGGCATGCCTTTCAGGAACTCGGGAACATCGGAGCTTTCAAGCCTCTCTCTTACGCCCGCGAACAGCACGATCGCGACGGTAAATCCGATACCGGCCGAAACGCCGTATACCAGAGACTTTACAAAACTCATCTCAACGCCTGTGAATTTTGTGATGTTCTGGATAGCAACGCCGAGCACCGCGCAGTTTGTGGTGATCAGCGGCAGATAAACGCCGAGCGCGCTGTAGAGCGACGGTATCGACTTTTTAAGGAACATCTCAACGAACTGAACCAGCACCGCGATAACCAGAATAAACGCGATAGTCTGCAAATATTCCAAATGGAACGGCACCAGCAGATAATACTGAACACACCATGTGATGATCGAAGCGCACGCCATAACGAAGATTACTGCGAAGCCCATGCCGACAGATGTGTCAACCTTTTTCGATACGCCCAGGAAGGGGCATATACCGAGGAACTGCACCAGCACGAAGTTGTTGATAAGTATCGCGCCGATAGCTATAACCAATAATTCCGCTACCATTTATATGCCCTCCTTTTCCGTGTCAGTGTCTTTTTTCTTGTTCTTTATCTTTGCGCCTATAACGTTGATGATCGCCAGCAGAACGCCCAATGTCAGGAACGCTCCCGGAGGCAGGATCATTATCGAAACGGGCTGGAAGCTGTCGCCGAACAGGGGGATACCCGCGAATGTTCCGGCGCCGAGGATCTCTCTGATAGCCGCGATGAGGACCAGCGCGCATGTGAATCCGAGACCCATGCCCAAACCGTCAAACGCGGATTTGCCGACCGAGTTCTTACTGGCGAAAGCCTCGGCTCTGCCGAGAATTATGCAGTTAACAACTATAAGCGGTATGTATATTCCCAGACTGCTGGAAAGAGCCGGAACATACGCGTTGAGCAGCATCTGAACTATCGTTACAAAGCCCGCAATGATTACGATAAACGACGCGATCCTGATCTTGTCGGGTATAAACTTTCTCAAAAGCGAGATAACTATGTTGGAGCAAACCAGAACGGCGGTGGTCGAAAGACCCATTCCTATACCGTTCACAACTCCGGTCGTAACCGCCAATGTGGGGCACATGCCGAGGAACAGGACCAGAGTCGGGTTCTCGGTGATAATACCGTTCAGAAACGTTGATAAATAACCTTTTTTGTTATCCATTACTCGGCACCTCCTTCGTCAATTGCTTCGGCTTCTACTGCTTCTGCCTCTTCCGCGGGGATCTCGGCCTCCGCGGCTTCGTCAACAACCGCTTCGCCGTCAGCCGCAGCTTCGGCATCGGGCTCCGCGCTCGCTTGAATCTGATCTTTCGCCGCGGGAGCGCCGCCCGCGTTATCCGAGATAACAACCATCGCCGCTGAGACAGAATTGTTAACAGCCTTTGTGACAGCCTTTGAAGTTATGGTAGCGCCGGATATTGCGTCGATCTTATTAGTATTGCTTCCCGCGCTTCCGTTTTTGCTTACTACAATATTTTCGGTAAGACCCGCATACTGGTCGATCCAATCGGTCTGGCACTTCGCGCCGAGGCCGGGGGTCTCTCCCATTTCTGTTACCTTAACTTTAGTGATTTTTCCCTCAAGGTCAACGCCGGTCATAACAACAACGTCGCCGCCGTAACCCTCCGAGCAAACAGCCTCGGCAACATATCCGACGGGTGAGCCCGCGCTGTCCATGCCGCAGTACACGCCGTTTACCGTAACGCCCGTCTCCGGCTCGGGAAGCTTTGTTCCATCAAGCTCGAATTTGTCGGCTCCCGGAAGCATTTCCTTCAGATTTGCCTGGAACGTAGCCTCGTTGTTTTTGGCTATGATCGGCTCGGTAACCATGTTGATACCGCCGAGCAAAGCCGCAACGATCGCTGTGATAAGCAATAATTTAATCGTAAGTGTAAGTATCTCTTTCATTACGCTTTTGCCTCCTTTCTCTTTTTAGAGGCGCCGTAGCGCTTCGGAGCGGTAACTCTGTCAATAAGCGGAGTTACTATGTTCATGAGCAGGATCGAGTACGAGCATCCCTCGGGATAACCGCCCCAAACTCTGATAAGCACTGTTATAACGCCGCAGCCGATACCGAATATGATCTGTCCGACCGGCGTGTACGGCGATGTGGTGTAGTCGGTCGCCATAAAGAACGCGCCGAGCATAACGCCTCCCGCCAGTATCTGATAGAGCGCGTCGCCCGTGAACAATCCGTCGTGTCCGGCGAACATCCATGTTCCCAGAGCAACGGTGGCAAGATACGCGAGAGGTATTCTCAGTCTGATGACCTTTCTCGCCAGCAGATAGATTCCGCCGATGAGTATCGCCAAAGCCGAAGTCTCACCTATGCAGCCGCCGACATTTCCGATAAAAAGATTCAGATACGACGGAAGTTCAGTAACCGTGCCTTCGTTGCCCGCGTACGCCGCGAGAGGCGTCGCCGAGGTCACAACGTCGGCAGTGTTCCAAAGCGGAACCGCGGTGTGAGGCGCAACCCATGTTGTCATAGCGAGCGCCCACGAGGCAAGCAGAAAAGCTCTGGCCGCCAAAGCGGGGTTCATGAAGTTGTGGCCGATACCGCCAAAGAACTGCTTCACGATAACGATAGCGAAGAACGCGCCTATGACAACCATCCAGAGCGGCAGCGTTACCGGAACATTGAACGCCAAAAGCATTCCGGTGACGATAGCGCTCAAGTCGCCGACAGTTGTCGGTTTTTTCAAAATTTTATTCCATAACCATTCAAACAGCACACAGCTCAACACACTGATAACCGTGATAACCGCGGCTCTGTATCCGAAAACGAGAATTCCGGCGACAAACGCGGGAATCAGGGCGATAATAACATCAAGCATGGTGCGTCTTACCGAACTGTTCCCCAATACGTGCGGGGAGTGCGAAACAACCAATAAATTATCCACTATTATCCCTCCCTTAGTTATTCTTGCTGCGCTGCTGCGCCGCGCGGAGCTTATCTTTTGCAACCTTTATCTGCTGTACCTGTCGTCTTCTGGAAGGACAGCTGAAGGCGCAGCTTCCGCATTCGATGCAGTCAACAATGTTAAGTTTCTCAAGCGTCTTGAAATCATCAATTCTCGCGGCCGCGTCAAGCTTGTTCGGCAGAAGTCTCATCGGACACGCGAAAACACACTTGCCGCATCTCAGACAAGCGGTTTCCTCATATCCATAAGCCTCATCCTCGCTGAACGCCAAAAGGCCTGAAGTTCCCTTGATAGCGGGAACATCCAGATTCGGAAGCGCCATGCCCATCATGGGACCTCCCATGATAACCTTCGCGGGATCCTCGGTGAATCCGCCGGTCTGCTCGTAAACAGACTTAAGCGAAGTGCCGATAAGGACCTTGAAGTTGCCGGGATTTTTGGCGCACTTTCCTCCGGTTGTGACAATTCTTGATGTAACCGGAATTCCGCGCGTTACCGCTTGATATATCGCGCGGCAGGTGTCAACGTTGCACACTATCGCGCCTACCTGCCAGGGAAGCTGACCCGGGCCGACCTTGCGACCCGTGATGGCGTTGATAAGCTGCTTCTCACCGCCCTGGGGGTATTTGGTTTTTAGAGTATGTACGTGAATATTCACATCTTTGTTTTTGGCCGCCATAGCCGTCATGGTCTCGATCGCCAGCTCCTTGTTGTTCTCGATGCCGACATGTCCGTCTTTGAGTCCGAATATGTGCATAACGATCTTGAGCCCTCCGATAACCTGCTCGGGAATCTCTAGCATCGTGCGGTAATCGGATGTGAGATAAGGCTCGCACTCGGCCGCGTTGACAATGACATAATCAATGTTTGCCTCGGGCGGCGGCGAAAGCTTTACGTGCGTTGGGAATGTCGCGCCTCCCAGACCAACTATTCCCGCCTCTTTGATGATCTCGATAATCTCTTTGGGCGAGAGCTTGGTATAGTCGCTGCAGCCCTTTAAATCGGGACAGACCTTATCCTGCTCGTCATCCTCAATGACAATGGACTGAACCATGAGTCCGTTGGGGTGCATGCGCTTTTCGATCGCCTTGACGCGTCCGGACACGGACGAGTGAATACAAGCGGACACAAATCCGCCTGCTTCGGCGATCTTCTGGCAGGCATACACGTAGTCTCCAACGTTGACGATCGGCTTAGCGGGTGCGCCGATATGCTGGGTCATGGGGTAGACCATTTCCTTGGAAGGGTAAAGCTCAACAATCGGCTTGTCGGCAGTAGGTGCCTTCATGTCGTTGGGATGAACGCCGCCATGGAATGTTTTCAACATTATAACTACCTCCTGTATTTATTATTAATTATTTATCGCTTATGTTAGATGAATGGAATATAAACCACAACATATTCCGTTTTTTTACACAATACTGCACAATAACTATTATAACTTTATTTAAATTGTATGTCAATATAAATAAAATTATTTTATTGCAAATTTTTAAATTATTCGATCTCGCCGCCGTTCATCGTATTGAACGTGAATGCCGGCAAACCGCTGTCGTCGGTCAGGTTCGGCATCTCCGGATACGCTCCCCAGGCGTACATGACATTCGTCGGGTTCACAACATCATCACTGTAAACTATAACCTTGTCGTCCTCAATTTCGGCCGTCGCCGGATAGAACTTACCCGCGCTGTCCGATATATAGAACTCGTGCAGCTCACTTGTGTCGGTCATCGAATCCGAAATTTTTTCATCGCATACCGAGTCGGCATACACCGACTTATTCATCACTCTGAGCGAGCCGGTATGCTCAAACGTGAGTTCGATATAATCATCGAAAACCCGCATGCTCTTATAAACGGGACCCGAAACAATACGATCTTCGTCTCCGTATATATCGTGACCCACGCAGTCAAGGAATCTGTCGGCGACAATCTTTTTCTGCCACGGGTGTATATCGGTTCTCGCGCAGCCGATATCTTGGTCGTATCTGCCGATTATGTCAAGCAGGCTGAACATTCCCAGATTATTACGGTTGGCAGTTCTTTGAAGCGCTATGCGCTGACCCTCTCTTATCTCGCTTTCGTCTTTTACGCCGTATCTGGCAAGCTGCACATAATAGAAGGGCAGCTCGGGATCGGACCATTTATCTCGGTAACTGTCTATAAGTCCCGCCATAGCGTCGGCGTATTGACCCGCGTTCATGTTTGTGCGGTACTGATCCGCCTCGCCCTGGTACCACAAAATTCCCTTGATTTTCTGCTTGGTAAAGGGATAGATTCTGTTGTTGTAAAGACAACCGTCAGTGCCGACAAACGAGCCTCGGCTCTCTCCGCGCGGGAACCACTTGTTTATTTCCGTATCGCCGACAGCGACGCTTATTATTCCGACATTCCTGCCGTAACGCTCATGGATGCCCTGCGCGAAATAATAGGCGATAGCCGAGAGATACGCCGCCCTGTCGGTGGTAAGTTCGGACCAGTAATCGTTCCAATCATTGAGCGGAACATTGTCGATCTCCGCGCGGGCGCCCATAAGACCGATATTATACAGATTGACCATGCGTATATCTCGGCTTGTGGATTCATTTTTACCCTGAGCGGTTTTGAGATATTCATCAGCCTCTTTCTCGCCGCAAAGATAAAACTCCATGTTCGACTGTCCCGCAAACACCCATATGTCGCCGAATGTTATATTTTCAAATTCCAGTTCTTCATCGCCGCAGTAAACCCTCATGGTGTAATTTCCGCCGTTCGGAAACGCGCCGAAATTTATCTCCCAATCCGATATGTCCCGGGCAATACCCGACGCTGCATAAAGCTCTCCGGTGTCAATATTTTCGATCTCAGCCTCAACCACCGAGCCGCAGGGCGCTTTTCCTGATATTATAAGGTCGGTGTCCGCCTGAAACATCATATTATCGCTGTATATGTTCGCCATCGACAAAGGCGATGACGCCTCGGTGTATTTATAAGTGAGCGGCGATGTCAGAACGCTTTCCATTGTGGCGGTGTCATATGCCGTTATCATAATTTTATCGCCAAGTTCCACGTTGAGTTTTTCGAAACCGACATCATAGTATTCTCCGGGCACAAAATGGCAGTCGCGCGTATCAAAGCTTTTTATCACGTTCGCTCGATTATAAATCGCCATAGTAACTCGTCCGTCAAATTCGGAAACGGCGTCAAATGCCGTAAGCCTCAGACTTGTGTCATTTATAGTCTCGCGGCTTGCGGTGTCGGTATTAACGACCCCGTCATCACAGATCCACTCAACCTCGCCGAGATGCGCGTCAGGTGAAAATTCAACCTTAAAATATCTGAACATTCCGTAACCGCTGAACAAAACAGTGTGCCAATCGGGGGTTAAATTTCCGTTGGCGTCGGGATTTATCGTTCCCAGCTCAACAAAAAATTTATTATCTTTTGAAGCCAAAAATTTTGTGCCGACGCATGAATCCGCCGATTCCTGAGACGACGCGTCGGGAATATATCTGATATAAGAAAGCGCCTTTAACGAGCCCGCGTCAAGCGTCGCCCAGTCTGCGGCGTTTGAGGTGCAGGTTGACGGATCGCCGTCATATATCATACCCGCCCCTCCCGGTGTATTATAGCTTCCGTCGGAAGATTTTAAATTAGCGGGAGTAATCGCCTCGGGCTTAACAGCTGGAGATTGAGGCGAATAAAGCTTCAGAGACGGCACGGCCACAGCGATCTCGTCGGTTTGATCCGCGCCGCCATCAAAGACAACGGATAAAGCCGATTTAACAATGCCCCCGATTTTATAGGGAAAAAAGTAATATCCCGACAGAACCGCAGCCGCGATAACAATGACAACGCAGAAGGCCGCGATGATTCCTCTTTTTTTGTTTTTGTTTGAATCTTTCTTTTCGGGAATATTTTTGTCTCTCATGTCTATCTCCGAATCTTTCACAAATAATCCGTAATCAATTATACCAAAAAATTCGACCAACTTCAAGTTTGTAACAATATTTTAATCTTGCTGCAACATCTTATTATAAACCCAAAATTTTCGCGGCGTTTTTATAATAAATGTTTTGAAGCTCGTCCTCCGACAGATCAGCGCTTTCAAGAAATCCCATCGACACGCTCGCCGACTGCCAAGGCATATCGGTGCCGAAAAGAATTTTTTCACTTCCGTGATTTTTTATTATTCTTTTAAACTGTTCGGAATCAATAAATTCTTTGACATATGAAACGTCAAACTTGATCGGCGTGCCGACAAGATATTTTTCAACATCGTCCCAAAGCCTCCATCCGCCCATATGCGCCGCTATTATGTACTCGCCGCTGACATGATCGAGAACGCCTCTTAAACATTCCGGCAGACAGTGGACAGGCTCGGGCATACCTATGTCACGTCCTGCGTGAAAAAGAGTGTAAAGTTCGAGTTCCTCCGCTTTTTTGAGTATCCTGATCGTTTCGGGCGCCGAAACGTAAACCCTTTGATATTCGGGGTGAAGTTTGATTCCTTTTAGGCCCGACTCTTTTATTTCCTCAAGCACGCTCTCCCAGTCATCTTGCAGCGGATGCAGACTTCCGAAAGAAAAAATGCCGTCTTTGCCGTTTATTTCCCGGGCAAATCTGTTTATAGACGTGGACTGAGTAACCGTGGTCGCGATAGGCATAACTACCGAAATATCCACACCGTCTCGGCTCATATGCTCTTTAAGACTGCGCAGCGTGCCGTCTCCGTCCGGCGGATAGCTTTTGCCCTGAATGTCGACAATATTTTGCTCAAGATTTGCCATTGCTCTTTCCGAAATTTTATCAGGAAAAACATGAGTGTGAAAATCTATAATCATTTTAATTCCTCCAATATCTTCATATAAATTTAATTGTTGTGACCGAAAACCTCGTTGGCGATCTTAACGGTCATGCCCGCGTCTTTGCCGTAGTAATCGGCGCCGACAAACTCAACATATTCCTCGTTCAGAACCGCGCCTCCGACAACGATCTTCGCTTTGCTGCCGGCCTTTTTGAGCGCTGCGACAGTGTCTTTCATGCTCTTGACGGTGGTCGTCATAAGCGCGCTGAGCCCCACAAGCTTTATGTCATTATCAAGCGCCGCTTTAACGACCTCCTCTTCCGGAACGTCTTTTCCCAAATCAAGCACATCATAGCCGTAATTTTCAAGCAGCATCTTTACTATGTTTTTTCCGATATCATGAATATCGCCGCGAACCGTGGCAAGAATAATTTTTCCTCTGCCTCCTCCCTCGGAGGCCGAATTTTCTTTCAGCACGCCAAAGCCGCTCTTTACCGCCTCGGCCGACTGGATAAGCTGCGGCAGGAAAACCGTCCCGTTTTCGTATCTGTCGCCCACCACATCAAGGGCGGGTATAAAGTATTCATTAATAATGCTTATCGGGTCATGGGTTTTAAGAAGCTCTACGGTCAAATCATGGGCAAGCTCGCGCCTGCCGTCGATTATAGCCGATTTAAGATCGCCGTCCGAAACGCTTACATCGGATTTGGTGGCGGAGCCGACCGAAAGGGCGGCATCCGCTTTATAATCCGCGTAATTATTGATATAATCGACCGCGTCCTTATCCTGATTATTAAGCACCTTATAGGCGCGGAAAGCTTTCATGATCTCGGCGCTCATGGGGTTAACTATGGCGGAGTCGAGCCCCGCTCCGAATCCCGCGGCGAGAAAAACGCTGTTTAATATAGGTCTGGCAGGAAGCCCGAACGACACGTTGCTGACGCCAAGAACCGTCTTGGCGCCAAGCTGTTTAACCAAGCGTATCGCCTTGATCGTCTCGATAACAAGGCTCTGCTGAGCCGAGGCGGTCAGAACCAGACAGTCTATTATTATATCTTCTTTCGGGATCCCGAAGGTTGCGGCCGCGGCTATTATTTTCTCGGCAATGCGCAGTCTGCCCTCGGCAGTCTCCGGAATACCGTTCTCATCGAGGCACAATCCCACAACGACCGCGCCGTATTTGGCGGCGATCGGAAGTATCGCGTCCAAACTCTCGGCCTTGCCGTTTACCGAATTGATTATGGGCTTGCCGTTGTATGCTCTTATCGCTTTTTCTATGGCGGCCGCGTCGCTGCTGTCAAGCTGGAGCGGCAGATTCACAGCCGCCTGGATCTCGCGAGCGGCGCGCGTTAAAGTCGCCGCCTCGTCGATCTCTGGCAGACCACAGTTCACATCCAGAACATCCGCTCCGGCGTCTTTCTGGCTTATCGCCTCGCCTACCAGATATCCGAAATCCTGCGCTCTCAGTTTTTCTTTCAGCTTTTTCTTTCCGGTGGGGTTGATCCTCTCTCCAATCAAAGTGACGCCGCCGTCAAATATCACGGTCTTTGTGCCCGAGCAGACCGCTGTCTCGCGCGGCGATTCGGGCTTAATATAGGGCACATCGGAAATAACGGACTTTGTCTTGCTTATATATTCGGGCGTTGTTCCGCAGCATCCCCCTAAGATCGCGGCGCCTTTTTCCGCGATTGTTTTCATATATCCCGAAAACTCATCCGAGGTTATATCATACGCGGTCTCACCGTTCCTGATGGACGGAAGCCCCGCATTGGGCTGAACCATAACCGGAACGCGCGAATGAGCTATAAGCTCATCAATAACCGGCATAAGCTGACCCGGGCCCAATGAGCAGTTGACGCCCAAAGCGTCAACGCGCAGCCCGGACAGAGTGACAGCCGCCGAAATCGGGTCACAGCCGACAAAGGTGCGTCCGTCTTCCTGAAACGTCATGGTCGCAAAAACCGGAAGGCTTGTGTTTTCTCTTGCCGCAAGCACCGCGGCTTTCACCTCAAGCAGGTCTGACATGGTCTCAAAAAGCACAAGATCGGCACCCGCTTTTTCGCCGGCTATAAGCTGCTCTTTAAACAGCTCATACGCCTCTTCAAATTTCAGCGTTCCCATCGGCTCCAACAGCTGCCCCAAAGGACCGATATCCAAAGCTGTGTATTTTGCGCCACTTTTTTTCGCAAGCGCAACGCCCGATTTGATTATTTCCTGAACAGAGTACCCCGAGCCCTTAATCTTAAACGCGTTTGCCTGAAAAGTATTCGAAGTTATTACGTCGGCGCCCGCGTCAACGTATTGCTTATGTATCGAGAGTACCGTATCGGGATGCTCGATGTTATAGACCTCGGGAAGTCCGCCGGCCTCAAGACCCGTGCGCTGAAGCATGGTGCCCATCGCGCCGTCAAAAATCAATCTTTTGTTTTTTATATACTCAATTACGTCCACAGGTACTGCCCGCCTTTCTGAATTTGCAAATGTCTCTCATAGAACATATGTCGCAGCCCGACTTTTTCACGGGCGCGGAATAATTTTTAGTAAAACCTATTATCGCGGTAACAGATTTTCCCGGTATCATCAGTGAACTGTCGGTCAAAGTAAGGCCGATTTTTCTTCCCGCATCGAGGAGGTTCAACAAGTCTCTCTGGGTTTCAAGCGGCAAATCGCCATATCCCGGAGAGAATCTGAAGTTGGTCCCGAACCCTTCTTCCTCCGCTTTCTGCTTAATTTCGCGTTCCGCGAGGTCGCAGACCTTCTCGATAAAATCCGCCGCGCACGCGTCAAGCACAACCGCCCTCAGCATATCGGTATTCTGCGCGACCCTTATCATATTATCGGCTTCTATGCCCAAGGTAGCCGCCATAATAGCGCATTTTTTGCAGTCTCTTAAATGCTCGTATATATCGTTTCCGAGCAAACTGATATTTGTCCCCGAAAGCTCAATGCAGGATTCTCCGTTTCGGAACCCGATTTTTACATCGAATATTTTATATATGTAGCGATAGCGCGCGGTTCTGAGAATATCATCAGCGCAGGCGTCGATAGTTTCCATTATATCGCCGCTCACCGCCTGATTTTTGTGACCCAGATAGCGCAGGATCTCGCTCTTGTCAAGATCAATACCGTTCATACTATCAAACCGCCTTAAACGTACTCGATCAGCCGAGCGGCGATCTCGGGCTTGTTCATCGAGTATATATGTATGCCGGGCGCTCCGTTTTTCGCCAGATCGCTGATCTGAGCGCCGGCGTATTCTATGCCCGCCTTAAGCAGATCATCGGGACTTGACTCGTACTTGTTGAGAAGCTTGATCATCGCCGAGGGCAGAGACGCTCCGCAGGTGAATATCATATTTGATATCTGGCTTTTTGACATCATAGGCATTATACCCGGAGTTATCGGAACGGTAATATTATGTTTCGCGGCTTCCTCCATGAATCTGTAGAAATACTCGTTGCTGAAAAACAGCTGGCTCACAAAGAGCTCGGCTCCCGCGTCCTGCTTGATTTTAACATATTCCACGCTGTCGCTCAGATTTTCGCATTCTATGTGACCCTCGGGATATGCCGCCGCCGCGATGCAAAGCCCGCTGCGCGACTTTATTTTCTCGATCAACCGATACGCGTAGTGATATTCTATTTTCGACTCGTCGAAACCTTCTTTCGGAATATCGCCGCGCAGCGCAAGCACGTTTTCAATGCCCGCGCTTTCGATCTCGCCGAGCTCCGCCTCGATAGATTCCGAAGTCGAGGCAATACAGGTCAAATGCGCCATCGACTCTATCCCGAACTCATTTTTAATTCTTGATGCAAGCTCGATCGTTTTGTTTCGGTGACCGCCGCTGCCGCCCGCTCCGCAGGTAACGCTGATGTACGCGGGACTTATCTCGCTCAATTTTTCAAGCATTTCTCCCACATTTCTGAAGGCTTCCTCCTTTTTGGGCGGAAAGATCTCAAGAGAAACAACGGGTTTTGAGCCTCTGTTTTTAAATATATCCGAAATTTTCAAAAAAAACTACCTCCAAATCGGTTTACAAATCAATTTTATATTATAACATAATTTATCGGTCAATGCAACCAAATTTGTACAAATAAATTATTTTGCTTGACAAGCGGCGGATTTAGATATATATTAAATCAAAGATCATTAATGTATAAGGAGATATAATCATGAGCGATAACACAAACTGCACAAACGACTGCTCGACCTGCGGCGAGAACTGCTCATCACGCAGAGAGGAGCAAAATTCATTCGAGGCTTTTCTTAACCCGTACAGCTCGGTAAAAAAAGTCATAGGCATTATGAGCGGCAAGGGCGGCGTCGGAAAATCATCGGTGACCGCGATGCTGGCCGCAAACACACAAAAGCAAGGACTTAAAACCGCGATACTCGACGCCGATATCACCGGACCGTCGATACCCAAGGCGTTCGGCATCACACAAAAAGCGGCGGGCAGCGATTTCGGAATACTGCCCGAGCAATCGGAAAGCGGAATCGATATTATGTCAATAAACCTGCTGCTTGAGGACGACCGCGAACCTGTTGTCTGGCGCGGCCCGGTCATAGCCGGAACCGTTAAACAGTTCTGGACTGAGGTCTTTTGGGAAAACGAGGATATAATGTTTGTTGATATGCCTCCCGGCACAGGCGATGTTCCGCTTACGGTGTTCCAGTCGCTGCCGGTTGACGGAATAATCATTGTGACCTCGCCGCAGGAGCTGGTTTCAATGATCGTCTCAAAGGCGGTCAAGATGGCGGAGCTTATGAATATACCGATCATCGGACTTATTGAAAACATGAGCTATGCGGAATGTCCCGACTGCGGCAAAAAAATAAATATATTCGGCGAAAGCCATATTGACGAGATCGCAAGCACCCACAACCTTAAAGTGCTTGACAAGATCCCCATTGATCCCAAGATCGCGAAAGCCTGCGACGACGGAATGATCGAGAAACTTGATATTGATCCCGTCAAAAACACGGTCGAGGAAATCAAAAAAATATAATGCAAACAAAGCGGCAGGGATCAAAACCTGCCGCTTATTAACCGCTTATTAATAATATGTTTAATACTTATTCGTCTTCTTCGTTCTCATCGTCCGATGAGCGCGAGCCGGACGAACTTTCGTCCTCATCAGACGATGAGCGCGAGCCGGACGAACTTTCGTCCTCATCGGACGATGAACGAGAGCCTGATGAGCGATTGCTTGAGCCGCTGTTGCTGTTTCTGCTGTTGCTTGAGCTTGAAGAGCTTGCTCTCGATGACACGCTCACGCCGTAATTCACGTCAATGCTTCTGTCCTTGTTTTTGATAGTGGAATGAACGGAGCTCATAACGTTTCTCCATACCGGTATGCACGGATTCGAGGACATTGATATGGACTGAGGCGTGTCATATCCGTACCATACCGCGGCGACATAATACTGCGAATATCCCACGAACCATCTGTCAAAATTCTCGGATGTGGTACCGGTCTTGCCGGCCGTGAACGTTCCGTCCGCAAGAGACGCGCCGCGGCCTGTGCCGCTGGTTACAACACTGCTTAAGTATCTGTTCATGATAGCGGCGGTCTCGGGCTTTATCGCCTGCCAGGATGTGTCGGCGTCTCTGCCCGTTAAAATAGTCTCGCCGTCGCTGTTTTTGATTTCGGTAAATGTGTAAGGCTTATTATATATGCCGTGATTCGGGAATA
The DNA here is from genome assembly GCA_947630505.1 of uncultured Monoglobus sp. GTDB lineage: Bacteria > Bacillota > Clostridia > Monoglobales > Monoglobaceae > Monoglobus. The sequence continues at coordinate 41,255 of CANRHV010000008.1, read as the reverse complement.
TGCAGTAAGCCGCGGTCAGCTCGACATTTGTCATTCCGTGCGTAAGACCGCCGAGCGCAAGCTGCGCGTAACCCAAATCGGTGTATATCTCGCCGTTTATATCCTCCGCCTCAACCAGCGTTGTGACGCCGAGCTGCTGCGTCATGAAATCATACGAGGTCTGAATTCCCATCTCGGACATGATCTCAACGGGAACCGTATTGAGCGACTGCTGGATAGCGTAGTCAAGACCGACCGCCGAGTTTGTGTAGGTATAGCTTGAGTTTCTGGGTATCCATCCGTCGTATGACTTTCTCCTGTCCATTATCGTGGAGCCAGTGTTTATGGTTCCGTAGTCGAGGGCGGGCGCGTAGACCGAAAGCGGTTTGATCGACGATCCCGGCTGTCTGGGGCTCTGAGCCGCACGGTTGAGGGTGAAGCTGTTTTCCTTTTCGCCTATGCCTCCCGCCATCGCCACAATTCTGCCGTCCTGCGGGTCCATAATGACTATCGAGGACTGCGCCTCGGGGTCCGGGAAATTATTGGCGTTATAATAGTAATCTTCAACTATCTTTTGGATCTCGGGGTCATACGCGCAATAAATTTTAAGTCCGCCCGAATATACCATTTTCTGAGCCAAAGTTTCGGAATAACCTTTATCCTGCAGACGCGATATGGCGTCTCTCACCACCTGGTCAACATAATATGATGTTATGATCTCGCTCTTTTTTTCAAGCGCCGTTTCCTTGCTGAATACGAGCGGGAAATTGACCGCCTCGTCATACTCCTGCTGAGTTATATATCCCAGCGAAAGCATTTTTGCCAGAACCAGTTCCTGGCGCTCCTTGTTGTTGTCGGGATTGACAAACGGGTCATAATAATTCGGATTCTGCGTGATCGCCGCTATAGACGCGCACTCGGCAAGATTAAGCTGGCTCACGTCCTTGTCAAAATAGAGATTCGCGGCCGTCTGAACTCCGTGGCAGTTTTCCGACAAAAATATACAGTTCATATAAAGCTCAAGTATCTGATCCTTCGACATTTTTTTCTCAAGGTCAATTGCCTTGGAAATTTCTCCGATTTTTCTGGCGACTGTCTGCTCCTTGTCGCCGGTGATATTTTTTATCAGCTGCTGAGTTATCGTGCTACCGCCCAACGATGCCTGACCGCTTTTTCCGGACAATTTATCAACAAAATATGTGAGCGTCGCTCTGACGGTACGCATGATATCAACGCCCTTATGGGTCATAAAACGCTCATCCTCGATAGCGATAAACGCGTTCTGGAGATTTTTGGGCGTTGCATCAAGATCGACCCAAACTCTGTTTTCGTCCGATGTCAGAGTGAGCAAAGTCTTTTCCTCGCCGGTGTTCGGGTCAAGATACACAATATCCGAATTCTTGTCCATAGTTAAAGTTTCTATATCCATGCCGTCGATATTACCCCACATACCCATAACGGCAGTGATAACTGCGCCGCCGGCTACAGCTCCGCCGACGATCAGTGTTATCAAAAATACCAGAATAAATTTGCCTATATACTTTCTCATAATCTGTCCCCTTATTTTACAACAAATTTCTGTTTATACATATTATATACCATATTATAATATTTCTGCAAGTATAATAAACAATAAAAGTGTTAATAATCTATTAAATTAGTGTTACATCAAACGTAAAAATACAAGATATGGGGGTATATTATGAACAATAAGTTAATCAAAAACACTATTTTGTGTATATCGGTCATTTTGTTTCTGACGGCCGTAGGCTGCACGGCTTATTACGCTACAGTCAGAATACTGCAAAAAACCACAATGTCGGAAACAGCCGAGGCGGTTATTTCAAACACGGCTCCTGAAACAGCGCCGCCAACCTCGTCCGTATTACCGAGAGACTATTATATCGCTCGACTCAAGGGCAGCAACATAGAGATATCGCTCGTTCACGAAAGCGCGGGAGAACTGCCGAAGGAAAAATATCTCTATTCTTTTGAGGTGTACAGAAACGGAATTCCCGAAAGCGATATATCCGATCTGACCCGCGGAATAATATTCAGGACGCGCGAAGAACTGGCGTCGTTTGAGGAAGACTTCGGAAGCTGAGTAAACCCGCCTCCCGCATTTGCGGGAGGCATATTTAATTGTTTCACGAAAAACTTTTTTATTTTAAAAAATATATGTTGAATTTATATATCACTTTATGTTATAATAGAATTTGCGCATATTTATTGCGAATCAAAAATTTTATCCCGACGGAGAGGATATTATGGATTTTGAGGTTGTTTCCAAATACAAGCCCGCGGGCGACCAGCCGAAGGCGATAGAGCAGCTTTCCCGCGGAATATTAAACGGCGACAAGTTCCAGACGCTGCTTGGCGTTACCGGCAGCGGCAAAACATTTACCATGGCAAATGTAATAGAAAAGGTGCAGAAGCCCACTCTGGTGCTGGCGCACAACAAGACACTCGCCGCGCAGCTTTGCAGCGAGTTTAAGGAGATATTCCCCAAAAACGCTGTGGAATACTTTGTGTCCTACTACGACTATTATCAGCCCGAGGCCTACATACCGTACACGGACACCTATATCGAAAAGGACGCCGACACCAACGAGGAGATTGATAAGCTGCGCCACAGCGCCACAGCGGCGCTTTTTGAGCGCAGAGACGTTATAATCGTCGCCAGCGTGTCCTGCATATACGGCCTGGGCGACCCGATCGACTACAACAACATGGTAATTTCTCTGCGCCCGGGAATGATAAAGGACAGAGACGAGGTCATTTCAAAGCTGATCGAAATAAAATACGAGAGAAACGACATTGATTTCTCAAGAAACAAATTCAGGGTGCGCGGCGACGTACTTGACATATTCCCGTCGGACGCCTACAGCACAGCGGTGCGCGTGGAATTTTTCGGCGACGAGGTCGACCGCATAACCGAGATAAACGTTGTGACGGGCGAGGTCATAGGCGAAAGAAAGCATGTGGCGATCTATCCGGCCTCCCACTATGTCACGACCCCCGAAAAACGCGAAAGAGCTCTTCTGAGCATAGAAAAAGAGCTTGAGGAACGATTAAAAGAGCTGCGGGACAATGACAAGCTGGTTGAGGCGCAGCGGCTCGAGCAGCGCACAAAATACGACATGGAGATGATGCGCGAAACGGGCTTCTGCAGCGGCATCGAGAACTATTCGCGCCACATCAGCGGCCGCGCGCCGGGAAGCGCTCCGTTCACTCTTATCGATTACCTGCCCAAAGATTTTCTGCTGTTCGTCGACGAGAGCCATGTCACTTTGCCGCAGGTCAGGGCTATGTACGCGGGGGACCGCGCCAGAAAAGAAAATCTGGTTAAATACGGCTTTCGTCTGCCCTCGGCATTTGACAACAGGCCGCTCAATTTTGACGAGTTCTGGGGAAAGCTGAACCAGGCGGTGTTTGTTTCGGCAACGCCCGCCGAGTTTGAGAAAGAGCGCTCCGCAAGGATAGTCGAGCAAGTCATAAGACCCACCGGACTTGTCGATCCCGCGGTCGAAGTAAGGCCGATAAACGGTCAAGTTGATGACCTTTACAGTGAAATCAATGAAAGAGTCAAGAAAAACGAAAGAGTCCTTGTCACCACGCTTACAAAGAAAATGGCTGAGAGACTAACCGAATATTTTGATGATCTTGGCGTAAAGGTAAGGTACTTGCACTCTGATGTCAAGACGATCGAGAGAATGGAAATAATCCGCGACCTGAGACTCGGCGAATTTGATGTGCTTGTGGGCATAAATCTGCTGCGAGAGGGGCTTGATATACCCGAAGTTTCACTTGTGGCTATATTGGACGCCGACAAGGAGGGCTTTTTGAGAAGCGAGACCTCGCTGGTGCAGACAATTGGCCGAGCGGCGCGAAACGCGGACGGCAAGGTTATAATGTACGCCGATGTTATCACCTCATCCATGCGGTACGCGATCGACGAGACAAACCGCCGCCGCGCAATCCAAATGGAATTTAATAAAAAACACGGCATTGAGCCCAAAACCATAACCAAAAAGGTTCACGAGGTCATAGAGGCAACTACCGAGCTGAGCAAGTCGGAAAGAGGACGCAAAGCAAAAGAAAACGAAAAGCAGATCGTTGACAGGGATCGCGCCATTGCGGAGCTTACCATAGACATGAAGAAGGCCGCCGAGCTGCTGCAGTTTGAGCTTGCCGCGCAGATTCGCGACGAGATCAGACGGCTCGGAGGAGACATATAGAATAAAACAGGAGAATTCAAATGAACAAAAACATTGTTGTAAAAGGCGCGAACGAAAATAATCTGAAAAAAATCGACGTTGAGATCCCGAGAGATAAGCTGGTCGTTTTGACCGGTCTCAGCGGATCGGGCAAGTCGTCTCTTGCCTTTGAGACCATATACGCCGAGGGCCAGAGACGATACGTTGAGTCGCTTTCGGCGTATGCCAGAATGTTTCTCGGCCAGATGGACAAGCCTGACGTTGAGTCGATCGACGGCTTGTCTCCCGCGATCTCGATAGACCAGAAAACCACCTCCAGAAATCCCCGCTCCACCGTGGGAACCGTGACCGAGGTATACGACTATATCAGACTTTTGTACGCGCGCATAGGCATACCCCACTGCCCCAAATGCGGCAAGGAAATCAAGCCCCAGTCGATAGATCAGATAGTTGACGCCGTTAAAGCGCTGCCCGAGAGGACCAGGATACAGATCATGGCGCCGGTCGTCCGCGGCAGAAAGGGCGAATACACCAAGACCTTTGACGACGCGCGCAAAAAGGGCTTTGTGCGCGCGCGGATCGACGGCTCGATCGTTGAGATAACCGACATGGAGATCCGTCTTGACAAGCAGAAAAAGCATAATATAGACATAATCGTTGACAGGCTTGTTATAAAAGAGGGAATGGAAAAGCGACTGGCGGACTCGCTTGAGACCGCTCTCAACATGGGGCGAGGTCTGGTGACCGTTGACATCATCGACGGAGACGAGCTGCATTTTTCCCAGAACTACGCCTGCGACGACTGCGGAATAAACATTGAGGAGCTGACGCCGAGAATGTTCTCGTTCAACACGCCCTACGGCGCCTGCCCCGAGTGCTCGGGATTGGGACATATCGTAAAAATCGACCCCGATCTTGTGATCCCGGACAAAAGCCTTTCGATAAACGAGGGCGCCATCTCGGTGACCGGCTGGAGCAATTCGGACAAAAACTCGGTGGCGAGCATGTACTACGCCGGTCTTGCCGAGCATTACGGTTTCAGCCTCGACACGCCAGTTGAGGACCTGCCCGATGAGATCGTCGATATACTGCTCTACGGCACCAAAGGTGAAAAAATAAAGCTGACATACGACCGCAAATACTCAAAGGGCTATCAATACGCCAGATTCGAAGGTATTATCAACAACCTGAACCGCCGCCACGACGAGACAAATTCCGAGTGGATGAAGGCCGAGATCGAAAGCTACATGGTGAATATGCCCTGCCACGCGTGCCACGGCGCGAGGCTGAGACCCGAATCTTTGGCCGTGACGGTCAAAGACCTCAATATAAATCAGATCACCGATATGTCGATTACAGAAGCTTGCGACTTTTTTGAAAACCTGACCGACGATCTCACAAGCAGGGAAAAGCATATCGCCAAACAGGTGATGAAGGAGATATGCGACCGCCTGAGATTTTTGCGAAACGTCGGCCTTGAGTACCTGCGCCTTTCGCGGAGCGCGGGCACCCTCAGCGGAGGCGAGGCGCAGCGCATCAGACTGGCGACGCAGATAGGCTCAAGTCTGATGGGCGTCGTGTATATTCTTGACGAGCCCAGCATCGGCCTGCACCAGCGCGACAATTCAAAGCTGATCGGCACGCTCAAAGAGCTGCGCGACCTTGGAAACACGCTGATCGTCGTGGAGCATGATGAGGACACTATACTCTCTGCGGACCATGTTATAGACATCGGACCCGGCGCGGGCATCCACGGCGGCGAAATAGTGGCCGCGGGCACTCCGCGGGACATTATGGACTGCAAAGAGTCGATCACGGGACAGTACCTGTCGGGCGAAAAATTTATCCCCGTTCCGAAAACGCGCAGAAAAGGAAACGGGAACAAGCTTGAAATAAATGGCTGCCGCGAGAACAATCTGAAAAACATAAACATAAAAATACCGCTCGGCACCTTCACCTGCGTGACGGGCGTGTCGGGCAGCGGTAAAAGCTCGTTCGTGAACGAGATACTTTATAAGCAGCTGTCAAACGTTCTGAACCACGCCAAAAAGCATCCGGGCAAATTCAAAAGCATGAAGGGCGCCGAGTTTTTGGATAAAGTCATCGACATAGACCAATCTCCGATCGGCAGGACACCGAGGAGCAATCCCGCCACATACACAGGCCTGTTTTCGGATATACGCGATCTGTTCGCCGCGACCCAGGAAGCCAAAGCCAGAGGCTACAAATCGGGAAGATTCAGCTTTAACGTCCGCGGCGGCCGCTGCGAGGCCTGCACGGGCGACGGAATAATCAAAATCGAGATGCACTTTTTGCCCGACGTGTATGTGCCCTGCGAGGTGTGCGGCGGCAAGCGGTACAACCGCGAGACCCTCGAAGTCAGATACAAGGGCAAGAATATACACGAGGTCCTCGAAATGACCGTCGAGGAAGGCTGCGAGTTCTTCGAAAACGTGCCCAAGATCAGGCGCAAGCTCCAGACCATGTTTGACGTGGGTCTGGGTTATATCAAGATCGGGCAGCCGTCAACTACGCTCTCGGGCGGCGAGGCGCAGCGCGTCAAGCTGGCGACCGAGCTCAGCCGCAGAAGCACCGGAAAGACTATATATATTCTGGACGAGCCGACCACCGGCCTCCATACCGCGGACGTGCACATGCTTATAAGCGTGCTGCAAAAGCTGGTTGACGCGGGCAACACCGTTGTCGTGATAGAGCACAATCTGGACGTTATCAAAACCGCCGACTATATAATCGACCTGGGCCCCGAGGGCGGAGACGAGGGCGGAACCGTGGTAGCCTGCGGCACGCCGGAAAAAGTAGCGAAGTGTTCGGCCTCGTATACCGGTCAATTCCTCAAAGAATACCTCAAAAAAGACAAAAATAAGAAAAATAAATGATTTGTTTGTTGACAAATAAATTCACCAATGATATACTTTAGCATGGCTTATTTGAAATTAAAATAAACGCTATATAAGGAGAAATGAAATGGACAACAATTTAGACGCAAGAATCAAAGACGTTGCGGAGCGTATCAAAACGCTGCGCGAAATTGTGGGAATGAGCGAGCAGGAGCTGGCGGATAAGACCTCGGTCAGTCTTGAGAAGTACATACAGATCGAAAACGGCGAATGTGACTTCAGCTTTTCGTTTATCTGCCTCTGCGCGAGAGTGCTGGGCGTTGACGTTACCGACCTTCTCGAGGGTCAGAGCGCCACGCTTTCGGGCTATGAGCTCACCCGCGCGGGCGAGGGAATGAAGATCGTACGCCGCAAGGAGTTTGAGTACAACAACCTGGCTCCCTACTTCAAAAACAGGATCGCCGAGCCTTTCCTGGTAACCGCTCCCTTTTCCGAGGCGGAACAGCACAAGGAAATCAAGCTGGCGAAGCACGAGGGACAGGAGCTTGATATCGTGCTCAGCGGCTCGCTTAAAATTCAGATCGGCAAAAACATCGAGACCCTGAACGCGGGCGACAGCATATACTACGACAGCAAGACGCCCCACGGCATGATCGCGGTGGGCGGCGAACCCTGCAAGTTCTACGCCATGGTATTCACGGGCGGCAAAGAGGGACACTATATTGAAGATATTGATATGCCCGCCGTTAAGCCTCTGCCCGTCAGAGACGAGCCCGGAAACAGAATTTACGACGATTATGTAAAAATGGGCTTTGACGAGAACGGCGTTATCAACTCTATCAAGTTTATCGACGAGGAAAAATTCAACTTCACGTTTGACATAGTCGACAGACTTGCCGAGAGAGACCCCGACAAGCCCGCCATGCTTTGGCTTTCAAAAAACAAAGAGGAACGCCTGTTCACATTCTCGGATATGAGCAAACTGTCGGCCAAGGCCGCGCATTATTTCAAATCCTTGGGAATCAAAAAAGGCGACAGAGTTATGCTGGTGCTCAAACGCCACTATCAGTTCTGGATCGCTATACTGGCTCTCCACAGGATCGGCGCGGTCGTTATCCCCGCCACTAACCTGCTTGTTGAGCACGACTTTGACTATAGGTTCAAAGCTGCGGGCGTTTCGGCCATCGTCTGCACTGCGGACGGCGACACGGCGCATCAGGCCGAGCTCGGAGCCAACAACTGCGACTTTGATATTCTCAAGATCATCGTTAACGGTCACCGCGAGGGCTGGCTGAACTTCGACGAGGGAATTGAGCCTTTCAGCGACGTTTTTGAGCGTCCCGAGGATCCCAATGAGACCGCCTGCGGAAGCGAGATAATGCTGATGTACTTCACGTCGGGCACGACCGGATATCCCAAGATCGCGGCGCAGAGCCACAAATATCCGCTCGGTCACTTCCTGACCGCCAAATGCTGGCACAACGTTAACCCCACAAAAAAGGGTCTGCACTTCACCATATCCGACACGGGCTGGGGCAAGGCTCTCTGGGGCAAGCTCTACGGCCAGTGGATGAGCGAGGGTGCAACCTTTACATACGACTTTGACAAGTTCCACGCCGAGGATATTCTTCCTCTGTTCGCGAAATACAAGATCACCACATTCTGCGCGCCTCCGACTATGTTCAGATTCTTTATCAAAGAGGATCTCGGCAAGTATGATCTGTCGACGATCGAGTACGCCACAACAGCCGGCGAGGCGCTCAACCCCGAGGTTTACAACCAGTTCTTCAAGCACACCGGCCTGAGAATAATGGAAGGCTTCGGCCAGACCGAGACCACGCTGGTTCTGGGCAACTTTGTGGGCATGGAGCCCAAGCCCGGCTCGATGGGCAAGCCCAGTCCGCTTTATAACGTTGAGATACTGCTGCCCGACGGCAAGCCCGCCGGTGTCGGCGAGGTCGGCGAGATCTGCATCAATACCAAGGACGGCGCGCCCTGCGGTCTGTTCACCTGCTACTACAACAACGAGGAACTGACAAAAGAGGCATGGCACGACGGATTCTATCACACGGGCGACACGGCCTGGAAGGACGAGGACGGCTACTTCTGGTATGTCGGCAGGACCGACGACGTTATCAAGTCCTCGGGCTACCGCATAGGTCCCTTTGAGATCGAAAGCGTTATCATGGAGCTGCCCTATGTTCTGGAGTGCGCGATAACCGCGGCTCCCGACCCGATCCGCGGCCAGGTCGTTAAGGCTACTATCGTGCTGATCAAGGGCAAGCAGGGCAGTGACGAGCTCAAAAAAGAGATACAGAACTACGTCAAGAAGCACACCGCTCCATACAAATATCCCAGAATAGTGGAATTTGTTGACGAGCTGCCCAAGACGATAAGCGGAAAAATAAGACGCGTTGAAATCAGAGAAAACGACAAGGCTTAACATTAAATATTAACGTAAAGATGTCAGATTATACGGATAATTTGACATCTTTGCTTTTGTATGAAACATTTTTTCGTTTTATCTCGTCTAACTAAATAAAAATAGGTGTTGCATGTTGAGAAAAAATATAGTATAATGTTTCATGTGAATACTTTTACAGATAGGAAGATGATTATGAAAAAATTAACAGCCATAATTTTGAGCTTGACTCTCTCATTCGGTCTGCTTGCGGGATTTACGCTTACGGCCGAGGCCGCGTCACCGATCGAGAATATATATGTAAACGGTCAGCCCCTCAAATTCAGCGAGGCCGAGCGACCTTTTATCATGGGCGAGGGCGACAACGGCAGAACCATGGTTCCGCTGCGCGCCGTTTCCGAGGCGCTCGGAGCGACCGTTTATTGGATAGACAAAAATGACAACGATCAGCCCACAAAAAGAATACAGATAGTCAGATATGACACCACACTGCGGCTTGACATCGGTTTGCCCACAATGCACGTGTTTAAGATCGCCTATGACGAGGAACTCGGCAAAGAGGATCAAAAGCAAGCCGACACCATCGATCTTGACGCACCCGCGTTCCAGGGAGACGAGACCAGAGACTACCGCACTTTTGTTCCGATCCGCGCCATAACCGAGGCATTCGGAGCCGAGATCAACGCGGTATTCGCGGACAGCGACGAGAGCAGGGTCGACAGACCGATGAACGTTTACATCGTTGACACATACGACGGCTCAAACGAGAACAAAGTCAGCATTGCTGACCTTTATGACAGCATTGATATTAACCAGTCGACGCTGATCTCAACCGTGGGAATTATAACCAGAATTGACTCAAAATATTATTTGCAGGACGAGAACCAGACCTATAAAATGATCGAACTTAAAAGCATTCCCGATGTTGAGAATTTCTGGAAGCAGCAGCTTGACGCCGCAGACAACAACCCCGTCGGCATAAAGGTCAAGATAACCGGCATGGTCGACAAGGACAATAACAACAAATATTCAATGGTGCTGCGCCGCGGTTCGACGGGTATGCTGCCCGTGACATCGGCTCAGACGCCCGCAGCCGAAAACACGAACGCGGAACCGACGCCGACACCGCGAAGAAGCCGCCTGACAAGCAACAGCGAGGACACTGCTCCCACTGAGGCGCCCTCAACAACCGAATAAGAATAAATTTGTATAACAATAAGCCCGCGGGTTTTATCCGCGGGTTTTGTTTTATTGATTTACGGTCTTATTCTGCCTATGTCTCTGGGGAAGGCCGTGACAGTCCTGATATTGTCGCAGCCGAGCAGCTTCATGGCGAGACGCTCAAGGCCTATTCCCAGACCGCCGTGGGGCGGCATACCGTATTTGTGCATCATCAGAAAATCGCTGAATTCCTCGGCGTCCATGCCGCGGGCGTTGATCTTGTCAAGCTGCATTTGATAGTCATGTATTCTCTGGCCGCCTGTCGTCACCTCGGCGCCGTTAAGCAGCAGGTCAAAGCTCAGCGTGTACTTGGGATTTTCGGGGTCATCCATCGCGTAGAACGGGCGCTTCTTTGAGGGATAGTGCGTCACAAACACCAGAGGCGAGCCGTACTTCTTCATGCAGTATTCTCCGATAAGGCGCTCCTCCTCGGGGTCAAGATCATTGGGATTTCTGAACTCTCTGTTATACTCTTTGGCGATTATCTCCTTGATCTCCATGAACTTAAACGCGGGGATCTCAGCGTCGCTTATATCGGGAAGCTCAACGCCCAAAAGCTCAAGCTCCTGCGCGTACTCCTCACGCAGGTATTTATACATATATTTCATGAATCTGGCCTCGACCGCCATAACATCCTCAAAAGAATCGATAAAGCCCATCTCAAGGTCAAGGCCTTCAAACTCGTTAATATGGCGGCTGGTGCTGTGCTTTTCGGCTCTGAACACCGGAGCAACCGTGAACACCTTTTTAAACACGCCGACCATTATCTGCTTATACATCTGAGGACTCTGATTGAGCAGCGCCTTGTCGCCGAAATAATCAACCTCGAACATGTCGGCGCCGCCCTCGGCTCCCGCAGAAACAATTTTCGGGGGCACGAACTCGGTGAATCCCTCACCGTGCAGGAAGGTGCGGAACGAATTTATGATACCGTCAACAATTTTTATCGCCGCGCGCTCGCGGGGATTTCTCAAAGATGCGGGTCTGTAGTCAAGCTTTATATCCACGTTGCATTTGAGTTTGCCCTTGTTTATGGTAACGGGCAGAGGCGCCGACGCGCTTGACAGTATTTTGATCTCGGTTATATGGATCTCAAAGCCGAGAGCGCTGCGCTTATCCTCAACAAGCGTGCCTTTGAGCCGCACGCTGTCCTCCTCGCGGAATTTGTTGATCGGCAGGTCACCCTCGCCGGGCTCATAGACGCACTGAACGAGATTCCTGCGCGTTCTGAGCACGAAAAACGCGAACGACTTCATTGCGCGGATACGATGGATCATACCCTCGATCTCAACGGTGTCGCCGTTTTTTACTTCGCCTTTTTCAAAGGCGTCGATAACGGTTTCGATATCATACTTGCCCGTGTAACGGGTCAAATCAAGAATTTCCATAAAATATAACTACCTTTCTGCTAATATGCTGAATATTTGAGCTTTTCACCAATAAGCCCGATTGCCGAATTTATCAGAACAGGCCGGGGATATTCATTCCTCCCGTCAGGCTGCTCATCTGAGACTCGCTGTCTTTTTCGGCTTTTCTCATCGCCTCGTTGACAGCCGCCACGATCAGGTCCTGGAGCATCTCGACATCGTCGGGATCGACAACTTCTTCCTGTATCACAATATCCTGAAGCTCCTTTTTGCCGTTAACGGTGGCGGAAACCGCGCCGCCGCCCGCGTCAGCGGTGAACGTTTTGGTCTCCATCTCCTCCTGCATTTTCATCATTTGCTCCTGCATTTTCTGGGCCTGCTTTATCATCTGGTTCATGTTGCCCATGCCGCCCATTCCTCGGGGAAATCCTTTAGCCATTTTCTACTCTCCTTTTACTTTAATTATATCTCCGTATATCTCTCTTTTATTTACAATGTCCATTATCGAGGCCGCGGGCTTTCCGCCGCTTTCCTCTTCTCCGTATGTTACCTTCGCGATAAGCTGCTCTCCGGAAATATTTGAAAACAGCTCCGACAAATACTCAAGCCCCTTCACCGTCGCTACGGTTTTATACGCGTACTCGGTGGCGACCTTGACGGTTATAACGTTGTCATTCTTTGTAACAACCGACTTATGAAGGCACATAAATAATTTTTTGCTGCTCTTTTTCACAGCGTCCATGACCTCGGGCCAAAGGCTCCACTCGTCCGCAGCCGAGGTTTGCGGCGCCTCTGTACGGGCTGTCGGGATTTTTGCCTGCCGGGGCTTCTCGGAATTATCGTTATTGCTCAATACAACCGGATTTGACGGCGGCACAGCGCCGCCGATTCTGACAGTATTCTCAAGCTTGTCTATTCTGGCGGAAAGCGCCTCAAACTCGTTGCTGTACTCGGGCTTGATCAGTTTTATCAAAGCTATCTCAGCAGCGATCTTCGGCGAGGACATGGACTTTGCTCTGCCGTGGTACTCGCTCAGAACCGTGATTCCGTATATAAGCCTCTCGGGAGTGAACAACTCCGATTGCTTATTATATTTTTCTATAAGCTCGGGTGATTTTTCAAGTATGTTTTCAAGGATATTCGTATCATCACACTCGCGGCAAAGCAGCAGCGAACGAAGATGATCTATGAAATCCTCAAAAAATGTCAAAGGATCGTTGCCCGAATTTAAAGCTGCGTCAAGCTCGGAAATCGCGGCGGCAGTATCTCCGGACGCGGCCTTATCGGCTATCGAAAATAAGGTCTGCTCCGGCGCTGTTCCGACGATCTCCGAAACGTCCGCGCGCCTGAGCTCGCCCTCAAACGAGGAGCATCTGTCAAGTATGCTCAGCGCGTCTCGCATTGAACCGTCTCCAAGCTCCGCGATAAGCTCGAGCGCGTCCTCGGTGGCTTTTATATTTTCGGCAGCGGCGATTTTTTTAAGCCGCGCCGCGATCGCGTCGGCGCTTATTCTTTTAAAATCATAACGCTGACAGCGAGACAAAATCGTCTGCGGTATTTTATGAGGCTCGGTGGTGGCGAGGATAAACAGCGCATGCTCGGGCGGCTCCTCAAGGGTTTTGAGAAGCGCGTTAAACGCCTGTATCGTGAGCATGTGCACCTCGTCGATAATATATACCTTATAGCGGCAGCCGGCGGGCGTATAGATAACCTCCTCGCGCAGATTTCTTATCGCGTCAACGCCGTTGTTGCTGGCGGCGTCCATCTCATAGACGTCCATAACTCTGCCCTCAAGGATAGCGCGGCACGTGCCGCACTCGTTGCAGGGCTCGCCATGTATCGGACTTTCGCAGTTGACGGCGCGGGCAAATATTTTAGCCGTTGAAGTCTTTCCGGTTCCGCGCGTGCCGCAGAAAAGATAGGCGTGTCCCACCTTTCCCGATGACAGCTCATTTCTGAGAGTAGTCGTTATATGCTTCTGACCGACCACATCATCAAAGGTCATGGGGCGCCACTTTCTGTAAAGCGCTTGATATTTTGCCGCCATAAGCCTTCACCTCTTTTGGAAATTTCAATAAAAAAGTCATGTGCTTGCGTTCGAAACAGCCTTACAAGCGTTACTCACACAGTTAGCTCGGATTTAGCACCCTCACGGCACATCGAAATGACTGCTTATCGCTGCTGCGTTCCCGCCCTGACGAGGTTCACAGGTTCCGATTGCGTAAGACCAAACCGTCAACACCACTTATGCGAGGCAGACCAAACAAGGATATCCCTCAAAAGCAAGTTTTCATTCCCTCTGTAGCGGATTGAGGGTTACAAGGCACCGCTAACGCCCCAATTTAACATGACTTACATATTTTATCACAAAACAGTATTCGGGTCAATACCTAATTTCAAATTTTTTAAATTGCTATATTGACCCACTTTCCCGCCTTGAAGCGGATAACCGCGAATATGTATCTCGCTACCTGGTCTCCGATGACGCCCATCCAGATCCCCGCGATGCCCATTCCGAATGTGTAGCCGAACAGATAGGAGACAGCCGTTCGAATAATCGTGACGCTTATGGTCGAGGCGACCGCGGTGTAGAGCGTGTCGCCCGCACCGCGCAGACAGCCCATGTAGATAACCTGGCGTATCTGGAACAGCACCACGATGATTATGATGCGCATTATGCTTACGCCTATTTTGACGATCTCGGGCTCGCTGAAGAACAGACGCATCAAAAGTCCGCCGCCGAAGAAATAAACCACGGCCAGAACCACGGATATCACGCCGCCCAGCATCTGACAGGCCGAGCCGTATTCCTTCGCTCCGTCGGGCTTGTTCTCGCCGAGGCTTCTGCCGATCAAGGCGACCGCCGCGGCTTGCAGACCGTCGCCGAACGAAAACGACAGACCCATTATGTTCATGCCCACCTGGTGAGCGGCCATCGCCGCCGTGCCCTGATCTGCCGCCATTATTGCGGTCATCATAAATCCGACGCGCATAAGCATCTGCTCAAAGAACACACTGTAGCCCACTCTCACAAGACTCTTGAATGCGCTGATAGTCGGGCGTATTTTTTTCTTGATTATAAATAGGATATTAAGAAAGCTGCCGGGATGACTGATCGACAAAAGGCTCATGATCGCCGCAACTACCGTGCCGAGCACCGTGGCAAGCGCAGCTCCCTTGATGCCGAGCGCGGGGAAGCCGAAATGTCCGTTTATCAATAAATAATTAAATATAATATTTATCGTGTTGGATGTGATGTTTGTGCGCATGGTTATTTTTGTGTTGCCCGCTCCGCGCTGAGCCGAGTTGATTCCCATTTGCACACAGTTAAATACCATGCCGCCCATAATTATCCGATAATAAATAACCGCGCTGTCGTGGGTCTCGGGCAAAGAGCCGCACAGATCCATGATCTGCGGAGCAAATATCACAAGCCCGGTGCTCAGTATCGCCGCCAGGATCAAGATCATTACCATAGCGGTGAACAAGATCGAGTTGGCGTCCTCCCTGCGTTTTTCGCCGAATCTTCTGGCAACCAGAGCCGAAACTGCGACGTTCATCGCGAGAAACACAGCCAGACCCAAAAACTTCGGCTGCGTGGTGAGGCCGACCGCCGCGACCGCGTCGGCGCCCAGAGAGCTGACCATAAGCGAATCCACAAGTCCCGCGAAAGCCACAAAAAACGACTCAACAATAGCCGGAACCGCTATGCGCAGAGATTCCGCTATCGTTTCTTTTTTATAATTAAAAAGTTTCAAAACCGAATTTCATCTCTTTTCAAAAAATTAGTAAACTATTTAAGTTCCTCCCAGCTGTCCGCTTTAAATCCGACCAAAACCTTATTGTCCGAAACCGCTATCGGGCGCTTTACCAGCATACCGTCAGTCGCCAAAAGCTTCAGCTGTTCCTCCTCCGTCATGTCGGGCAGCTTGTTTTTAAGCTCCATTGAGCGATAAAGCATTCCGCTTGTGTTGAAGAACTTTTTAAGCGGCAATCCGCTTGCCTCATGCCACTTTTTGAGCTCGTCATACGACGGGTTCTCGGATTTAATATCCCGAATCTCGTAGTCGATCCCGTTGTCGTCAAGGAATTTCTGCGCCTTTTTGCAGGTGGTGCATTTGGGATAGCAAACAAATTTTATCATATATTTTCATCCTCCTTGTAATCACATAGAGATATTATACCACAAAAAATCTATCGCGTCAAATTAAAAACCGGATCAAACGGTATACCGAATGATCCGGTTTTGCTGCCGATAATTAACACTGACTCTGAATATAAACGGTTAATTGGATAATCTTTTTATTTTATTTTTTTTACTTTTTTATCACAGAGCGGTACGGCATCCGAGATATTGTTCCATACAAACGCCGATACGCTGTCTGCATTGTCGGTTATAAGCTCGGCGTCAAATGTGCCGGAGGCAGCGATATCGACAAATTCAATATCTGCAAGCAGTCCGCCCTCCGTGTATGAGGCGACGATCAATTTCGCCTCGCCGCCCGTGAGCGCGGTTATGTCAACGCTTATGCTGCCGTCGAACACTCGAATATCGTCTATCAAATATTTATATCCATACGTCGGCTCGCTTGTCGGTTCCTGCGAAGGTTCAGCGCTCGGACTCTCGGTCGGTTCACTTGTCGGCTCCTGCGAAGGTTCAACGCTCGGACTCTCGGTCGGCTCGCTTGTCGGTTCCTGCGAAGGCTCAGCGCTCGGGCTCTCAGTCGGCTCGCTTGTCGGCTCCTGCGAAGGCTCCGCGCTCGGGCTCTCGGTCGGCTCGCTTGTCGGCTTCTGCGAAGGTTCGGCAGTTGGGCTCTTAGTCGGCTCGCTTGTCGGCTGCTGTGAAGGCTCCGCGCTCGGGCTCTCGGTCGGCTCGCTTGTCGGCTCCTGCGAAGGCTCTGCGCTCGGGCTCTCGGTCGGCTCGCTTGTCGGCTGCTGCGAAGGCTCCGCGCTCGGGCTCTCGGTCGGCTCGCTTGTCGGCTGCTGTGAAGGCTCCGCGCTTGAGCTCTCGGTCGGCTCGCTTGTCGGCTGCTGTGAAGGCTCTGCGCTCGGGCTCTCGGTGGGAGCATCCGGCGCCGCGAGATCGGTCACTGTGACATCGACCGACTTTGTGAGCTCTATTGTCTTCTCGTCCGCCAGTGTGTCGGGATGAGCGAACTCCGCGGTGACGCTCAGCTTGGTCGCTCCGGCTGATTTTCCCGTGATAGTCGCGCTTAAACCGTTCGCCTCTATCGAGACGTTTTCGTTCTCTACACTCCAATCGGCGGTGAAAGCGTATGCCTCATCGCTGCCGATAAGCTCCGCCTCGACCGTCTTGCCGACCTCTACGGTTATGCTATCGGGCTTGATCTCAAATCCAAGCTCGACGGGATATTCGACCGCATAAGGCGGTTCCGCGCCGTTGACCCTCGCGTAGAGCGTTCCCGCCTGTTTGTTGAGCGCGCCTTCGGGAAGCGCGATCTTCGCGGTATCCTCTGTGATCTCGACCGCTTCTCCAAACTGCTCGGTCATGTCCTCGTCTTTGTAAAACGCCACGGTGTCGCCGATCTTAACGCTGTCGCTGCCCGCGTTCACGCGCGCGTAATCATTCTCGGGCAGATTAAATATCTCGGCGTCAAGCACGGTTTCGATTCTTTCGATATCGTCATAGATCATCGCGAACTTTGAGAACTTGTCGGTCTCAAATGTGACGGTATCGGGATCGCTGTCCATATCGGCAAGAGTTGAAAGCGAGCCGTTGTGGATATGCAGCATATAATAATTAACGTGATTCTTGTGCTCATCGGGCAGCGCGAGGGTTATCCTGATCTTGCCCGTTCCCGCCGAGTCCTTTTTGATGTCGCTGATCTTCTTTTCTACGCCGTCGGTCGTTTTGGTGAGCGAGATGTCAAAATAGTCAACTATCGTCTTGTTTTCGTTTGCCGCTTTTTTGTCTATCTGCTCGATATCGTATTTAGAATCGGGCTGTTCCTCTCCCTCCTCCGGCGCGTTATAAACCGCAATGTTGAGGTTGATGTCAGATGTTTTTTGCTGAAGTATCTCATTTCCCGAGATAACCGTCTCAAGGCCCTGCGCGCTTGCAGAATATTCAAGCGCTCCATCATTGCTTACGCTCATCATCGGCGCGGCTGCTGCTGCGATCAGACGGTTGAGCTTGTCGAGCTTTTCTTCGTCAAGCTGACGCTTGCTCTTATCGGACATTCCGTCGTATATATTTTTGGCTTTTTCTATATCATCAAGAGCTGCCGCTATCGCATCGGCTCCACTGTCCGGATCGGGCAGAAGGTCGATCCTCGTCTCAAGGTCCTCGACCGTGCCTTCTTTATATACGGTTATATCCGTGCTGCCCGCAGTTATTTCTCCGTCGGTGATCGTTATCGAGGTATAACCCGCTCCGTTTGATTCGGTCGTCGCGATTATAGTGTACGCTCCGTCGGGAATATTCACAAACGTGTATTTTCCGTTTTTGCCCGTCGTGTATGTGGCGATCTCGTTCATGAACACGTCTTTGATGACAACCACGCATGGCTGAGGCGAACCGTGCGCTGTCACCTTTCCGCTGACTTTTGCGGCGCCCACACCCGCGCTTTCGGACTTCAGGACAATATCGGCGTCGGTTATGTCGACTGCGCCAACAACCGTTACGTCCGTGGCGCCCATGTACCTCCTGTTATCTTTCTCCACTGCCACAGTTATATTGTAGCGTCCCGCAGGCAGTCCGTGAATATTGTAGCGTCCGCTGCTGTCGGTATTGAGCGCCTGTACCCTGTCGCCTTCCTCGTTGGTTACTATCACTTCAACCCATGTCGCGGGTTCTCCGCCCTCAAACGTCACTCTGCCGCTCACCGAGGCGCTCTCTCGGATCGCGATATCACATAATATATCACCGTTCGGAGGAAATACCGCGACCTCGCTCATCGCCGCGTTTTCGTTTCGATAATCCGTCGCGCGGACTGTGTATGTGCCGGCGGGAACATATTCGAACTCGTATCCGCCATCGGAGGATGTATAAGCGCCGTTTATAACATTTCCGTTTTCGTCGATTAGTTCTACATAAACGCTGTTGATCGGTTCTCCGTTCTCATTTGTAACGGTTCCATATATGCTCACGCAGTCGTTTATCGTGACGTTTGTGCCGTCCGTAACATAAACATCAAACGCGCTGAGTCTCTTGACACTGAAAGTGTTTATGCCGGTGTTGCCTTGCGCGTCGCTTGCGCGGACCGTGTAGCTGCCGACATACGCGTATGTAAACTGATAGAATCCGTATTCATCGGACGAAACGGTTTGAAGAACGTTTCCGTCCTTATCGATAAGCTCAACCGTCGCTTGACTTACCGGACTTCCGAGCAAGGATGTGACATAACCCGACACGCCGGTTCCGTTTGAGACATTCGGATTCTCGGTGCGCGGAATTATAAAATATGGAACATTGTTCTCTACGGCAAAATGATGCGGATAGCTGTCTTCAAACACGCACATGATAAAGTTCGGGCATTCGCGGAACGCATCCGAAGCTATTTTGCATATCTTATCAGAAATGTACATAGGTTGAAGCGAGGTACAGCCATTGAACAAGCATCCCGAAAATTCGGTTAGATTTTTAGGAATATTTGTACGTTTGAGCGATGAACAACCTGTAAACACGCTATAACTCATAGATTGAACCGTATTCGGTATATTTATTGACTCGATCGCAGTACAACCCGAAAAAGCAAATCCGTCTATTCTGTTGACCGAGTCGGGAATTTCCACAGCCTCAAGCGATGTACAATCGTCAAATAAATTCTCGGGAATGTATTTGATCCCGCGCGGTATAACTATAGAACGCAGAGATCTGCAATGCGCAAAAGTATACGGAGCTATACTTTCAAGCTTTTCCGGCAGAACAATATTATCAAGTGAATCGCAGGCATAAAACGCGCTTTTTCCTATAGAGCGAACGCTATCCGGAATATCGAGAGTCTCAAGCGCGGAACAGCCAAGAAATACGCTGTCCGGAAGCGTTTCGATTCCAACGGGTAAATTTATACTTTTTAAAGAGGAACACCAGTAGAAAGCGGCTTCTCCAAACGACGTCACACTTTCCGGAATAGTGACACTCTCCAATGCCTTACAACCGTCAAACACACCCGAACCTATTGAAACTAAATTGTCGGGAAATACAATATTATTTAATTTACCGCAGTTACTGAATGCGCGGTCGCTGATTCTTGTCACAGAAATATCCGATAAATCTATATCCGTAAGATTGTAGCACTGCGCAAACGCGCTACGTCCGATCCTCTTTATTGTATTCGGAAGCGCCACGCTTTTAATTTTGCAGCCGCAAAAAGCGCATTGATTTATAGATGTTACCGGCTTTTCATTCACAACGCTCAACACTGTAGCGGTTTCAGTTTTTTCTTCAATGCATGACATGAGAACAGCCTCGCCGTCCATTATATAATAATCCATACCATCGCTTACATAAATCTCAGGTGCCGCTCCGTCATTGATATAATAAGGAATCTCGTTTTCAACGGCGTATTTGTGCCCAAAAGAATCCTCATTTACGCAAACTACACAGCTGATATCCGAAAGTACATTGGGATATAATTCTTCAAGGCTGTCCGGAAGATATAATGTCCTTAACATTTTGCAGCTTTGAAACGCCGAATAATCTATTTTAGTTACTCCCTCGGGTATTGCCAGCGTTTCTATGGATGAACAACCGGCAAACGCATTATCTTCAATATATTTCGGTCCCGGCATTATGGTTACATCTTTTAATTTATCACAATTTACAAATATACACGACGGTATATACTCCAAGCTGCCCGGCAACGAGACACTCGTAAGTTTGTCACAGAATTGAAAAGCTTTATTTCCGATTGTTTTTGTTCCCTCCGGGATCTCGGCATTGGTTATTCCTGAGAACTCAAACGCGTAATCTCCTATCTCGGATAAGTTTGCCGGTATATTTATATTTGCCGTACACATACTAAAAGCGTAATCATCTATCTTTTTTATTGTATCCGGAAGATGCACGTTTGACAATTTACTGTTATTAAAGAACGTATATCCATATACTTCATCCGCTGTAGCTCCGTTGACAGTATCGGGTATTGTAATATCTCCCTCTACGGTATCGGAACAATGAAGTACAGCCGCTTTTCCGTCACGCACGTAATATGTTATCCCGTTTTCAATATATTTCACATCATCAATATTTTCATCCAAAAATATATACGGTATGCTATGCTCGATCGCATATGTGTAGGCATATGAGTTTTCGGGTACTCTCGCGAACATTCCGCGTATTTCATCAAACGCATCATCCGATATATAGTTTAAGCTTTGGGGAAATGTTACAAGCGAGAGAGATGCGCATCCTTCAAATGCATAACTTATAATAGATTCAAGCCCCTCGCTCAGCTCAACCGTCTTAAGTGAGCCGCAATACGAAAAAGCATCACCCATTATTGACTTGACATTTGACGGAATAAAAACATTTTCCAGTGAATGACATGCGCAAAAAACACCATATGTTATCTCCGTTATATTTTGGGGAATGGTAACCGTGCGTATCTTATGACAATTTTCAAACGAATAGGATCCAATAAATTCAACTCCGGATGGAATATCGATATTTTCAAGATTATAACAATAAGAAAATACATTATTGTCAATACGCTTTAACGACTGCGGAAGTATTGCCGTCGTAATCGTTTCACACTCATAAAACGCCGCTCCTCCGATTCTTGTAACACCTTCCGGAATATTGATTTCTTTTAAACTATTGCAGCCCGAAAAAGCGGACACGGGTATTTCGGTTATTCCCAAAGGTAATCGAATGCTTTGAAGCATATCGCAGTTCTGAAACACGCCGACACCCATTGATGTTACAGTATCGGGAAGCACGACGCTTGAAACCGTATGGCTTTCGTTAAACGCACCCGTATTTATCTTTGTCACGGGATAGCCGTTAATTTCGGATGGCACAATTACAGTCTCGCTCGGCTCATACGCGTACATCAAAATTGCCGAGCCGTTTAATATGTAATAACGCAGTCCGTCTTGCTCAATTATCTCGGGTTCGGCACTCGAATTCATAAGAACATATTTTATATCATTGGACTTTGCGTAATTATATGCGTTTGAGCCTTCATTACAGTAAACAGCAACATTTTCGCAGCCCGAGAAAGCGTCGGCTCCGATTTTTGTGACCGCGTCATACAGGACGATCGAGTTAAAATTCGCGCAGCCCGAAAATGCTCTGTCACCGATCTCGGCAAGACTCTCGTTCGTGACTATGCAGACCATTTTTTCGGCGCCCATAAAAGTCTCCGTGCCTATAACTTTGACGTTTGTCGAAAGCGTCACGCTGTTTACGTTAAGATTTCCGCGAAACAGCCCGTCGCCCAGTTTGAGCACAGGCTTTCCGTCTATCTCAGCGGGAACGTACACATCCGCGTCGCCGCCGCTGTATCCGGTGAGCGACAGACCCTGCTGTCCCTCATACTCGAAATCCTCATATGTCCACTCGGTATTCTTGGGCAGCTCCGGCGCTCGCGTAGCCTCGGCTTGCGGCTCGGAGGACGGAATCTCGGTTTGCTGCGGAACAACAGGCTCAGCGGTTTCTTCCGAAGCTTTGGGCACAGTCGATTCAACCGGCGCGGACGAAACCTGCGGCTCGGTTGAAGGGAACGCTTCCTCAGCCGACGCGGTAAACCCAATAGGGCACGAAACGCATATAATCAAAATGGATAACAAAAATGCGGTAATCCTTTTTCTCATAAAACTTCCTCCCGATAAATTAATTTTTGTTATACCATTATATATTAATATTTTAAAAATTACAAGTATATTTATTGAATCTTGTAAAATTTCGCAATAAATTTTCTGTAATTTCAAAAAACATAAAAACGCCCCCGTTTTCAAAAACGAGAGGCGTTTATGACAAACTCTGTCAAACAACCCAAATCTGTTTTAAATTAATCCTCGTGGGAGCAGCAGCCTCCGACGTGCATGTGCTTTACGCGGTCGCGAACCTCTGCTTTCTTGGCGTCGTTGAAACGGTCAAGCGTGCCAGCGAGATATCCGGTGACGCGGCGGATCCTCTCGATTCCGATAACCTCGCCGTCCTCTCCGGTCTCAACGGCTTTTCTGCCGCAGCCCGGGCACTCGTCGTTGATTATTCCCGTGTAGCCGCAGACAGGATCGCGGTCTACCGGATGGTTGATGCTGCCATAGCCGACGCCGCATTCCTTCATGTACCTGATAACGCTCTCAAACGCCTCGAGATTAGTTGTCGGATCACCGTCAAGCTCGATATACGAAATATGTCCGCCGTTTGTCAGCGCGTGATAGGGGGCCTCAAGCTCTATCTTCTCGTAGGCACTGATGGGGTAATAGACCGGAATATGGAACGAGTTGGTGTAATACTCCCTGTCGGTCACTCCGGGAATGCTGCCGAATATCTTTCTGTCTATCTTAACGAATCTGCCCGAAAGACCCTCGGCGGGCGTGGCGATAAGCGAGAAGTTCATGCCGTATTGCTCGGTCGCCTCGTCCATACGCTTTCTCATATGGCCGACGATCTCAAGTCCGAGATTCTGAGACACCCTCGACTCGCCGTGATGCTCGCCCGTAAGCGCCTTTAAGCACTCAGCCAGACCTATAAATCCGGCGGTCAGCGTGCCGTGTTTCAAAACCTCACCGACTTTGTCGTTCTCTTTGAGCTTGTCGGAATCCAGCCAGATTCCCTGTCCCATAAGGAAGGGATAGTTCTTGACCGTTTTTTCCGCTTGTACCTTATAGCGCGCCAAAAGTTGCTCAATAACCAGATCTATCTTGCGGTCAAGCTCGTCAAAGAACCAATCTATGTCACCCTTAGCCTTGATGGCTATCCTGGGAAGGTTGATCGAAGTGAAACTCAGATTTCCGCGGCCATAGGTTATCTCTCTGGATTTGTCATAGGAATTGGCAACGACCCTTGTTCTGCAGCCCATGTAGGTAGCCTCGGTCTCGGGGCGGCCCTCAACATAATACTGCTTGTTAAACGGCGCGTCAAGAAAGCTGAAATTGGGAAACAGCCGCTTTGCCGAAACACGGCAGGCCAGCTTGAACAAATCGTAGTTCCTATCCTCTTTGTTGTAGTTCACTCCCTCTTTTACCTTGAAAATGTGTATCGGGAATATAGGCGTCTCGCCGTTGCCGAGACCGCGCTCCTCCGCGATAAGCAGATTGCGCATAACCATTCTGCCCTCGTCGGATGTGTCGGTTCCGTAATTTATAGAGCTGAATGGAATCTGGGCGCCGGCTCTCGAGTGCATGGTGTTCAGATTGTGGATAAGCGCCTCCATGGCCTGGAACGTGGCGCGGTCGGTCTCTTTTTCGGAATTCTTGGTTATAAAGCGAACGGCGCGCGACGCGTCCTTGTCGCTCATAACGCGGGCGAGCTTGGTCTTGAGCGCGTCCAAAAACTCGGGCGTGTTTGAGAGCTTCGGTTCCTCGCCGATCTCGTCGCGCAGCTCCGAGATTATCTGCATCGCGGTGTCCTGGGGCTCGTCTATACCGCCCATCAGCGTCAGCGCCGCCGACAAATTCTTGGTAAACTTTTTCTTATATGTCTTGGCAACACCGGGAGCCATAGCGTAATCAAAATTGGGTATGCTCTGTCCGCCGTGCTGGTCGTTCTGGTTCGACTGGATGGCTATGCAGCAGAGAGCAGAATAGCTGGCTATGTCGTTGGGCTCGCGCAAAAATCCGTGGCCCGTGGAGAAACCGCCTTTAAAAAGCTTCACAAGGTCGATCTGGCAGCAGGTCGTCGTGAGCGTCAGAAAGTCCAAATCATGGATATGAATGTCGCCGTCCTTGTGAGCCTTGGCGTGGCGCGGGTCAAGGATAAACATGTCATAAAAGCACTTGGCGCCCTCGCTGCCGTAGCGCAGCATTGTGCCCATCGCGGTGTCGCCGTCGATATTGGCGTTCTCGCGCTTGACGTCATTGTCTTTCGCGGCCTTGAAGGTCAAGTCCTCATACACGCGCATAAGCTGAGTGTTCATCTCGCGCACCCTGCTCCTCTGAGCGCGGTAGAGAATAAACTCCTTGGCGGTTCTGGTGTGGCCGTTCTCAACCAAAATTTTCTCGACAGCGTCCTGTATTTCCTCAACTCCGGGCTTTGAAAGGCCCAGACCGTTTTCGACATAATCAACGACCTGATCGGCAAGCTCAAGAGCCGTGTCTCGGTCGCTTCCGCCCAGAGCCTCGGCCGCCTTGAATATGGCGTTTGATATTTTGGTAATATCAAAATCCGCCTCTCTGCCGTCTCTTTTAACTATCGTTTTAATCATATTAAAACCTCCCGTATTTTCAAACCACAAGATGTAGTGGTTAAATTTGTAAATTCGCAACACATATAGTATAGCATGTTTTTTTATTATGTCAAGCATTAATTTAAAATTGAAACAATTTTGTAATATTTTTATTGACAGAACATATTTTTTGTGCTAAAATAATTACATCGTTAATTTTAAGGAGGATGTATATATGAAAACACGAATTACTTCGATCATCTTTGTTCTGACGCTGCTGATGTGCATTTGCGCACCGGCAACAGCCGCGGACTACAGCCGCGGCGGATACAGCCTGACTCCCGTTTCATATGACGGAACGGGCGTTATGCCCGACAGCCTTTATATCCTGTCCGGATGTTCGGACACGCCACGGATCATGATCAACGACACTATCTCCGCGACGGTCACGCCGAACGGAGACGGGACCTTCACAGTGGCTCCCGACGCGCCTTTGACGTACAATAAGCTGTACACCTTTATGCTCATGGGAGACGATCCCGTCACATGGACGTTTCAGACGGCGGAAAAATTCAGGGTCGAAAAGACGCTGCCCGGAAGCTATGCCACCGATGTGCCTATAAACTCCGGTATAGAGATCACTTTCTCACACAGCGATATTGACTTTGAAAGCGTGAAAAACAACTTTTCGATCAAGCCGCACGTTGACGGAAAATGGGAGCTGCATGACAAAACGGCGGTTTTTATCCCCGAAAAACCTTTTGATTACGACACGGAATATTCCGTCGCGATATCGAGCAAGACCGCCCGCTCAAACGGCGCGGCCTTGGGCGAAGGCTGCGAGTTTTCTTTCACCACGATAAAAAGCAGCGAGCAACCCAACGAATCCGACACGTATTTTTACATTCAAAGCGATTATTTTGAGACATCGACAAGCGTTGCGCCGATAATCCCTGTAGGCGCGTCGGTTAAAGGCAAAGCAACCGCAAACGCGGAAGTCTCGGTATATACTGTCGACCGCGACGACGCGGAGGCTTATTTCCTAAACGATCTAACGTTTAAGCAGCTCGGCGAAAAGCTCGGAAACGAGATCATTAGCTTTGATTATACTCTGAATGTCAGCGAGGAACAAAGCTATAAAACTCAGTTTATTCCGTTTCCGAACACTCTTGAAAACGGATTTTATCTGGCGGAAATTTCCCTTAACGACAAAACGCGGAGCGCTCTGATCCAGTCAACCGATATAGGCGCGTATATTATAAAAGACAGCGACAGGTTTTTGATCTGGACAAACAACATGAGCACGGGCGAGCCGCTTGAGGGAGTTAAATTCACCATAAGAGGCAGCAGCGGAATTTCGAATCCGAGCGGCATCGCATACGTCGACGCGCCCGATGCCGAGTCTTACGGAAGCGCCGTGTTCAACGCGGAGCTCGGCGATAAAACAGCGCTGTTCGGTATATACGACCGAGAGATCGACCGCCGCAAATATTTCACCGCTATGGAATTTGACCGCGCGCTCTACATGCCCGACGACACGTTGAACTTTTGGGGAGCGGCCAAACCGACGGACGGCTCCGCGACTCCGACAGATCTGACCGCCGAAATTTACCTAAGCCGAAGATATTACACAAACGACGAAAACGTCACAACTCCCGTGTCCGTGACCCGCGTTGATTGTGAAAACGGCGTATTTGGCGGCTCCGTTAAGCTGCCGAATTTGAACGCGGGAAGCTACGAGCTTGTGATTAAAAACGGCGAGGAAAGCATTATAAGCAAATATTTCACGGTTGAGGAATACGTAAAACCCGACTATAATATCAGCCTGACGCCCGACAAGCGCGCTATCTTTTACGGCGATACGATCAACTATAAGATAAAGACCGAATTCTTTGACGGAACTCCGGTTTCCGACCTCTCGGTTAAATTTAACGCTGACCGCTCATTATTTAACAATATATCGGAAACGCTGTTTACCGACGCAAACGGCGAGTCACAGTTCAGCGCGACGCCGACCCTTGAAGACAGCGAGTGGAAAAATTATTCATTTAACCCGTCATTTAATCCCGGAATATACGCCAAACTTCCCGAAATCGGGGATATCTCGGCCTCGGCGTCTACCACCGTACTGATGAACGACATCAAGGTAAACATTGACAGCGAGTTTATGGACGGAAACAGCAATATAAAGCTGCACTCCGATCTGCTGACGGTCGACAAAGTCAACTCCGAAACAGAAGGATATATAAAAAGCGCAGATTATATACTCGGTCCCGACAGCGGCAGAACATTAAACGCGGTCATAAATTATAATTACTATGAAGCGACGCAGTATGACACGGGATATGATTATATAACCAAAAAATCGTATCCGATATATAAATATGAAAGCAAGGCCGAAAAAGCCGCCGAATTTTCGGTAACAACAAACGAAAACGGCGACGCGGAATACTCGTTCACGCCTCCCTCAAACGACAAAAAAGGCTACTACAGCATTGACATCACCTGCGCGGACACGGCGGGAAGAGTATATGAGAACATTAATAATTATATCAACACAAAGGAATACAACACCTATATTTCCGATAGCTACAGCGTTGACGATTACAAAATAGACTGCGACAAAGAGCTTTACGATATTGGCGAAAACGCGGTATTTACCGTGACAAAGGGTTCGGATGCGGCCGACGGCAGGTTCCTCTACGTAAAAGACAATAACGGAATAAAAGACGCAGCGGTGCAGGACAGCAGCGTTTACACAACAACATTTGACGCGGTGCCCTCGATATTTGTAAGCGCCGTTCGGTTCGATCCTCAGACAGGCTATGAATATATCGGCGAACGCAAGGCGGAATATGACATCGAAAAAAGCCGCCTGAACTTTGAGATAACGACCGATAAAGAGGAATACGCGCCGGGCGATGACTGCAATATCACAGTCAAGGTAACCGACCAAAGCGGAGCGGCGGTCTGCGCCGACGTAAATATAAGCGTTGTTGACGAGGCGCTGTTTAAGCTCAGTGAATATGAGGCCGACACCCTCGAGCAGCTATACAGCGGGTTCTACTCCAAAACGGATCAGATCTACCGCTCTCACAAAATGCTTGAATACGCCGTCCCGAGCCCCATTGGAGCGGTAAGCTTTGAAACCGCGGCCGGAGGCGCCTCAAACGCCGCGGCCGACTCAAGCGCGGAAAACCGCGTCCGCTCCGAATTCAAAGACACGGCCGCTTTTGTAAATTTAAAGACCGACGAAAGCGGTTACGCGGCGGCACAAATTAAGCTCCCGGACAATATCACATCGTGGCGCGCGACCGTCTCGGCGATAACCGACGATATGAAGGCCGGAAACGCCGCCTGCCCGATAAAAGTAACGATGCCGGCGTTTATCAAATACAATATAAACAAGACATTTCTGGCGGGAGACGCGCCGATACTCGGCGTTAACCTCTACGGCAGCGGCCTTGTCGGAGACGAGAACGTGACCTTCACGGTTTATGACGGAGTTCAGTATAAGACAGCCGAGGGAAAGCCATATGAAAGAGTTAATATACCGCTTGACACGAACGGAGCTCTCGGTGAAAGGATCCTGATCGTTTCGGCGGCCGTTAACGGCGCGGTCGTTGACAGCGTGCAGACGCCTATCGAGATCGTTGACACATACAACACGACCCGGCAGGCGGTGGAGTACTCGTCGCCCTACGAACCTCTTCAGCCCGACCCGTCGGGCTCGGACAAGAGCGTGCGCGTGATATTCTCGGACGAGAGCCGAGCGTCTGTTTTAAACGACATATATTACATGAGATACCTGTGCGGCGAGCGGCTGGACCAAAAGATTTCCATGAAAACAGCAATGGAGCTTCTTAACAAATATTACGAGTATGAAAACGAGATACCGGATATTGACCGGAGTGCTTATCAAAGCGAAGACGGCGGGATAAAGCTGTTCACCTACGGAGACAGCGACCCCGACGCCACCGCCAAGCTCACGCCGTTTATAAAGGATGATATTGATTCTGACAAGCTCGCGGAGTATCTTTCGGGCATTGAAAACAGCGCCAAAGCGCTCTATGCCGAAGCCGCGCTGCGCGAGCCGGTGCTCAACGAAATGGACGCGCTCTCGGCCGCCGACAATCTGCCCGCGATAGATTATCTGTATCTCTGCCTCGCATACTGCGAGCTCGGCGAACTTGACAAAGCTGCGGAAATTTACGACGCTCGGATCTCGGGTCTGGTGCAGTACTACGGAAATATGAAGCGGATAAACGCGGGAAGCACGCAAGACGAGATACTCGAGGCGACAGCCGCGGCGGCGGTCGCCGCGCAGCGCCTGGGACGCGGAGACGCGCGACTGTTCTATGACTATACTGTTACGAACAACACACAAGATATATTGATAAACATAGAGCGTCTGATGTTCGTGTCTGCCGCCGCGGAGGCGATGCCTGCGGAGGGCGGCAAGCTGTCCTACGAGCTTTACGGTCAAACCTTTGAGACCGAGCTCACGGGCGGCAGGTGCCACACGGTCATTGTTCCGGCATCGTTTATACCCGAATTTAAGGTCCTCGAGGCCGCCGATTCGATCGAGATGACCGCGGTATATCAGACAAGCCTGAACATCGGCGAGATAACGAGCCCCGACCTGACACTCAGCCGCAGCTACGGCAGCGCGTACACAGATGAAAACAAAACCGAGTTTGGTCAAAACGATATTGTCAAAGTCACGCTCAGCGTTGACTTCGCTGACACGGCTTTGGGCGGCAGATACATAATCACTGATTATCTGCCATCGGGTCTTACGCCGATAGTGAACGGGAACCGCGACACAGGCTCATTCTCGATATATTACGGCGGCGGACAGACTGTCCAATTCTACGCTTATCCCGACAAAGAGAATCATTGGACTGCCTCATATTACGCCAGAGTCGTATCACCCGGAAGCTATACCGCCGACAACGCCACGATACAAAACGAGTACACCGCTGACTTTTTGGCCGCGACCGACAGAGACAATATAGTCATTAATCCGTGGTAATATAGTTTTATTCCTCCGATTTTAACATATATTAACATATCGAAACTTGTCGAATATAATGTAACGCGGGAGTTTTTAAAAAATTAGTTGAAAACTCTCGCGAAATATGTTAAAATAAAAAGGCCGTCCGATTCAAATTTGTTTCGGACGGCTGTGGAGGAATTTTTTATGGAAGTATATTTTGACAACAGCGCCACCACCCGACCTTACGCCGAGGTATGCGCGGCGGTGTTTGACACAATGAGCGCGAATTACGGCAATCCGTCGTCTCTGCACAAGCTCGGCATCGAGGCTGAGCGCGCGGTCAAAACCGCGAGGGAACGCTGCGCGGAAGCGATCAAAGCCGAGCCGAATGAGATAATTTTCACCTCGGGCGGAACCGAATCGGATAACATGGCGATCATGGGAGCAGCCGCGGCGAGCCGAGGCAAACACATGATAACAACACCCCTTGAACATCCCGCGGTTATGAACACCGTGCGCGAGCTCAAGAACCGCGGTTACAGAGTTGAGTACGCCCCTGTGGACAACGACGGACGGGTCAAGCTTGACGCGTTTGAAAAAATGATAAGACCCGACACATTTATGGTTTCGGCAATGCTTGTCAACAATGAGATAGGAACGGTCGAGCCGATCCCGGAGATGGCGGCGATATTAAAGAAAAAGAACCCGAGGGCGCTGTTTCACACCGACGCGGTGCAGGGTTTCGGAAAAGTACCGATAGATGTCCGCACCGTGCCGATAGACCTTATTTCTGTAAGCTCGCACAAGATCCACGGCCCGAAAGGTATGGGCGTGCTTTATGCTCGCAAGGGCGCGAGGATCAAGCCGATACTCTACGGCGGCGGCCAGCAGGGAAACATGCGCTCGGGAACGGAAAATGTGCCCGGTATTGTCGGCTTCGGCTTGGCGTGCAAGATGGCGGCGCATGACCTTGAGCGCAAAGCCGAAAAAATGACCGCGCTGCGCAAGAGACTTGAGCACGGCGCGCTTCAGCTTGACAATGTTAGAGTAAACACGCCCGAATGCTGCGCGCCGCATATTCTGAACGTATCGTTCGGCGGTGTGAAAGCCGAGGTCCTCCTGCACTCTCTGGAGATGCAGAACATTTTCGTATCAAGCGGCAGCGCATGCAGCAGCCACAAGAAAGAACCCAGCTATGTGCTGACCGAGATCGGCGTTCCGCAGAAAATGATCGACGGCAGCATAAGGTTCAGCCTTTCAGAATTTTCCACGTCCGAGCAGATCGACGCAACGATAAACGCGCTTAATAAAATTGTGCCGCGCCTCAGAAAATTGAATATGAGATAAATCAAATACACAAAAGAAAATCAGGAGATAGATATGCAAAAGACAGATTTGATACTTTTAAAATACGGAGAGATCGCCTTAAAGGGTCTTAACCGTCCCAAGTTTGAGCAAAAACTGATCGACAATATAAACTCAACGCTGGCGCCTTTGGGCAAGTTCAGCGTCAAAAAGGCGCAGTCGACAATATACGTTGAGGCGCTTGACGAAAACATTGACATGACAGAAACGATAGAGCGTTTGAAAAAGGTATTCGGAATCGTCAATATCTGCCCCGCGACGCGCTGCGCCAAAGGCATGGACAGCATAAAGGAGACGGCGGCAAAGTGCGTGCTCGATACAGACTATGACGGCAAGAGCTTTAAGGTGGAGACAAAGCGCGAGGACAAACGGTTCCCCCTCAAATCTCCGGAAATCAGCCGCGAGGTGGGCGGAGCTGTTCTTCGCGCCGCAAGCAAAGCCGGAGGAAATATCCGCGTTGACGTACACAACCCAGATATTCTCGTTCAGGTCGAGATCAGAGACGACGCCTACATTGTCGCCGAGGTGATCCGCGGCGCTGGCGGTATGCCCGTAGGCTCGGGAGGCAGAGCGGCGCTGCTTTTAAGCGGCGGCATCGACAGCCCGGTGGCAGGCTGGATGATAGCGAAACGCGGAGTTAAGCTTGACGCTGTCTACTTTCACAGTCCGCCATACACAAGCGAGCGCGCCAAAGACAAGGTGGTCGACCTGGCGAAGATCATCTCGCCCTACACTCGCGGCGTCCGTCTTTATGTGGTTCCGTTCACCGATATTCAGCTTGATATTATAGACAACTGCCCGAAGAATTTTCTTACGATTATTATGCGCAGGATCATGATGCGCATCGCGGAAAAAATAGCGGTGTCAAACGGCGATCTGGGACTTGTTACCGGCGAAAGCATAGGACAAGTCGCCAGTCAGACCATGGAGGCGCTCTACTGCACGAACTCGGCGGTGGACATGCCCGTATACCGCCCGTGTATCGGCATGGACAAAGAGGAGATCACGGCGATATCCAAAAAAATCGGAGCTTACGAAACTTCAATTCAGCCGTATGAGGACTGCTGCACCATATTTGTGCCCAAGCACCCCAAGACAAAACCCCGCCTTAATGACATAATCGAGGCCGAAAAGTGCCTCACAGACATTGACGGAATGATACAAAAGGCGATCGACGAAAGCGAGATAATCAATATAAAATAATATACGGAGAGACTGTGTATGAAAAAATTTACGGTATTTTTTGCCGCGTTTATAACAATTCTGTTATGCGGCATGTGCGCAAGCGCCGAAAGCGGCCTCGCGTTTGACGACAGCTCTGTTATTGTTACGCTTAACTCTTTAAATCGCGGCGTAAAAATCGCCGCGTTCGGAAGCGATATACCCGACTTCGGGAACATCGGCGTGACCGATATTGATGTGCTGATGTCGCCACCCGCAGGCAGGATCGCCCTTATGAGTCTGAACGCCAAACCAAAGATTTTAAAACTTACTCTGTCAGAAAATGGCGCAGGTTCGATCAACGACGCAATCAAAAAGCTTGAATCGATGCCCGAGGTCAAATACGCCGAACCGAATTATTATCTCAAACTATGCGAAAGCGACGACCCGTACTACACAAACAGCAGTCAATACGCGCTCGATAAGGTCAGCGCCCCCGATCTGTGGGGCCTTGATATCGACTGTTCAAACACAAGCGTCGCGATAATCGACTCGGGCGCGCGCGTGACACATGAGGATCTTATAGATAATATATGGACAAACCCGAATGAAATCCCAAATAACAATTTTGACGACGACGGAAACGGATACATAGACGATGTGCACGGCTGGAACTGCTTCTCTGATAACAACGATTTGTCCGACAATGTCAGCCACGGCACCCACGTGGCCGGAATCGTGAGCGCCGCGACAAACAACTCAAAAGGTGTTGCGTCAGTCGCGAGAAACGCGAAAATCGCTGTTATAAAAGCTTTTGACAAAAGCGAAACAACGGTCGACATGATAATCAAAGGAATAGATTACGCGGATACCATGGGCTTTAAAACAGTAAACGCCAGTTTTACCACCATGGACCAGAATTTTATCAAAAGTATGGGATCGGCGATCGAGGCATGCCCCGACACATTGTTCGTATGCGCCGCAGGCAACAGCAGCTTGAATATTGATGTCAATCCCGCTTATCCCGCTTCGTATGATTTCCCGAATGTGCTCGCTGTCGCCAACACCACAAAGAGCGGCGCGCTGTCGGCAAGCTCAAATTACGGAGCTAAAACCGTTGACATCGCGGCGCCCGGAGACAGTATTATGAGCACAATAAACACCTCTGATTCCGCATACGGACTAAAGAGCGGCACATCAATGGCCTCTCCGTTAGCCGCAAGCGCGGCGGCGGTCGTTTTGGCGGCAAACCCAAATTTGACTCCGTCGGAAGTCATCGAAATACTTACAAAATCCGCTGATCCCGGTGTTCCGCTTGATGGCAAGGTCAAAGGCGCCGCTCATCTCAATGCGCATAAGGCAGCGCTTATGAGCATTGAGTCAACCGCAACGCCGGAGCCGACTGAATCTCCGAAGCCGTCCGAAATGCCGATTTACTCCGAATCACCCGCTCCATCGGGATCAATCGAGCCTTCGGCAGAGCCGATATCTTCAAATACGCCGCTCGAGTCGACAGAACCTTCCGCGGCACCCTCGGAAATACCGATCGAAACAACGGAGCCGTCGGCAATTCCTACAGAGTTACCTATAGAAACAAGCAAACCTTCGCGCGTGCCAATCGAAACAACCGAGCCGTCAGCGGCACCTTCGCAAACACCAACCGAAACAACCGAGCCTTCAGCGGCACCTTCGCAAACACCGACTGAAACAACCGAACCTTCAGCGGCACCTTCACAAACACCGATCGAAACAACCGAGCCGTCAGCGACACCTTCGCAAATACCGATCGAAACAACCGAACCGTCAGCGGCACCTTCGCAAACACCGATCGAAACAACCGAGCCGTCGGCGGCACCTTCACAAACACCGATCGAAACAACCGAGCCGACAATAACTCCGTCATCCACGCCGGGAACAATTCCCACGCCAATCGTAAATACAGTCACGATCAACGGCGCGGAAACCGAGCAAGACGGTATAAGAGCAAGGATATTGGGGCACAGCGGCGTTTCTCGAAATATTATATGCGCGGCGTATGACAGCAACGGGGCGCTTACCGACATCGCCTTTGAAGATCTTCCGCCGTTTGATAATGAGGCGGAAATCAAAATTCCGATCAAGGTTGAAAACGCGGCGATGTTCAAAATTATGATCTGGAACAGTATCGAAAATATTAAACCGCTGTGCGAAAGCTTTACAATCTAAAAAAAATAAAATTATAAATTCTTAGATGAAAGAGGTATTATTATGAAAAGGAAAATCGCAGCAATTCTGATTGCCGCTTTTGCTTCGCTATGCGCGTTTAGCCCGGCCTACGCCGCGGATGAGACGAGCATAGACGCAAATTCGGCGATCCCATGGCAGGACGTGAACAACACAAACGAAAACACCAAAAACGAGCCCGAGGCCGAAGCGGCGGCAAGAGCCGTTCATAATGCCGTAATAACGGTCAACGACGGAACCTACAGCGCTCTGCGGGGCGGACAGCTTATCATTGACGACACGAATTATACGCTTGAGGCCGACACAACCTATTGGCCCCGCGCTCAGGTAAACGGCAAATTCACGCTCAGCGGCGCGGACACCTACGAGATATTCTATAGAAATCTCGGTATCGTCGAGACGACCGGCGAAAACAACAGCTTAAAATACAGCCTCTGCTTTTATATTCCCCGGGATATCCCCGAGGGCGAGTACCGAGCGGAGATCGATATGTCGAATCGCGGCTATGATGATTATGACAAAGCTCAATTTACGGGCAGTTTCACCTTAAACGTTGAACCGTCGGATAAAACTCCGGTGAAAATTTCATCGACGGACGGTGCAAACGAAATAACCGTAAGCTATGGCGACAGCTACAATATCTCGGTAAGCGACGAAAACGCTACGCCCTCCGCGCCCTCCTGCCTTAAGTCCGAGACAGAAAACAAAATTTATTTGACAAGAGGCGGTCTTGACTACTCGGCCGATATCAAGCCCGGAAAATACAGCCTTTCCGAACTGCTTGAATATCACGACTATGTAAATGACACAAGCGAGGCCGTTTTCTCGGACTCTATCCCGCTGACAATTACGGAGCCCGAGCATCATAGCGCCGTTCAGGACGGGCCGGCGGAGCTCTGCGGATCGTACACCGAGTCCCGAACATTTAAATGCTGGATCCTCTTTTCCGAACCGATCACTATCTCGAGATCTCTATACAATCGGTATATAAAGGTGTGTGAAAAAAATAGCGGCGAGCTTATTCCGATGATGGGCTTAAACTATGAATTATATCCCGAGTACGCCGTAGGAGGTCCCGAGCAGGTTACGGTCGAGGGGATAGACATAAGCTCCGTAAGCGGCACTACCGGTTCGGTCATCGAGCCGGGCGAGTATATCGCGTATCTTTATTTAGACGGCCATGAAGTCGGACCCATTGAGTTTAATTATTACGACTATGCCGTAGAGCAGCTTTATTATTCAACCTTTAGCGGCGCCATGAATATTAAATATAATTTCAGCATTAGCAATTATCCGTTTAGTGACAAAAGCATCGCGGCGGCCGATATCACGATCAAGGCCGACGACGGAGACACTATCGTCGAAACGACCTCATTCCCCAGATCATACTATGAGGGCAGCGCGCTTGTCAACTTCAATATTCCAACTCCGAGCGTGCCGAAAACAGGACAATATCTGCTTGAAACAACCGTTCGCTTTACGGACGGAGAGACTCTCACACTGCTCCCGAGACATATCTTGATCGGCGAATACTATATTCCGTCACAGCTTTACGTGAATCATGAAAATCTGACACCCGACACAAAGAGCATAGACGTAAGCTTGGGATTTGAATCGTATATCGAGGACATGAACGACATTTACATTACTCTATGCGACGAGAACGGAAACGAAATAGGCAGATCGGATGCTCCGAGCGCCGTGACAATCGCGCCCTCCGAAGCGATATACAGTGTTAAATTAAGCAAGGCTCCGACAGTCGGAACAAATTATTACCTTGAACTTTATTCCTATATCGGCCGCGAGTTTTCGGGACCATCGACTGCACGCATATTTGAAACAAAAGACGCGCCGACGATCATCGATATTAACAGAACAGACGTAAACACATTTGATATAATTATCGAGAATTTGACCGACGGAACATATCCCGTTTATAAAAACACCGACGAGGTCGGAACGCTCACGATCGACAAATCCGGCAGAGGCGAGCTTTTTATAAGCGAATGGAGCGCGATAAACGGCACCGTCTTTCTGAAGCTCGATAATTTCTCAAGGCTCATCGAGATCAGCCTTCCGGAATACAAACCGGCGCGGATAAACACGGGCTACGAATTCACGTATTTGGCGTCATCGGTAAAAGAGATAAAAGATATGACATTTCGCCTGGAGTGCGGCACAATGGCGAAACCCGAAGATATTATCTCGCTCCGCCTGATCGCCGACGGCAGCGTTATCGCCGAAGCCGAGAACATACGCTCCGACGGATCGAGTATCACTCAATTCGGCAAATCATGTATTTGGCTCAACTCATTTAAAACAGACTTCGCGAATGTTGACCTCAGCGCGCTCGGCGGCGACAGAATTACGCTTTCGGCCGTGACGACATTCGGAACCGCTGAGTTTGAGATACTTGTCGTCGACGAAAACGTGCCATACAACTATCTGTACTCCCGTTTGAACGTGGCGACAATAGTGCGCTACGACGAAACATCTATGACGTACTGCGCGCCATCAAGCGATATAAGCTTCACGCTCGACAATCCCATAAACTTCACCGAGGGTGTGATCGAACTGCTCGAGTATTCCGATGACCCAAACGAATTTCCGACAGTCGCGGCTGCCATGCAGCTGTCCGAGCTTGATAAAACAGACTCAGGCGGACTGTATATATACAGCGGACATTTTAAGAATATCGCCAAGCCCGGCAAGGAATACGCGATCATATATTATAACGAGTCTCTTCAAGATCAGGGCATAGCCTCAAGTGAGGCGATAATCGGCACAGGATCGTTTTTCGCGGCCGACAAGGCAATGATCAACGATCCGCCGACACAATATTACGAAATACTTGTCGGCTCCGATAAATTTGAAACCTATATAGGCGCAATAAACATATCCGAAAACGACAAGATCACGGCCCGCTTCGAATACGGAGACATCACAGCTGAGATCCCCGTAACAGCGGTTAAAGCGGACGACTCCGACGCGTTCGTAAACACTTATAAATTCACTTTCGACTTCAGCGGCATACAAAACTTTAAAAATAACAAAGTCCATATACTCGTAAACGGAGAGGACCAAACTACCCTTCCTCTGACCGACAAGCGCGGCGGCGCGTTTGCCGAAAGCTGCGATATTATCGGACGCGGCGACAGCGAGCGGCTTGAGGTAAACGGTTTCAATTTAAGCGGCTCGGAAATCGGACTTAAGATCTTCGCCGTTGACACAATCGGTCTGACCGGCGAGGTTTTGGGCGATGAGGCCGCAAACGTTTCTGCGGTTGCAGAATCGGATGACCGATGTGAATTTGATATCGGCGCAATGAGCTTACCCGAAGGAAAATACATCTATCAGCTGTATCTCGACGGAAAGCCGCTTGCGCTCGGTTCCGACCGCTATTTCACGATCGGCTCAAACTCGCCGAATGACGGCCTGCCGCTCGTTATAGCCGACAGCGCGGTATCAGGCGGCGCCGCTTTAATAGATATTATAAACGTAACGGACGCGGATATTGACACCGACATAATTGTCGCGGCTTATGACCGAAACGGAGCTTTGCTTTCGATGTCTGAGCCGACGCATGTGACTGTTACCGCGGGATCCGAGCTTACGGACATATCGGTTGACGCCGCGCCAAACGCCGTTATATACAAGGTCTTTGCCTGGGACGGCACGGACAATCTGAAACCCATAGCGAAATCGAATTTAAATTTTTAAGTTAGCTCCCACATTCGTCCCGGTAATAAAATTGAGCGCGGAATTTTGCCGCGCTCTTTTAAATTTCTTGATAAATCAAGATCAATATGTTAAAATATATATCATAATATATTTCTTAAAGGAGACATAACTATGACATTTGAATTACTGTCGGTCGGAACCGAGCTTCTGCTCGGCTCTATCGTGAACACAAACGCGCAATACTTGAGCCGCAGACTGAGCGAACTCGGCTTTAACGTGTACTACACCACGGTCGTGGGCGACAATCCCGAGCGACTCAAGGCGGCCCTTGAGATCGCGGCGGGACGGGCAGACGCTGTTATAACGACC
Source organism: uncultured Monoglobus sp. (assembly GCA_947630505.1). Classification (GTDB taxonomy): domain Bacteria; phylum Bacillota; class Clostridia; order Monoglobales; family Monoglobaceae; genus Monoglobus. Next base: position 2,095 of record CANRHV010000008.1, on the reverse strand, counting down.
GGAGGCCTCGGCCCAACGGGCGATGATCTGACAAAGGAAACGATCGCGGAATATTGCGGACTAAAATGCGTTATGGACGAAAATAGCAAACGCAGAATAATTGAGCGCTTCAGCCGCGGCGGCATGTATATGCCCGAGAGCAACTTCAAGCAGGCCGAGATGCCCGAGGGCTGCATAATACTTCAAAACGACAACGGAACCGCGCCGGGCGCGATCGTTGAAACCGAGAAGTGCAAATTTATTATGCTCCCCGGGCCGCCGCTTGAGATGAAGCCGATGTTTGACGAGCAGGTCATACCCTACCTGGAAAAATTTTCCGACGGGGTCATACGCTCAAAATCTATCCGCGTGTTCGGCCTCGGCGAATCGACCGTTGACGAAAAGCTGCGCGATTTGATGGACAATTCGGCCAACCCCACGGTGGCGCCATACGCCAAAACCGGGCAGGTGGAGCTGAGGATCACAGCGAAAGCCGATACTGTGGATAATGCGAAAGCGATGCTCGCGCCCATGCAGGAAAAAATAGAAAAAATACTTGGCGACCGAGTTTACGGAACGGGCATCGACAACTCAATGGAAAACGTCGTTGTTAATATACTGCGCGAGCGCGGGTTCAAAGCGACCTGCGCCGAGAGCTGCACAGGAGGTCTGATCGCGGAAAAGATAACGCGGATTCCCGGTTCGTCGGAATGTTTCGACTGCGGATACGTCACATATTCAAACGTGCAGAAGGCCGACATGCTGGGCGTTAACTGCGACACGCTCAAAAAATACGGAGCGGTCTCGGAGCAGACGGCGCTTGAGATGTCGCGGGGAGCGCGCACACGCTCGGGAGCCGACATCGCCGTGTCGGTGACGGGAATAGCGGGCCCCGGCGGCGGAACCGCGGAAAAGCCCGTCGGTCTTGTGTATATTTCAATCTGCTCAAAAAATATTCATAGAGCGTTTAAGCTCAAACTAAACGGCAGCCGCGAAAATATAAGAGAGCGCGCATCGCTGCACGCCCTCGATCTGATCCGCCGCTGCGCTCTCGGACTTGAGTTGAAAATTTAGACGCGTCTCGCCGACAGCGCGGCCCCGATTATTCCCGCGTCGTTGCCGAGCTTCGCTATACCGAGTTTTGTCTGGCGGATCGACTTGCAAAAATAATTTTTCTCGCAGTATTCTTTTATCGGGTCGAGCAGGAAGTTTCCCTCCTTGCTTATTCCTCCGCCGATCAGCAGGATCTCGGGCTCAAAGATATTTACAAGGCTGCATATTCCGTCAGCCACATATTCAAGATATTGCTGAACTACCGCTTTTGCCGCCGGGTCATTTTGTTTGGCCGCGTCAAAGGCGGTTTTTCCGTCAACCGTTCCGCGCTCGGATTTCAGCTTTGCCATAAGCGAATCGGGATGTTTTTCTATCGCCGCTTTGGTCTGGTTGATAAGCCCGCTCACAGAGCCGTATACCTCCCAGCATCCGCGCTTGCCGCAGCTGCATTTTTCGCCGCCGAAAATCAGAGTATTGTGCCCGAGCTCCGCGCCCGCGCCGTTAAAGCCGCGATATATCTTTCCGTCTATTATTATGCCGCCGCCGATCCCGGTGCCGAGGGTTATGAATATAAAATCACTTATTCCGCCGCCGTACATAAAATACTCGCCGTACGCCGCGGCGTTGGCGTCGTTTTCTATATTTGTCTCAAAGCCGGTCAGCCGCTCAAGCTCGGCTTTAAGCGGCGCGTTTTTCCAGCCCAGGTTGCCCGCGAACAATATGGTGCCATTTTTGTTGTCGATCGCGCCGGGACTTCCGACGCCTATTGATTTTATATCAGATCTTGATATCTTCGAATCGCTTATAATGCGCTCGGCCGCCATTGCTATATCAGAAACGATCTCCTCAAACGAGCGCTCCGCCAGTGTGGGCGTTTGAAATTTTTGCAGTATTTTTCCGTTTTCGTCAACCAGACCCGCGGCTATGTTTGTGCCGCCCAAATCTATACCTATATACATTTTTATCCTCTCCTTTTTGAATATTCTATAGCCATGAGCAAAACTCCGAAAAGTACGTTTTTACGTGGGTTTACTCATGTTAAATTTTTTCTTATCACTCCATA
>CANRHV010000007.1 GCA_947630505.1 uncultured Monoglobus sp. | reverse complement strand
TGTCTCTGACGAGGCTTACGGAATTGCTGACCTGGGACGAGAACGTGATGAGCTATTTTGATTTGACGATCATGCTCAGCGAGCTGATCGAGGACGGCTTTATCGAGCGCTTGTTTTACAAAAACAGCGAGTGCGTGAGGCTGACGGGCCGCGGGATCGACACCGATGATTTTTTTCGCGGCAGAGTCCCGGCCAGCATTCGAAAAAAGATAACCTCGGCCGCGAGGCGCGAGGAGTTTGAGGAGCTTGTGAATCCCAACGGCGTCACGGCTGAGGTCATACCCGCGGGCGGCGGGCGGCACACCGCGGCGATCACCATGCTTGACGGCGGCTCGCCGATACTTGAGCTTAAAATAGACGCCGGAAACAAAATTCAGGCGGTTCGGGCGGCCGAGGCGCTCAAGGAACACGCCGCCGAAATTTACAAGTATATTTGCAAAACTATTGACGAGGACAAATAAAATTGTTATAATAATTATTTAGTGAAATTTATATTTGAAGCAAGAGGTAGATAAAATGGAAAAATTAGGTTTAAACGAAATACGCGAAAAGTTTTTGAGCTTTTTTGAGAGTAAGGGTCATCTGCGCCTGCCCTCGTTTCCGCTGGTTCCGCAGAACGACGCCAGCCTGCTGCTGATAAATGCCGGCATGGCGCCTCTGAAGCCTTACTTTACCGGCAAGGAAGTGCCGCCCGCGAAGCGCGTCACCACCTGCCAGAAGTGCATTAGGACCCCGGATATCGAGCAGGTGGGCCTCACGTCGCGCCACGGCACATTCTTTGAAATGCTGGGAAATTTCTCGTTCGGCGATTACTTCAAGATGGACGCCACCAAGTGGGCGTGGGAGTTTATCACAGAGGTTCTGGAGATACCCAAAGACCGTCTCTGGGTCAGCGTCTATGAGGACGACTACGAGGCCGAGGACATCTGGGTGAACCATGTCGGCGTTTCAAAGGACAGGATCGTGCATCTGGGCAAGGATGACAATTTCTGGGAGATTGGAACCGGCCCCTGCGGCCCCTGCTCCGAGATATACTACGACCGCGGCGAGGAATACGGTTGCGGCAGCCCCGACTGCGCCGTGGGTTGCGATTGCGACAGATACGTCGAGTTCTGGAACCTGGTGTTCACCCAGTTCGACAAGGACGAGAACGGCACGTACAACAAGCTTGATCATCCCAATATCGACACCGGTATGGGTCTTGAGAGAATAGCCTGCATCATGCAGGGCACTACCTCGATCTTCGAGGTCGACACCATAAGGCGCGTGCTCGACGCGGCTGCCGAGATGGCGGGCGTCAAATACGGTGAGGACAAACACACCGACACCTCGCTTCGCGTTATAACCGACCATATCCGCAGCATCGTGTTCATGACGGCTGACGGTGTGCTTCCCTCCAACGAGGGCAGAGGCTACGTGCTGCGCAGACTTTTGCGTAGAGCCGCGCGCCACGGCAGACTGCTGGGCATAAAGGGCACGTTCCTGTATAAGCTGGCGAGAGTCGTCGCCAACGAGTCGATGAGCGCGTATCCCGAGCTTGACGCCAACTTCGAGTATATCGAGAGCGTTATCAAGAGCGAGGAGGAGCGCTTCAACAACACCATCGACCAGGGTATGCAGATAATCAAGTCCTATATAGAGGAAATGAAGCAGAGCGGCATAAGCGAACTCGACGGCGAGAGGGCGTTTAAGCTATACGACACCTACGGATTCCCGATCGACCTGACCCGCGAGATCATGGGCGAGAACGGATTTGTGGTAGCCGAGACCATGTTCAAAGAACTGCTCAACAAGCAGCGCGCAACCTCAAAGACCGCCCGCGGAAACAACGACGACACGGCCTGGGAAAACGACATATTCATAGACATAAAGGACGCCACGATATTCGAGGGCTATCAGAAATTTAACGGAAAATCCAAGCTGCTCGCTATCGCCAAGGGCGACGAGCGCGTTCAAAAGGCCGAGAAGGACGACGAGGTCGTTATCGTGCTTGACCGCTCGGTGCTCTACGCCGAGAGCGGCGGCCAGGTGGGCGACACAGGATATATAAACACCGACTCCGCGTCGGTGCGCGTCAAGGACGTAACCAAAAAGAACGGCAAGTTCCACCACCACTGCGTTGTCCAGAACGGCGAGATCTCGGTGGGCGAGACGGTCAGCGTCAGCGTCGACGCCGAACGCCGCAAGGCGATCATGCGCAACCATTCGGCGGTGCATCTTGTTCAGGCGGCGCTCAGACAGGTGCTCGGCAAGCACGTGGCGCAGGCGGGCTCGTATGTGGACGAGCATAGGTTCCGCTTTGACTTCTCGCATTTTCAGGCTATGACGATCGAGGAACAGCTCAAAGTCGGAACATTGGTAAACGACAAGATAATGGAGTGCATAAAGATAGACTGCTTCGAGGAGGATATAGCCACCGCCAGGACCATGGGCGCGATGGCGCTGTTCAGCGAGAAGTACGGCAAGCGCGTCCGCGTTGTCCGCATGGGCGATTTCAGCATTGAGTTATGCGGAGGAACCCACGCCGCCAACACCGGAAACCTGGGAATCATGAGAATACTCAGCGAGTCGGGAGTGGCCGCCGGCGTGAGACGTATCGAGGGAACCACGGGACACAACGTTATCGAGCTGTGCCGCAATCAGTCGCTGCTGCTCTATGATGTGGCAAAGACCTTAAAGACCGGACAGGCCGACCTGCTCGGCCGCGCCGAGGGCGTGATGAACGAGCTGCGCGACCGGAAACACGAGATAGAGGGCTTAAAGAGCAAGCTCGCCAAAAGCAGCCTCGGCAACGCTTTGGAGGACGCCGAGGAAGTGGACGGTATCAAGGTTGTGACGCAAGTGCTGGACGACGGCGTTGACATGAACACCATGCGCGAGATAGGCGATAACTTAAAGGCCAAGCTGCCCAACTCGCTGATCGTGCTTGCGTCAAAGGCGGGCGAAAAGGTCAACCTTATCTCAATGACCTCAAAAGAGGCTATCGAAAAGGGCGCCCATGCCGGAAAAGTAATTTCCGAGGTCGCCAAGGAGCTCGGCGGAGGCGGAGGAGGAAGGCCCGACAGCGCTCAGGCCGGAGGCCGCCTGCCCGAAAAGGTCGAGGAAGCCCTGAAAAACGTCAGAAGCATACTTGAAAAACACATAAAGAAAGATAAATAAAAGGCTCGTCCATTGGGGAGAGCTGTCAACGTAGGGACTAGGAAATAGGAAATAGGACTTAGGCTCGCCCCTTGGGGAGAGCTGTCACCGAAGGTGACTGAGAGTGGTCAACATATAGACAAGGGGAGAGGCAATAAAAGGAGGTAAATATATGTCGGATTGCTTATTTTGCAAGATAGTCGCGGGCGAGGTCCCGTCCACAAAGGTGTATGAGGACGAAAGCGTTTACGCGTTTTTGGACATCGCGCCCCAGGCGCCCGAGCATATCGTGATCGTGCCCAAAAATCACATAAGCTCGACCAACGAGATCACCGCCGAAAACTCGGCTGTGATAGGCAAAATATTCGAGGTCGCGGCCAAAATTGCCGCGGAGCGCGGATTTGCCGAAAAAGGCTACAGAATAGTCAACAACTGTGGAGAGGACGGGGGCCAGACCGTCGGCCACCTGCATTTCCATATGCTGGCCGGCCGAAACCTGCAGTGGCCGCCGGGATAAAATGAACTGGATAAAAATCAACATAATAACAACGTCCGAGGGGATCGACCCGGTCTGCTCGGCTCTGACCGATCTGGGCATCGACGGGGTCGAGATCTCCGACAAGGACGACTTTATCGAATTTCTCGAAAACAACCGAAAATACTGGGACTATGTGGATGAGGAGCTCGAGAGGCTCAAGACCGCCGACACGAAGATCACCGCCTATGTAGCGGATGATAACGACGGTCTTTTGACCCTATCCGAAATCGAAAAAACAATGGCGGCCATGAGAGCCGCCGATAAAGAGCAAAAATTCGGCGCGCTTAAAATAGTCACCGCGCAGGTCAAAGACGAAGACTGGTCCGAGAACTGGAAACAGTATTTTAAACCCATTGAGATTGGGGCCAGGGTCCTGATACAGCCCGAGTGGCTTCCGCTCGAAAAAGAGACCGACAGGGTGGTTTTCCGCGTAAATCCCGGTATGACATTCGGCACGGGCACCCACGACAGCACCAGATTCTGCATCGAGGCGATAGAGGAAAATCTGAAGCCCGGAGACACCATGCTCGATCTGGGCTGCGGCAGCGGCATTTTGTCTATAATAGCGCTGCTGCTCGGCGCCTCGCACTGCGACGCGGTGGATATTGACCCCGCCGCGGTGGATGTGGCTTACGACAATCTGGCCCTAAATAATTTGGACCGCGGTTTGTACAGCGTTAGCAGCGGAGATATAATCGCGAATAAAAAGGTGCGGGATCGCTTCGGCAAATATGATCTGGTTGCCGCCAACATTGTCGCAGATGTTATAATTGCTCTCGCGCCCTTTGTCAGAGGCTTTATGAAACCGGACGGAATATTCATATGTTCGGGAATTATCAACGAGAGAGCGCAGGAGGTAAAAGCCGCTCTTGAGGCCGTCGGTCTGGAAATTATCAAGGAAAAACGGTCAAATGAATGGACTGCGTATACTTGTGCGTGATTTTGTTAATAAAATAACAAAATCAGTCAACTATTTGTTAAATTGTTGTTGACAATTGCAGAAAATTGTTATACAATAATTATGTTAGGAATTAGTAATGAAAATATGAGGATAATATATGAAAAAAAGATTATTGATTTGTTTGGCAGCGGCAATTTTGGCTCTGGCCCCGTTCGATATGATTTCATACGCCGATGAGACCGACACGGAGTCTATGCCTTTCGAATCGCTGGCCCCCGTGGTTTTGCCGACCGAGGAAACACAAAATTCGCCCGAGATCATTCCACCCGAGGAAAAGGCGGAGGAAATACCCCTCGCGGACGGTGAATATGACGCAGTGGAAATACCTCTCGCATCGGGAGAACCCGAGATTACCGAGGCGGACACAGCCGTTGTTTCGGAGCCGCCGACACAGGAGATCCCGACCGCGAATTTGATAACAAGCTACACGGTTAATTTCACTGCGGTGCTTGACGGTTGGCCCAGATACGACTACGCGGTGTTTAATCTGTACTCCGCGGACGGAGAGCTTCTGGGCTCGCACACGGAATATATAAACAGTCTTGACGGCTTCAGTCTTACTTACGATGTTCCCGCGGCGCCTATCGGCACGATGTATTATCTGGATGTGTCGGGCATAGACTCGATCGATTATTATTCGGATAATTACCCGCTGCCGCTTTCCGAGAAGCTGCCGCTTTACACATATGTGAACGATGACGGCTCGATATCAAATCACGCCGACATGACGGCCCACATAAGAACGCAGGGCCCGATAAACATTTATGTTGACGGAAAATATGTGCCGCTCACGTCACCGGCGATCTTTGAGGGCTCGTCGATCATAGCGCCGCTTTCCGAGGTGGCTGAGGCGATCGGCATCACCGACTGCACGTACTTTCCTCAGTATGACAGCGTTAAAGTGAAAACCGGCGATAAAGAGATGTTGGTGAACATAGGTTTCAGTTACATAACGGTCTTTGGTGAGGACAAGGCGCTGAGCGTTCCGGTCTCAAACATCAACAGTTTGACTTATATCGAGCTTCGTCCCTTTGTTGAGAGCTTCGGAAGCACTTTGGAGTATTTCGACGCGGGCGAGTATATAGACATTCATCTCACAAAGTCGCCCATGGCTCTTGAGTCGATCGCGGCTCTTGAGAAAAGAGCGAACGAGAGCGGTGTGGGAAGTTCAACAAACTACATGATCTGGGTAAATAAGCAAAAATTCAGATGCACTGTTTTCGAGGGCTCAAGAGGAAATTGGAAATGGGTCAAGGATTTCACGGTCGGAATCGGCGCCGAGGGCAGCGAGACGATCACGGGCACATTCGAGTATTTTCAGGCGCAGGACAGATGGGCCTACGCGAATTACTATGTGGGTCCCGTAATGGTTTTCTACGGAAACTACGCGCTTCATTCGACGCTGCTGAGATACGACGGAACGCCGTATAACAATAACGTAGGTGTTAAATTATCATTGGGCTGCGTGCGGTGCCAGGCTAAGTACATAAACTGGCTGTCCGCAAACATGCCCTTTGGAACACGAGTATATATTACAGAATCATAAGAAGGAGGTATTAGAATGGACGACTTGACAATGCTTATAAAGCAGGAGATCAAGAAGCAGTACCGCAGTGTGCGTCAGTTCGCGTTCAGCGTGGGTATAGCTCAGACAACTGTGGTAAGCGCTCTCAAAAACGGCATTTCGGGCACAGGTTTTAACACTGTTATGAAGATGTGTAAAGCTCTTAATATCAAAGTGTTCGACTATGAAATCCCGCTTGTTATTGATGACAGCGTTGTCACACTTGTGCAAAAGTATAACTCTCTTGACAAACTTGCAGAGCATACTGTTCAGACGGTTCTTGACGTTGAGTATGAACGCTGTAAGGCTGACGCCGTTAAAAGCGCGGCGAAATAGTTTTGGAGCGCACTTTTGTAATCGTGTATTGCGAAAGCGTTTAACTGTGACGCTTTCTGACTTGAAAACCGAAAACAACAACTCACCAAAAGAAACAGAGCGGAAGCCATACGCTTCCGCCTTTTCTTTGCATTTTTAAGGTATTTTTACTCGTGCCGAGTTATTCTTCTGCCGCTTCCGCCACGGCCTTCGCCACGGCTTTCGCGATCCTCGGGTCAAAGGCTTTGGGGATAATATATTCCTCGCTCAGCTCGTCGTCCGAGATAAGTCCCGCGATGGCGCGGCAGGCGGCGGTTTTCATCTTTTCGGTTATGGCCTTTGCTCTCGCGTCCAGCGCGCCGCGGAATATTCCCGGAAACGCGATAACGTTGTTTATCTGGTTTGGAAAATCGGAGCGTCCGGTGCCAACGATCCTGGCCCCCGCCTCTTTGGCAAGGTCGGGCATGATCTCGGGTGTGGGGTTCGCCATGGCGAAAACTATCGCGTCGTCAGCCATCGAGCGAACCATGTCCTTGCTGACTATGTTTGGCGCCGAGACTCCGATAAACACGTCGGCGCCTTTCATCACGTCGGCCAGGCTGCACGACTTTTTGCCTCTGTTGGTTATTTTCGACATTTTTTCCTGCTCGGGATTAAGCCCCTTCATTCCTTCGCGTATCGCGCCGATCTTGTCGACCAGAATAATGTTTTCGGCGCCCATGTTCATCAGCATTTTGCAAATCGCGATACCTGCGCTGCCTGCGCCGTTTATCACGATATTCACGTCCTCGATTTTTTTGTCCACAACGCGGAGTGCGTTGATGATTCCCGCCGACACCACTATCGCGGTTCCGTGCTGGTCGTCGTGGAAAACGGGAATGTCCAGCGCTTCCTTGAGCCTGCGTTCCACCTCAAAGCAGCGGGGCGCCGCGATATCCTCAAGATTGATGCCGCCAAAGCCGGGAGCTATGTTTTTGACCGTTTCAACGATCTCGTCCGTGTCCTGCGTGTCAAGGCAGATAGGAAACGCGTCAATATCCGCGAAGTTTTTAAACAGCACGCATTTGCCCTCCATAACGGGCATTCCCGCTTCGGGGCCTATGTTCCCGAGACCCAGAACCGCGCTGCCGTCGGTCACCACAGCCACCAGATTGCCCTTTCGGGTGTAGTCATAAACCAGGCTCTTGTCCTTAGCAATCTCGCGGCAGGGCTCGGCCACGCCGGGAGTGTAGGCGACAGAAAGCTCGTCCTTATTTGTTGTGGCCGCGCGCGACGCGACCTCTATTTTTCCTTTAAGCTCCTTATGGAGTTTGAGCGCTTCTTTGTTATAGTCCATTTTATTTCTCCTTTTTATTTTTCTTTGTTTTTGTCATACAGTATTTTAAGTCCGTCAACGGTCAGCATGCTGTCTACGATATCTATCTCTTCGGATTCCCGAGAGATCATTTTTGCCAGTCCGCCCGTGGCGATCACAGAGGCGTCTTCGCCTATTTCTTTTTTGATCCTGCGCACAATGCTGTCGGTCATGCCCGCGTGGCCGTAGAGCGCGCCGCTCTGTATCGAGTTCACCGTGTTTTTGCCGATCGGCGAGGGCGGTTTTACGATCTCCACCTTGGGCAGCTTGGCCGTGCGCTCAAAAAGCGCGTCCATCGAGATCTTCATGCCCGCGGTGATAACTCCGCCCACATAGCAGCCGCTTCTGTCGATCGAGCAGAATGTGGTGGCGGTGCCGAAGTCCACGATTATAAGCGGCGGTTTGTATTTGTTTATCGCCGCCACCGCGTTCACTATCCTGTCGGCGCCGAGCTCCCTCGGGTTGTCCATTTTTATATTCATTCCGGTTTTGATCCCGGGGCCCACTATCATGGGCTTGCAGCCCAAATATCGCTTGACCGCGTTTGTCAGCGAGTGCATGACCGTCGGCACGACCGAGGCGATCATAACATCGTCTATTTGATCTGGCTTTGTGTTTTCGCTCCTCAAAAGCTGACACAGCAGTATTCCGTACTCGTCGCTGGCCTTGTTGATATCGGTGGCGATCCTCCAGCTGCGGATATAATCATCCCCGTTATAGAGCGCCGCCACAATGTTTGTGTTTCCTACGTCAATAGCAAGCAGCATAATATTTACCTCGTTATTATAAAATATGTTATATCAAAGAGTTTTCTTTATCTCGGCCTTGGCGCGACCGTTTTCGTCCACCTCCAGCACCGCGTAGCTCATCCACGCGCTGCCCGGGTTCAACATCAGCACTCCCGAGACCTCCTCAAGATACGGGCGGTGAGTGTGTCCGAAAACGCAGATGTCGGCGCCTTGTTCCCTTGCCTTGAGCAGCAGGGTATTCAGCCCGTATTTCACATGGTACTTGTGGCCGTGGGTCATGAACACCCGCTTGCCCGCGAACGTAAACGTCACGTCAAAGGGCACGTCCCGAACCGACCAATCGTTGTTGCCGAGAACGACCGCCACGGGTATTTTGGGGTACTCCCGTCTGAGAGCGTCCGCGTCGCGCTGCACGTCCCCCGCGAACATTATCATCGAAACTCCGCCGTTTTTTATCTCGGCGTCGACCGCTTTTTTAAGCTCGCCGAAGCTGCCGTGGGAATCGCTGAGAACTACCGCTTTCATAAAGTCAAACCTCCTATAGTCATAACCGGAAAAATTATCCGACTCACCCATTATATCACATAAATATTTTTTTGTCACTATTTTTATAAAAATACATAGAATGTACTGTAGTATAATTTGATCCGAAAGGCGGAATGGTTATGAATATAAACGACATGACAAAAAATCTCGACAAAAACAAGCTTAACTCAATGCTAGGCGCTCTCGGCGGCACGCTGTCCAAAGAGGATATGTGCGCGCTCAAAAAGGCGCTCGAGAGCCCCGATCTCGGCAAAAATCTGAGCAAGCTCAGCGCGGCGGACGTAAACAAGGCGGTGAGCGAAAACAGCGGCGTCAAAAAGGCTCTGAGCTCAAATCCGGAGCTGATGAAAAATCTAAACGCTTTTCTTAAAAAATAACTGATTACATAAGGGCGGTGATTCGATGGGCGGCGAGCTTGACTTGAGCGGCGCGGTTGAAAAGCTTAAAGAGATGATGAGCAGCGGCGAGGGCCGCGAGCAGATAAGCGGAATAATAAGCGCGCTCTCGGGCTCGGACGGAGGAGAAAAACCGCCCGAGCGGACGGCGATGGAAGAGGACGCGGCGGATTTTGAAATGATGGTAAAAATGGGAAAAATTCTTGAGAACGTGAAGCGGCGCGACACGGGCCGTGAGGCCGAGCTGCTGTACGCGCTGAAGCCGTACCTCCGCGAGTCCCGCCGCGCGAAAACCGACACCGCGGTTAAGATAATGGGAATGATCAAGGCTTTTTCGGTTCTGCGGGAAAACGGGTTCGATTTCGGATTTTAGGAGGCCGCCATGTACAGACGCTATAATTCAAACAGTCCGCCGCGCGGCGGAGGAAATCCCGCGCCGCAGCCAAACCTTCGAGACGCTCCGCGGGGAGCTCAGAGCGGAGGAGGAAACCCGCCGCGGACGGGAGGCGCGTATATGCGGAACGATGACCGCGCAAAGCGCGAGCCCGAGAGACCCGCCGCGCCGCCGCATACGGAGCAGCCTCGGGAGAGCGGTTTTTTCGACTCGCTGCTGGATATTTTGCCGAGCGAGCTGTATAATCGCCGCACAAAAAAGATACTCGGCCTTGTGACGGCCGAGGATCTGCTGCTTTTGGCCCTTATCCTGCTTGTCGCCGACAACGATGACGCCGACAAGGCGCTTATTTTCGCTTTGCTTTATATTCTCGCGGGGTGAGACCGCGCGGCGAGAAAATGTTAGAAATTTGTAATATTTTTGTGTTGACACGGTGAGCCGTTATGATATAATAATAGTAGTTATAATTATTATTGATATTTGTACTTATTATATCGATAAATTCGGAGGGTTTACAAATGAAAAAAATAGTTGCTTGTGCCTTGCTTGCTGTGGTGCTGATAGTTTGCTTGGGCATGAAGGGGATCGTTCCCGTGGATGTCAGCGACACAAGCGGCGAGGAAATGGTGACAATGTACACCGAGGACGGCCGCAGCGAGCAGTTCACGCCGAGCGAGGCCGAGGAACAAAAGACTGTCGGCTGGTACGATAATTTCAACGATGTTCTCACCACTATGTGGAAAGAGGACGGCAGCAGCATTATCGTGTATAACGCCGACGTTAACGAATACGAAAAGAACGGCTACACATCCAACTACTCGTCGATATTCGCAAAGGTGTTTAATCCCGAGACCGAGGAGGTCAAGGATGTGCTCAAGAGCGAGGTGCAGTCCTATGTGGATAGCGGCTGGAAGCGCGGCAACGGCAAAATTGACCCCGACGCTCCGATGATAGCGCTGACATTTGATGACGGCCCCGGGGCCGAGACCACGAAGCGTTTGCTTGACGCGCTGGAGGAAAACAACGCCCGCGCAACATTCTTTATGCTGGGCGACCACATGAAGGGCGCGGCCGACACCATAAAGCGCATGCAGTCTCTGGGTTGCGACACGGCGAGCCATACCTACGACCACACGCAGCTTACGACCCTTTCGAGCGACTCGCTCAAGAGCCAGTTCGAAAAGAGCACAAATAATTTAAAGGACATCATCGGCGAGGGTCCGTCTACCGTGCGCCCGCCCTACGGCTCTTATAACGACTCGGTAAAGAGCGTCGCCAAGGAGTACGGACAGCCGATAATCCTCTGGTCGGTCGATACTCTTGACTGGAAGTCAAAGAACGCCGACGCGGTGTACAATAATGTAATGTCAACCGTTCAGGACGGAGACATTATCCTGTTCCATGATATTTACGATTCGACGATCGACGCGGTTGAGCGCCTGATCCCGGATCTGATCGGGGGGGGGTACCAGCTTGTAACCGTGACCGAGATGGGCGAGGCGAAGGTCGGCGGTCTGGAGCCCGGCAAGGTTTATACCGATTTGTGGCCCTCAACCGTCAAGTCGATCACCGGTGTGAGCGCGTCAGGCGGCTCGGGCAGCTCGGAAAATTCCGAAAATTAAAATAACAACTAAATAAATTAAAACTAAAACCAAACCAAAAAACCGCCGCTTCGGAACGTTTTCCGGAGCGGCTTTTAATAATCAAGGCGATATGTTTATCGCTTGCGGCGGGAGATAAGAGAAATTGAAACAAATAATTAACATAAGCGAAAGCGGAACGCCGCGGGTCAAAGAAATGACGCTTACCGTCATAAGGCTGAGCATTCCCGCGATCATGGCGCAGATAAGCTCGATAATCATGCAGTATATAGACGCGGCGATGGTCGGAAGCCTCGGTGAGAGCGCCACCGCCTCGATAGGTCTGATAAGCACTACCATGTGGCTGATCGGCGGGCTGTGCGTTTCGCTCGCCACAGGCTTTTCTGTCCAAATCGCCCAGCTCGCGGGCGCGCGGGACAATGAGGGCGCGAGAAATGTTTTTCGCCAGGGCCTTATCTCGGCGCTTATATTCGGCGCTCTGATCTCGGCGGCCGCTTTGTCGATAAGCCGCCCGCTGCCCGTTTGGCTGGGCGGAGCCGAGGGCGTGACCCAAAACTCTACGCGCTACTTTTTCATATACGCCTGCGCGCTGCCGATAATGCAGATCAGAATGTTGTGCTCAAGCTCGCTTCAGTGCGGAGGCGATCTGAAAACGCCGGGTCTGCTCAATATCTTGATGTGCGCGCTTGATGTGGTATTCAATTTTATATTTATTTTCCCGACCCGCGAGATTTCTGTTTTCGGCGCGTCCGTTCATCTGTTCGGTTTCGGCCACGGCGTCGCGGGAGCGGCTTTGGGCACGGCCTGCGCCGAGCTGTGCGCCGCGGCTCTGATGTTTTATTCGGCGGCCTTCCGTTCCGAGATATTGTCGCTCAGGCTCAAGGGCTCGTGGAAGATCAGGCTCAAGTGCGTAAAAGCGGCGCTGCGCATTTCGATCCCCGCGGCGTTTGAGCACACGGTGATGTGCGGCGCGCAGGTGGTCACCACCTTGATCGTGGCGCCGCTCGGCACAGCGGCGGTCGCAGCCAACTCTCTGGCGATCACGGCCGAGAGCCTGTGCTACATGCCGGGCTACGGTATAGGAACCGCGGCGACCACGTTGGTCGGCCAGAGCATAGGAGCCGACCGCAAGGATATAGCCAAGCGTTTCGCTGTGACCGCGGTGGTTCTGGGCGTCGCGATCATGTCGGCCGCGGCGGTGCTGATGTACGCGGCCGCGCCGTTTATGTTCGCGATGCTCACACCGTCCGAGCAGGTCCGCGCGTTGGGAATTGATATCCTGCGCATAGAGGCGTTCGCCGAGCCGATGTACGCCGCGTCGATAGTCTGTTCGGGCGCGCTCCGTGGCGCGGGCGACACGCTGGTGCCAAGTCTTTTGAACCTGCTCACCATGTGGGGCGTCAGGATCACGCTGGCGCTTGCCCTTGTGCCGCGGCTCGGTCTCAGAGGCGCGTGGATCGCCATGTGCGTCGAGCTATGCGTCAGAGGAATTTTATTCCTCATCCGCCTCATGCGCGAAAAATGGCTTGAAAACAATATTATGTAGGGTTAAATTATTTTACAAAAAATGGGAACTTTGCGCTGTAACCGATTGTTACTTGAAAAAATTGTCACAGTATGTTATAATATATGTGGCAGCAAAAACTGCAAGTTCGGATCTGTTCCGCGCGGAGAAACACCTTTGCGCGAATAAAACGCGCAATCATAAAAGGCAGAACTAAAGACGTAGAGACGGTTGGTCGCTTCACTCCTTCTAAACACTTAACATCGTGTTTAAGACGTAAAGAAAGGAGTGATAGCGTATGAAAAATGTTTTTTTCAAAATAGCTTTTGCTCTAATGGTAATTGCTGTGATACTTACAGTATTTGCACCATCAGTGCAATAAAAAATACAACCGCCTTTAAAGTTTAGCAGCTAAAGGCAGTTGTTTTATATACTTCCCGAAGCGGCTGACCGTTTTTACGCTCTGCCGTTTCTCTTTCTATAATTATTATATATCATTATCGCGCTTTTGTCAAGATGTTTATATAAATCATATATAAATAGCGCAATCGGTTACTATTTTATGCATCCCAAAAATCAAACAAAAATATTTTTTGTTAAAAATCCGACGCTCATTTTGTGAAATTATATACAATTTAGCTATTGCATTTCGTGCTAATGCCTGTTACAATATCTTATGTATATTCAGAAACTATAGCATTGAGGTGCGATTATGAGTGAATTTATTGACCTGATAAAAAGGCGGGATATGGACAGTGTCAAGGAGATGCTTTCCCACAGCGCCAGACTTGTGGACGAGTGCGATGAAAACGGGATATCCGCGGCGTACCACATGATAAGGACCGGCGATATGAAGTGGGTGAAGTTTTTGGTCGAATACACCTTCGCCAGCTTCAACGAGTGCGATTTCAGGCACCGCAGCGCGCTGCACGAGGCGGTCATGACCGGTGATCTTGAGATAGTCAAATACTTTGTGGAGCGCGTGGGGCTCGACCCCTGCCGGGGCGACAGACATCTGATAACGCCCTTTGAGCTGGCAAGGGAGCACGACTTTGCCGATATAGAAAAATATTTTGAACAGGTTGTCGGCTGCAAGTTTGAGGACATGTACCAAAATCCCGTGCGCCGCGGATTTTACGCCGACCCCTCGATAGTGCGCGTTGGCGAGGACTACTACATGGTGAACTCGTCGTTCGTGTTCTTTCCCTGCATACCCATTTCTCACTCGACCGATCTGGTGCATTGGCAGAGCATAGGACACGCCATAACCAACCCCGAATGGGCGCACCTTGACGGTCTCGAGGGCGGCAGAGGCTACTGGGCGCCAGATATATCATACCACAACGGAAAGTTTTACATAACGGCCACTCTGCGCTACAACGACAGCGAAAAAGTGAAGCGCAGACAGATAATTGTTTCGTCCGAAAAGCCCGAGGGCCCGTATTCCGAGCCCGTGTTTATCGACGAGGACGGTATTGATCCGTCGCTGTTCACCGATGTGGACGGTAGACGCTACATGCTGCTGAACCGCGGCGCCAGAATATTTGAGCTCAACGAGGACGCCACCGAGAAGATCTCCGAGGCCAAACTCCTCTACTACGGCGACAACAAGCGCGCTCCCGAGGGCCCGCATTTGATACACAAGGATGGATATTACTATCTGTTCCAGGCCGAGGGCGGCACAGGGGAGCAGCACTGCGTGACCGTGTCGCGAAGCAAGACGCTGATGGGCGTGTATGAGCCCTGCCCATATAACCCGATACTGACGCAGCGCGACTACACCGCGCCGATAACCTGCGCTGGCCACGCCAAGCCCGTGCAGACCCCTGACGGCGACTGGTACGTGGTGTATCTTTGCAACAGGAGCCTTGACGGAAAATACGCAATGCTCGGCCGCGAGACCTGCCTCGACCCTATCACATGGACGCCCGACGGCTGGCCGATCGTGAATAATTTGAACGGCCCCAGCACCCTCCAGAAAAAGCCCAAGCTGAAGCCCGCGCCCAACGAGCCCGGAGCCAGCTACGACAGCTTTGACGACGGAAAAATAAAGCCGTTCTGGATGTTCTCGGGTATCCCTGAGCAGGACGGATTCAGGCTTGAGAACAGCAGACTGTACATAAAGGGCTCAAGGGAGCCCCTCAGCTCCAGAAAAGCGGTCAACTTTATTGTGCGCCGCCAGCCCGACTTTAACTTTGACGTGATCTGCAAGATGGACGTCCTGCCCGACCTTGACTACGAGCAGAACTACGGCCTGACAGGGTATTACGACGAGCTGACCTACTTTACCTTCGGAATTTACAGAAACGGCGAGAGGGGCTACGCGCTCAAGCTGTTCGAGAAAATAGACGATGTGGAGCGGTTCACCCACTATGTGGGTCTGCCCGGCCTCACCGATACCATATATTTAAAGATCGAGACCGACGGCCTGCGCCGCGTGTTCTCATACAGCATAGACGGAACGAATTACAGAAAAGTATACACGGCGGACAACATTTACTACCTCTGCGCTCAGGCGATCAAAAAGGGCAAGCGCTTCACGGGCGCTATGGTAGGCATGTACGCCTACAGCGGAAAGGACGAGCCCATATACGCCGCTTTTGATGAGTTCCGCTGCATCAGGAGACATTTCAGAGATGAATAAGACAGGATTTATCGGTGCCGGCAAAGTCGGCACCGCTTTCGGTAGTTATATTAAATCTCGCGGCGCGGATCTCGCGGGCTACAGCTCGCGGACGAGAGCGCACGCGGAGGAAGCGGCCGAATACACGGGCAGTCAAGCCTATGAGAACATTGGCGCTCTTATCGCGGACTGCGACATGATTTTTCTCACGGTCGCCGACGGGGCGATAGAGGAAGTCGCGGAAAATATCGCCGCGCTTAAGCTGAGCCTTGAGGGCAAGACATTCTGCCACACATCGGGCGCGCTTTCGAGCGAGGTCCTGCGGGCGCTGAAAAAGCGCGGAGCGGAGACCGCGAGCGCCCACATGCTGCTGGCGGTGAGCGATAGGAGCTGCGATTTTTCGGACGCGTTTTTTACGCTTGAGGGAGACTGCGAAAAGGCGGCGGCTCTGCTCGACCTCTGCGGAAATAAGTATAAGATCATCAGGTCCGAGGGCAAAGCGCTTTACCACGCGGCGGCGGTGTTCGCCAGCAATTTCGCGGTGGGGCTTTCTGATATCGCCTGCGGGCTTTTGGGAGACTGCGGCTTTTCGGACAGCGAGGCTCTCGCCGCGCTGTCGCCGCTTATAATAAACAACGCGCGGAACATAACCGAAAAAGGTCCCAAAGCTGCGCTGACGGGCCCCGTGGCGCGCGGTGATTTCGGCACGGTCAAGCGGCACCTTGAGTGCCTATCAACCGCCCCGCTTGCAAAAGAGGTGTACGAGGTCATGACGAAAATATTGATAAATATGACACAACGTAGAGACTAGCGAATTACGGTCGTAGGGGCGGACGACCCCGGCCGCCCGATTGCCTCCTCCCGGGAGGAGGTGTCAGGCGAAGCCTGACGGAGGTGGGGATGTGAAAAATTTTGAAAAAGCGCCGCAAGGCGAGCAAGGAGAAATATAATGATAACAACAAAACAACGGGCGTATCTGCGCGGACTTGCCAACCGTGTTCCCGCCCTGTACCAAATAGGAAAAGACGGCATAAACGAAAACGTGATAAAGCAAACGCTCGACGCTCTTGAGGCGAGAGAGCTGATAAAATTCCACGTTCTCGACAGCGCGTTTATGACCGCGCGCGAGGCGGCGGGCGAGCTTACTGAAGCCACCGGCTCGGACGTGGTGCAGGTCATAGGCAACAAATTTGTGCTGTATAAAGAATCAAAAGACCACAAGCAGATAGTGCTTGAATAACGGAGTTGATAATATGAAAATAATCCATCTGTCCGACCTGCATCTGGGTAAGCGGGTAAACGAGTTCTCGATGATACCCGAGCAGGAAAACGTGATAGAGCAAATTACAAAAATAACCCGCGACGAGCGGCCCGACGCGGTGATAATAGCCGGCGACGTGTACGACAAAGCGCAGCCCTCGGCCGAGGCGGTGCGCCTTTTCGACAGGCTGATCTGCGGTCTTTCGGATATCTGCGGGCACGTTTTTGTTATCAGCGGGAACCATGATTCGGCGGAGCGCATAGCCTTCGGCGGCAGGATAATGGAACGCGGCGGCGTGCATATGTCGCCCGTGTATGACGGAAAAACCGAACCGCAGACCTTGAGCGACGAATACGGCGAGGTCGACTTTTTCATGCTGCCTTTTATAAAGCCGTCGCATGTGCGCGCAGTTTTTGAGGACGCGGACATAAGCTCGTATACCGACGCGGTTCGCCGCGCGGTGGAGGCAATGAGAGTGAGACCCGACCGCCGCAGCGTGCTGATAACTCACCAGTTCGTCACCGGCGCCGGGACCTGCGATTCCGAGGAGATATCGGTGGGCGGCAGCGATAATGTGGACGCGTCGGTGTTCGAGCCGTTTGACTATGTGGCCCTCGGTCATATCCACGGCCCGCAGCATATAGGCAGAGAGACGATCCGATACTGCGGAACGCCCCTTAAATACTCGTTCTCCGAGGAGAACCACAAAAAGTCCGTGACGATAGTTGAGCTTAGAGAAAAGGGCGACGCGCGGATCAGCACGGTACCGATCGTTCCGATACACGATATGCGCAGCATAAAAGGCAAATACGACGAGCTGATGTCAAAGGCTTTTTATGAGGGCACTCGAAAGGATGATTACCTCAGGATCACGCTCACCGACGAGCGGGACATACCTAACGCGGTGTCGAGACTGCGGACGGTGTACCCAAATATAATGCGGTTGGAATACGACAATTCCCGATCGCGCGCGGGAGCGGCAGAACTTAAAGCGGCGGAAACCGAGCTGCGGGCGCCCGCCGAGCTGTTTGCCGAGCTGTTCAAAAAGCAGAACAATAAGGAAATGACCGACGAGCAGAAGGAGATCCTCGGCGACATGATCGAAAAGATATGGGAGGGTGAGCGATGAGACCCCTTAAACTGACAGTTTCGGCGTTCGGACCCTACGCCGAAAAAAACGAGATAGACATGGAAGCACTGGGCGAGCGCGGCCTTTATCTGATAACAGGCGACACGGGCGCGGGCAAGACCACGATATTTGACGCGATAACCTACGCGCTGTACGGCGCGGCCAGCGGCGAGAACCGTGACCCGTCCATGATGCGCTCAAAATACGCCGAGCCCGACACTCCGACCTATGTGAGGCTTGTGTTTGAGTACGGCGGAAAAGTGTATACCGTTAAAAGGAATCCCGAATATACGCGTCAGGCAAAACGCGGCGGAGGCACCGCGACACAGCGCGCGGAAGTCGAGCTGCGCCTGCCCGACGACAGGATAATTACAAAAAACAAAGATGTTTCAGACGCGATACGGAATATAATCGGGCTTGACCAAGAACAGTTTTCAAAAATCGCGATGATAGCACAGGGCGACTTTTTGAAGCTGCTGCTGGCGCCCACTTCGGAGCGTCAGAAAATATTTCGCGATATATTCAAAACCGAGCGTTTCAGCGATTTGCAGAACGAGCTTAAAGACGCGGCGTCGGCCGCCTTCGCAGAATGTGAAAAGCTGAGCGGTGAGATCGGGCGCTATGCCGATTCGGCAGTTTATGACGATGAGAAATACGGCGAGATTTTCGGCGCGGAATATATCAGAGCCGACGCGGCCCTCGAAGCGCTTACCGAGATATTAGAATCCGATGAGGCGAAAAGCGAAAACCTTGGGGCCGAGATCGAACAGCTCGCGAAACGACTTGAGGATATGAACCGCCGAATCGGAAAGGCGGAGGAGACCAAGGCGGCGCGGAAGGCGCTTGATGACGCGGAAACGAAGCTCAAAGAGGCCGAGCCCGAGCTCGCGCTGCTGAAAAACAATTTGGACGCCGAGCGCGCCAAACAGCCCGAGCGGACCAAGCTCGAGTCGGAGGCGGCAGTGCTTGAAAGCGCCCTGCCGGATTACGACGAGTCCGACAAAATATCGAAGATACTGAAAACAAGGGAAAGCGAAACGGCGAATGAAAATAAAAACGTCGACGCGCTTAAAAATAAAATAAATGAGATAACAGAAGCTTTGGGCGGACTTAAGCTTGAGAGAGAAAAACTTTTGGGCGCGGGAGAGCGGCGCGAAAAGCTGACGGCTGAAATTGATAAGATAGAGACGCGCGAAAAGCGTTTGACAGAGCTCGCGCAAAGAATGGATGAATTAAAAAAACACAGAAACAGGCTGAACGAAGCGTGGGAAAAACGCAAAAAAGCAGCCGTTGAGACTGAGGTGCTCAAGGATATTTCGAGCATGATGAACACGGAGTATTTAAAAGAGCAGGCCGGGATCATAGCCGAAGGTTTGAAAGACGGAGAGGAATGTCCGGTGTGCGGCTCAAGGTCGCATCCCCACCCGGCGTCCAAATCCGAGACCGCGCCGACCGAAGCGGAGCTTGACGAGATCGCGGACCGCATTGAGAGAGCCGAGCGCATTGAGCATCAGGCAAATGAGGCGTATATTGAAATGCGGAGGCACGAGGCGTGCCTTGCGGGAGAATGTAAAAATCGCGGAGCGGAGCTGATGAACGCCGCCGACTTGGACGAGATCACGGAACGCCTGCCCGACGCTTCAGACGAGGCGGAGCAAGAGCTCAAGCGCCTGAGAACGGAGCTTAAAACCGAAAAATCACGCGCGGCGCGAGCGGCGGAGCTTGAAATGCTGATCCCCGAAACCGAGAAGGGACTGCGTGAAGCCGAGGCGTCCCTTGCGGGTTCCGAAAAGAAAATTGCGGCTCTCGGCGCCGAGATAGAGGAAAAGAGCGGCGCTCTCAAAAAATTGAGAGAAAAGCTCAAATACAGCAGCCGCGCTGACGCGGAAAAGAGTCTCTTAAAAATAAGAGCAGAGATCGGAAATATCGAGGCGGCGATAAAGACGGCGGAAAAAAGTTTTGACGAAAAATCCGCTGAAGTTTCGTCATTGCGCGGCAGCGTCAAGTCGCTGACGGAGAGGCTCAGTGACGCGCCCGTGATCGACCTCGAAAAACTCGCGGCCGAAAAGGCGGAGCTTGACCGCGAGTCGGCGAGACTGAGGGATATTTCCGCCGATCTCGCGCTTGCGATAAAGACAAACAGAGAGGCGAGAGACGGGATCGCGGATTCGGCGAAGAGGCTCGCGGACGCTGAAAAAAGATATACCGCGGTGCGCGAAATGGCCGACACGGCGGGCGGAACTCTGAGAGGACGCGAAAAAGTCATGCTCGAGACCTATGTCCAGGCCGCGTATTTTGACAAGATCATCGCCTGCGCCAACACACGTTTGCTGGTCATGACCGACGGCAGATATGAGCTCAGGCGGCAGGCGGAGGCGGACAACAACCGCAGCCAAAGCGGACTTGAGCTCAGCGTGGTCGACCACTGGAGCGGCACCGAGCGCAGCGTGAAAACCCTGTCGGGCGGCGAGTCTTTCATGGCGTCGCTGGCGCTGGCGCTCGGACTTTCGGACGAGGTTCAGGCATCGGCCGGAGGCATAGCCCTGGGCACAATGTTTGTAGATGAGGGCTTCGGCTCGCTTGATGAGGACTCTCTGCGCCGAGCCGTAAACGCGCTCAGCGGACTTGTCGAGGGTAACCGCCTTGTGGGTATTATCTCGCATGTTGGGGAGCTCAAGCAGAGGATAGACAAGCAAATTATAGTAACCAAACAAAAAAGCGGCGGCAGCCGCGTGAAAATAGTATGCGATTAAATTTACGGGAGGGAGCTAAAATGAAAAAATTTTTCGGAATTGTTGTTGGTGGAATAATGGCGGGCTTCACGCTTTCGATAAGCTGCGCCGTGAAGCTTTCGGTCGAAAACGGTGTCGTCGGCGCGTTTTTGTTCAGCCTCGGCCTGTTCACGATAATAACTTTCGGTTTCGGGCTGTACACGGGCAAGGCGGGATATATGGCGACAAATCCGCCCTCGTATATAGGCGAGGTCGCGTTGGTGCTGCTTGGCAACTTTATCGGCTCGGCGATCGGCGGCACGCTGCTTGGGGCGACAAGGCCCGGAGCGGCTCTGATACCAAAGGCGGCCGAGTTGATGAGCGGAAAAATGAGCGACGGGTTCATAAGTGTTTTCGTGCTCGCGGTGTTCTGCGGCATGCTTATGTTTGTCGCGGTCGACGGCAGCCGCCGTCTGCGCGAGGCGAAAAATTTCACCGGCGCGCTGTTTATAGTTTGCCTGCCGGTGATGGTATTTATTCTGTGCGGCTTCAACCACAGCATAGCCGACATGGGATACTTTTTCATAAGCCGCTGCGCGAATTTGTCCAAGGCGCCGCTGTATTTTGTGTTGGCGATCCTTGGCAA
The DNA here is from genome assembly GCA_947630505.1 of uncultured Monoglobus sp. Classification (GTDB taxonomy): domain Bacteria; phylum Bacillota; class Clostridia; order Monoglobales; family Monoglobaceae; genus Monoglobus. The sequence goes on along the minus strand of CANRHV010000007.1, from coordinate 45,536 downwards.
TGCCCTCGGCTGCATGTTGATCCCTTTAGTCGAAAAAGTTTCGTAAAAATACACCTCATCAGTCAAGCTTCGCTTGACAGCTTCCCCTCAAGGGGAAGCCTGTTTTGCCTTCCCCTTGAGGGGAAGGTGGGTCTTATTTCCTAGTCTCTACGTTGTCCCCGCGGTCGACTACTATTCTGTAGCCGGCGGACATTACTCTTTGCTCAAGACAGCCGCGGCATTCGGCGGCTTCCTCGCCGGTGCATATCTTGTTTTCGTAAAGCTCGTATTTTTTCCTAACCGACACGGGCGAAAGGTTGGGCATAACCACGTTGGCGCCCGCTTTGAGCCCCATCTCGCGCCCCAGCGGATGTATGGTGCCGAGCGCTGTGGTGGCGGGGATAAGAGCCGTGGGGAACATGAGCCGCAGAATAGAAATAAGGCGAAGCGTCAGCTCAAGGCTGCCGCTTTTTTTGTCCTTAAACGGCGTGTCCTTGTGGGTGATATACGGGCCGATCCCGATCATGTGCGGCCCCAGCTCTTTTAGAAATCTCAGGTCCGAGATCAGGTTGTCCGTAGTCTGGTACGGCGAGCCGACCATAAAGCCCGAGCCCACTTGATAGCCGATGTCTTTTAGGTCAAACAGGCATCTTTTGCGGTTTTTAAGGCTCATTTCGCTCGGATGCAGGCGGGAGTAGTGCGCGCCGTCCGCCGTCTCATGGCGCAGCAGATAACGGTCGGCGCCCGCGTCGAAGTACGCCTTATAGCTTTCTCTCGGCTTTTCCCCGATCGACAATGTTATGGCGCAGTCCGGATATTTTTGCCGTATTTCCGAAACGATGCGGCACACGCGCTCATCGGTATAGTACGGGTCCTCGCCGCCCTGCAGCACAAAGGTGCGAAAGCCGAGCCCGTATCCCTCGGCGCAGCGCGAGAGTATTTCGCCGGGGCTCAGGCGGTACCGCTCCGCGTTTTTGTTGGAGCGGCGTATTCCGCAGTAGAAGCAGTCGTTTTTGCAATAATTGGTAAACTCAATAAGGCCGCGGATATAAACGTCCGCGCCGTACCATTTTCTGCGAATTTTGTCCGCTGCTTCGCGCAGCTCGCTGTCATATTCATTTGTTTCAAGCAGAGCTTTAAACTCCGTGTCGCTCAAGTCTTTATCGGCCGCCAATCGGCTTACTATGCTCATATGCTCACCCCGTTAATTAATCAAAAAGCCCGGACGGGCCGGGCTTCTTTGGCTGTTATTTTTCTTTTCTGACTTTTATCGCGAAGGCCGGATAAGTCGCCGGTATCAGAAGCGATATCAATAATCTTATCATATAAATTATAACACATAAAATATTACAATACAAGAAAATTACAGCGGTTAACACAAGTTTAAACTGTTTGTAATATTTATTTTTTTCTTATTTCGCGCATAAATGCCTCGACGCGGTTTAAGGCCTCGTTGATGTTTTTTATCGAATAGGCGTAGGAGCAGCGTATAAAGCCCTCGCCGCTCTCGCCGAAGGCGTTGCCGGGAACGACCGCCAGCTTTTTGCTGTGGAGCAGGGTCTCGCAGAACGTGTTGGAGTCCATACCCGAGCTTTTGATGCAGGGGAAGCAGTAGAACGCGCCCTTGGGCTCGAAGCACTCGAGGCCTATGGCGTTAAAGCCGTCCACTATGACCTGCCTGCGGTAGTTGTAGTCGTCGCGCATGATCTTGATGTCGCGGTCGCCGTTTCTCAGCGCCTCGATCGCCGCGTACTGCGCCGTCGTGGGCGCCGACATTATCGCGTACTGGTGTACCTTTGTCATAGCCTTTATCAGCGCGGGGTGCCCAAGCGCGTAACCCAGTCTCCAGCCGGTCATGGCGTAGCTCTTTGAAAAGCCGCTGACAATAACGGTGCGGTCGTACATATCGTCAAGCTCCGCGATAGACACGTGCCTCTCATCGCCGTATGTAAGCTCGGCGTATATCTCGTCGGACAGCACCATGATGTTTGTGCCGCGCAGCACGTCGGCTATTTCCTCAAGGTCGGCGCGGGTCATGATCGCGCCCGTCGGATTGTTGGGATAGGGCAGCACCAGAACGCGGGTTTTGGGCGTTATCGCGGCTTTAAGCTCGTCGGCGGTCAAACGGAAATCATTTTCCGCCTTGGTCTCGATTGCGATCGGAACTCCGCCCGCCAGCTGCACAAGCGGCTTGTAGCACACGAAGCTCGGCTCGCAGACCAAAACCTCGTCGCCGCGCTCAAGCGTGGCGCGCAGAAAAAGGTCTATCGCCTCGCTGCCGCCAACGGTCACGACCGACTGGGTCAGCGGGTCGTATTCCAAACCGAAGCGGCGCTCCATATATTTGCTGATCTCGATCCTCAGCTCTTTAAGTCCCGAGTTTGAGGTGTAGTGGGTGTGCCCTTTTTCGAGGGAGTATATGCCCTTGTCCCTGATGTGCCAGGGCGTCACAAAATCGGGCTCGCCCACGCCCAGAGAGATGCAGTCCTTCATCTCGGCCGCGATATCGAAAAAGCGCCTTATTCCCGAGGGCGGCATTTCCGACACCGTGCGGTTCACCATGGCTCGGGGATCAAACTTTGAGCTCATAGTGAAATTACCTCCCTGTCGTCGTCATCGGGGAGCTTGCACACGACCCCGTCGAATTTGTAGCGTTTTAAAACAAAGTGGGTCGCGGTGCCCACAACCGAGTTCATGGTGGCGAGATGCTCGGATATGAACGACGAGATCTCTCGGATATTGGCGCCCTCGATCGTGATTCCGAAGTCATAGCTTCCGCTCATCAGGTTGACCGACTTGACCTCGGGATATTGATATATGCGCTCGGCTATTCTGTCAAAGCCCAGGCTCTCCATCGGCGTCACCCGAAGCTCGATATACGCGGTCACCGAGTCAGCGCCCGAGGCTTTGTCCCAGTTGACCTTAGCGCCGTAGCCCATGATAACGCCGTCATCCTCCATCTGTTTGATAAGCTCGGCCACGCGTTCGGGCTCGGCTCCCGTCATCTTGGCGATCTCCTCGTTTGTTGTTCTGCAGTCGCTGTGCAGAATGTCAAGAATTTTGCTTTTTAACGTGTCAGACATAAAATAAAACTCCTTTCATCGCGGTTTTTCAGCTGATACCGCTCAGCTCTTGATACAGCGTTTTGGCGTAGCTGTCGGTCATGCCGCAGATCGAGTCGGTCACAAGCAGCAGCCTGAGATACAGCTTTTCGCCCTCGTCTTTGTCCTTTGAATAAAATCTGTAGTTCTGTATGTAATTATCCGAAATTATGCTCATCAGCTTTTTGTCGATCGACGAAAGCTTTTTGTCGGTGTCAAAATCCACGGCCGCGTAAGCCAGTTTGTCAAGCAGAAAGTCGAGCATGGTCCCCGCGGCGATCTCGGTGCGCAGTATCTGCTTTGACAAGAACGCCCGCTTGTAGGCTATGTCGCTCAGCGCCTCGGATATTGGACGCGCTTTTGAGGCAGACAGCAGATCGGAAGCGAAGCTCCCGCTCATTATCGCGGCGTAGTTGTCGCAAAAGCTTCGTGTGGCGCGGCGCAGCAGATAGGTCTGAACGTGGATGATCCAGTTCTGGACCGCGTTGACATCGGGACCCGACACGCCCCTTGTCTCGGAGCGCTTTCTCAGCTCGGCGAGCTTTTCGACAAGGGCCTCGTATTCCGCCTTTTCCTCGTCGTTTCGGCAGGCGCCCGAGTACCGCTCGCTTTTGAGGTCGCCAATTAAATCTTCAAATGAGATCAGGCCTTTTTTGACCGCGTCCTCGATATCTGCGGTCTTGTAGGCTATATCGTCGGCCGCCTCCAGAAGATAGGTCAGCGGATAACGCATGTTTCCGGCGCCCGTGGAGCTTGTTATATCCTCAAACAGATCGCTCTCGGCGTAATAATAACCCATCTTTTTGTTTTTTATGTTTCCGCTGTTTTTGTCGATACCGACGGACGGCACAGGATATTTAATTATCGTGTTAAGTAGCGCGTAGGTCAGGCGCATGCCGTTCTCGTCTACTAAGTAATGGAGCTTGGTAAGCAGCCGTAGCGCCTGGGCGTTGCCCTCGAAATTCAAAAGGTCGCCCCGCATCTGAGGGGACAGTATGCCGTTTGGGTCAAGTCTGTCAAGGTTTTCCGAGAACCAGTCGCGGATCGCGGTCTCGCCGAAATGCCCGAAGGGCGGGTTGCCGATATCGTGGAGCAGCCCGGCGCATTCGAGTATGCTGCACGTCGCGTCTTTCACGCTCTCGTCGACCTCGGGGTCGATATTGTCTTTTATTATTCTCGTGAAGCAGGACTGCCCTAGCGACTTGGCGAACGACGACACCTCAAGCGAATGCGTCAGCCTCGTGCGCACAAAGTCGCTTTTGTCAAGCGGGAACACCTGCGTCTTGTCCTGCAGTCTGCGGAACGAGGCGCTGCCGATTATTCGGTGGTAGTCCCTCTGAAATTCGGTGCGCAGATCGTCGGACTGCTTTTTGCGGCGTCCTCCCGCGCGCTCGTCGGACAGAAGCTTGTTCCAGTTCATGAATTATCCTCCGTTAGTTTATTGTTTTTGTTTCATCGGGAAAAAGTCGAACCGAGGCTCTAAGAACTTGATCGAATGCTCGGTCTCGCCCATTGCTCCGCAGAACTCGGTCAGCGTCTCAAAGATATGCTCCCAGTTCCAGATCTCCTCGGGCAGAGCCAGATATTCCCTCAAAAGCTCTGTTCCCTCGGGCGCTATCGGGTGCATCAGCGTCATGGCGGTTTTCACCATGTGCAGCGTGTCTGTGATGACTTGGTTCCTGGCGGTCTCGTCGCTCTCGGTCTCCCTGATGTTTTTCGCCCAGTATTTGTTGGCGTCTCTGATATATGTGTCCATCAGGCTCATGATCGAGTGGAACTCGAACTTATACATGAACCTCTCGTATTTGAGTATCGTCTCTTTTGCGTAACGCAGCACCTCGTCCGAAACGCGTCCCATTGGCAGCTTCGATTCGCCGTATTTTTGTATCGTGTAGAAGCAGGAGCGGGCCACGCGGTTGAACACGCCCGACAGCATTTTGCCCTCGCGCTCCACCGGATCGGGATCCTTCTCATTCGCGTCGGGGTTCAGCGGCTTCGGCCTGAAGCTCACGCTCTTTAGGCTGAGGCCCAGTCCCAAAAAGTGAGCGCGCAGCTGCTCGGCGGTGTAATGCTTGAGCAGATCGGCAGCCATGGGCGGCTTCACGTCGCCGCTGCTGCTGGCCTTTTTGTTGAGGAACAAAATGTGGTTGTTCGCCACCAGTGTGGGCATCGCCATCTGTCCGTCCTTCGGCTCGGCGGTGATGTTGTCCTTTCCCTGTAGCGCCATGAACATTGCCGGCTCGGCTATGCCGTAGAAATATATATTGTCCTGGCCGATAAATTGATATACTTCCGCGTCGCGGCTCAGCCAGTATTTTTCCCATTCATCGTCGGGCTTGCCCTGCTGCTTTAAATAGGTTTTGGTGAAGGATATGGGCGCCCAAAGCGACTCGGGCCAAACCCAGATAGTCAGCCCGTCCTCGCCTTCGAGCACCGGCGCGGGAACTCCCCACTCAATGTTTCCGGTCAGGCGGAAGGGCACAAGCGTTTTGCCTGCGCGGAACCTGATCCCGTTCTCGTTCAGCAGGTCCTTCGCGCTGTCGCGGTCATTCAGATTTTTAAACTCAAGGGTGAATGAGGATTTTTTCTCGTCAACTATGAGCTTATGCTCGGGCATTTTATCTTTTATCGCCTCGTATCCCTCAAGAAAATCGTTCTTGACGTATATCATCGGGGGCAGCATAAACTCGCTGATGGTGTTATAAACCAGGGCGCGGGAGTTTTCTTTGGATTTGAGCCCCTCGGCAAAATCTTTGAGCAGATCCGAAAACTTGGTCAGGTCGATGTACCAGTTGGTAACGTCGCGCATTTCGGGGGTCTCCCCGGTTATCGTGCTTTTGGGGTCAATAAGGTCGGCGGGCATATACTGGTGCCCGAGAGAACACTCGTCGGCGTATGCCTTGTCGCTCTGGCACTTGTCCACGGGACATTTGCCCACGACCTGCCTGCCGTTTAAGAACTGACCCGCCTTGGCGTCATAGAACTGCGACGTCGCCATTTTTTCAAGGTGCCCGTTTTTGTACCAGGTCTCCATCAGCTCGCGGCTGACCTCGGCGTGGATATCCTTCGCCTCGTCAAGACCCGAGGCTCCGAACAGGCTCAGGCTTATCCCGTATTTTTCAAGAGTATCTTTCTGGCTCTCGTGGTTCATGCGCACAAAGTCCTCGATGGTGCCGTCAAACTCCCCGTCCTCGCGGAGCTTGCGGTAGCTCTCAACGATGGGCGAGCCGTAGCAGTCGGTGCCCGACACGAATATGACGTTGTCCTTTCCGATCCTGTCTCTCAGGAACCTTGCCAGGCAGTCAGCCTGCACGAACACTCCGCCCACATGGCCGAAGTGCAGCTGTTTGTTGCCGTAGGGCATACCGCCCGTTATGACCGCCCGCTTGGGGAATTCGGGGCGCGGTAGGTCGAATATATTAACTTTCTTGGGTCTGAACCGCTCGTTGTTTTGATTTTTCTTGTCCTTCTTGCCCATAATTTCCTCCTTTGTATCAGCAGGTTTACGCGTTCTCTATTCTTCTCCGCATTTCATCCTCGCCGATTATATGACAGATCTCCCACAGGTCGGGGGAGTTTGTCCGTCCGGTCAGCGCCACGCGGATGACCGAGCTGACGTCGCTGACGCTGCCCTTGTACATGTCGGGATTCTTTTTGAAGTCCTTGGGCTTCACCGCGTAGCCCATATCGGCCGTGATGTCGCGTATCTTCTGGAACCATTGCTGATTGTCGTCGTTTATGTCGAATGTCTCGAGGTAGCGGCGGAATATCTCTTTTCTGTCCTCGTCGGACACGCGCTCGGGATACTCGTCCTCAAGCTTAAACGTCTCGGGGAAGTAGAACGACAGGAACTCTCTCGCCTGCTTCCAGCTCGTCAGGTCTTTTCGCGGTCTGGCGCCGTTTCTGCCAACGTCTATTATCTTTTCCGAGTATTCCCTGTCTCGGGTGAAGATATCATAAAACTCGGGGTCGTACTCTTTTAGCCACTCGGCGAACTCGTCATATATGTCGGCCGCCTTTGTCCTCAGCAGGACCTCGCGGCTCACGTCCTCAAATTTCATTATGTCAAACAGCGCGCCCGAGCTGCTCATTTTTTCAAGCGTGAACTCAAAGTCGTCGATCGGCGCGTCGGGATTCTCGGCCCGCCATTCCTCAAAATTGGAATTCAGCACGGTCAGCAGATATTCCCAGACGGCGCGGGGCGCGTAGCCCTCGGCGCGGTAGTACTCAAGACCCAGTTCGGGGTCCTTGCGCTTTGAGAGCTTGCGCTTGGTGCCGCCGTCCATCTTCATCAGCACGGCGGTGTGGCAGTATATCGGGCGCTCAAAGCCCAGCGTGTCAAACAGCTGAACGTGTATCGGCAGCGTCGCCAGCCATTCCTCGCCGCGGACGACGTGGGTCGTGCGCATAAGGTGGTCGTCGATAACGTGCGCGAAGTGGTAGGTGGGTATGCCGTCGGATTTGAGCAGCACAAAATCCTGATAGTTTTCCGAAAGCTTCAGAGTGCCGCGTATGCCGTCAAACACCTCTATGTGGTTCTTCTCGTCACCGTTTGAGCGAAAGCGCAGCACATAGGGCTCGCCGTTTTCGATTCTTGTCTTTATCTCGTCAAGCGAAAGGCCGCGGCATTTTGCCCATTCGCCGTAGTAGCCGAAGTTCAGCTTTTTGGAGATCTGCTCCTCGCGCATTTCCTTGAGCTCCTGTTCTGTGCAGAAGCATGGGTATGCCATGCCCATCTCAACCAATTTCTTTGCGAAACACTGGTAGATCTCCTTGCGCAGCCGCTGACGGTAGGGGCCGTAGCTTCCGCTGTCACCGTCCGCGGTCGCGCCCTCGTCGAATTTTATCCCGAAAAAGTCCATAGCCGAGATAACCAGCTCGACCGCGCCCTCGACCTCGCGTTTGGCGTCGGTGTCCTCAACGCGGAGGAAGAAGGTGCCGCCGCTTCGGTGTGCCAGGCGCTCGCCTATTATCGCGTTGTAAAGATTCCCCAGATGCACAAATCCCGTGGGGCTGGGGCCTATTCTTGATACGACCGCCCCCTCGGGCAGGTTCCTTTTAGGGTACTTATTTTCATAATATTCGGGGCTCTCGGTTATGTGACCGAAAAGCAGCTCCGCGAGCTCTGTATTTTTATTCATCGCATTATGTCTCCTTAAAATAATATATCTTATATATTTTACTATTATTTGCGAAATAAGTCAAGGGCGGGAAGTTTAATTTTATAATTATGTAACACAAGCTTATTTATATCAAAATAATTGTTATATATGTCAAAATTATGGTTATTTATGTCATATTATTGTTTAATAAGCTATTGCAAAAATTTGATAAGCATGTTATAATAAAATGTGCTTATTACATGCGTAATAAAAATTTTTCTTATGAGGTGGATCTATGAAAAGAATAAGCTTATTTTTTATGTGTATTTTTACTCTATGCGCGGTTTTGTGCGGCGGCGCTTCGGCCGAGGGCGACCTGCTCGCATTTCCCGGCGCGGAGGGCGGCGGCAAATACGCGGTCGGCGCCAGAGCGCAAAACAGTCTTTCGGTTTATCATGTGACTAATCTCAACGATTCGGGAGAGGGCTCGTTCCGCGACGCGGTGTCGCGTTCCGGCAGAATAATCGTGTTCGACGTCAGCGGAGTTATCGAGCTTTACAGTCAGATAAGAATGAGCAGCGGCCTGACAATACTCGGTCAGACAGCGCCCGGTGACGGCGTCGTTATCACCGGATATGACGTGATGGTCGGAAACGACAATATAATCCGATATCTCAGAATCCGCCCCACAAGCAAAAACACCGACCGCGAGCACGACGGTCTGGGCGGTTCGGGCTGCGACGTTATCGTGGACCACTGCTCGGTAAGCTGGGGCATCGACGAATTGCTGACGCTGTACAAGGGCTCAAACGTGACGGTGCAGAACACGATTTCGTCCGAGAGTCTCAGAATGTCCAGCCACGCGAAGGGCGCTCACGGCTACGGCGGAATATTCGGCGGTGAAAACTGCTCCCTTCATCACAATCTGTTCGCTCATCACGACAGCAGGACCCCGCGTCTTGACAGATGCCTGAAGCGCACCGATGTCAGAAACAACGTGATCTACGACTGGGGAAAAACCAACTCGGCCTACGGCGGAGAGCCGTACTACTCAGACCCCAACGACTCGCAGGGCCCGTTTTCTATAAACTGGATAAACAATTATTATAAATACGGCCCCGGGACCGCGCACGGCATACGCGACAGAATTTTCGAGGTGTCGGGCTCGTACGCGCAGGATTATTTAAATTTGACCAATTTTTGCTTCAAGGGCAACTATGTGGAGGGTTATCCGGATGTCACAGCCGATAATATAAATGGCGTCAAAAATCCTCAATACGGCAATATGGCCGACGAGCCCGATAGCATGGGTGAATACGAGATAAACACTCAGACCGCCGAGGAAGCATACGAGACGGTGCTCAAGACCGTGGGCGCGTCGCTGCCGAGGCGTGACGCGGTGGACGCGAGGATCGTAAACGACGTCAAAAACGGCACCGGCCGCATAATCAATTCGGCCGAGGAGGTCGGAGGAGTTCCCGAGTTTAAGCTGGAGCGCCGCGTGTTCTCTATTCCTCAAAACTGGAAGACCACAAACGGCATGGGAACCGCCCGCGAGACCGACATAGTTTCAAACGGCGGAAAGCATGACGGTTACACATGGATCGAGGCGTATGTCAACGACATGACCGAAACGATGTCCGAGAACCCGCCCTCAAATCCTACCGTCACGGTTTCGGGCCTTGAGATCAACACGATCGACGGAGCGGCGGACAACTGGACGACCGCCGTGTCGGGCGAGCCTTTTGAATACAATGTTTCGGCAACGCCCGCGAAAGCCGGCGATCCCGAGATAGATTACATAGAGATCTACGATGGCGATAGGAGCTGTAATATATGCGTGGGAAACAGCGCTAACTTGAACATGGACCTCAGCCCCGGCACGCATTATCTGTCGGCGAGGGCGTACAACAAAAACGGCGAGTCGACTCAAAGTCCCACGTCGATAGTTTACGTCAAGAGCGCCGATACTCCCGAGGGCTTCACCCATACGCAAATAGGCGCGCCGCCATACGGCGCGGCGGGCAGCTCTTGGACGAGCGGAACAAACATAGGCCTGCTCGGAAGCGGCCGGCTGGGCGCGAGCAACGGCTCGGAAATCAATGGCGTCGCTCAAGACAGCTGCGACTTTATGTATAAAGAGATCAGCGGAGATTTTGACATGACCGTCAAGCTCGAAAAAATGCCGAGCGTCGACAACGGCTCGTCGTCGGGCCTTATGCTGCGCGAGAGTTTGGAGCCCGGCGCCAGAATGGTAATGGCCGCCGACGGCTGGCTAAAGTATGGTGAAAACGTCAGAGTTATGAGCCGAAACTCGGAGAACGCCTTGTCGACCGTCACTTGGCTCAGCGGCATTATGAACAACAGCAGCTACAGCACCGACAAATATCCGCTGCCCAAATATATGAGGATACAAAGGGAAGATGATAAGATAACGGTCTCGGTATCAGACGGCGGACGCAATTGGACGGACAATATGAGACAGCCGCAGAGCGTGACATTGAGCGGTCTGTCAGACACGGTATATGTCGGATTGGCGGCCGACAGCGGTCAGCCGGCCACTTCGCCGATTAAAGAGTATATGTCGGAGTCGCTGTTCTCAAACCTTAATATCGAGAGCACGGAGCCGACGCCGGCGCCCACCGCCACGCCCGACCCGATCCACGCCGTAAACGTCGGAGAAATACAAAACGGAAGTATCGACATTTCACAGAATAACGCGATGGCGGGAACAATGGTCCGGTTCTCAGCCGCGCCCGATCCCGGATATTTCACCGACAGCGTCACGGTGACCGCGGCGGACGGACGGGATATTTACGTCACCCGCGATGATACGAGCTGCATGTTTATAATGCCCGACTGCGATGTTGTGATAACCGCGTCGTTTCTGCCCGAGGGCTCCGCGACATCGGAGCCAAAGCCCAAGCCGAAATTCAAGGTTAAAGCCTCGGTTCCCGGCGGCGGGGGAATATTGCGCATTTCGGCGGCCGGAGGAGTGTATGAGGCGCTCAGCGAGACATTTAACGGTGACTCGATAACCGACAGGGATTTTCTGTTGATAGGCGGCGACACATATCGTCTGGGCTCAGAGCGAGATCTCGGCACGATCACCTTCCGCGGCAGGTGGGAGGTCAATAATACGGAGGTTGAGGGCTCGACTTTGAAGATCATAGACGCGCTTGACGGATTTTTTCTCAATTCGAACACCAAGCCTACGGAGCGTATCAGCGGCGGAGTGGCGCTGTTTTCGCCGACGATCAGCGCGACGGTAAATATAAACGTGTACAGCAGGTCGAGCATATACAGAAACTTTTTCGTTTTTGATATAACCGACGATAAGTATGTGATCGAGGACGAGGCGGAGTCCTACGGCGCGATAACTCCGTTCTCGTTCGACTGCGAGGAGGGACACGAGTATTATATCGCGTTTAAGAACGGATATTTCGGCTTCACCGATATAACCATAGGCACCGGAGCGGAAATAACCGCGGAGGACAAGGTGAACATTCTTGCCGTTCCTAACAGCGGATTTAAGACAAAGAGCGTCAGTCTCAGTATTCCGGGGATCGCGCTCGGCAAAGAGTCCGAAAACGAGTACAGCTTCAAAATGCCCGGTGCCGACGTTTCGGTGCTTGGAGAGTTCGAGAGCACTGCGACGCCGACCCCCGCGCCGACGCCGACTCCCACGCCCGAGATCACGCCCGAGCCGTATGTGCAAAAGCCGTTGGTCGTCGAGGCGAGAGAAATCGCGAGCGGCGGAATGACGCCCAACTCGGAAAAATATTCCTGGACGGGAGCCGAGACAAGCGAATACCGCGAGATTTTCGGAAATCCACTCGAAGAAAGATTCACCTCGAATTTTATCAATATGCAGAGCCCCAACAAAAGGATAGATTGGAATGTGTATATCCCCGCGAGCGGATGCTATAAGCTGCTGGTTCTCGGCAACGAGTATAACGACAGATATTATACCGCCGATATGGACGCTGTTGAAAACGCGGAGCCCAAGGCGATAAAGCCCGCAAAAATGGCGCTCAGGAGCGACGATCCGGGCAATAACAACCACACGGCGCTGACCGTTACGGAGTATTATTTCGAGGATGAGATACAGCCGGGAAATCACACCGTCGGCATAACCGCCCACAGCGACGGCAAGAGCAGGAATATCTGCGCCGCGGCGCTTGTCAGATACGGCGGCGCCGAGCCTCCGGTCGTTGTAACGCCCGAGCCGATCAAAACGCCGAATCCTACGGACACGCCGGAGCCGAGTGGCACTCCGAATCCTACGGATACGCCGAATCCTACGGACACGCCCGAACCGAGCGGCACTCCGAATCCTACGGACACGCCGAATCCTACGAACATGCCCGAACCGAGCGGTACTCCGAATCCTACGAACATGCCCGAGCCGAGCGGCACTCCGAATCCTACGAACATGCCCGAGCCGAGCGGCACTCCGAATCCTACGGACACGCCCGAGCCGAGCGGCACGCTGAAACCCACGAACATGCCCGAGCCGAGCGGCACGCCGAAACCCACGGATACGCCCGAACCGAGCGGCACGCCCGTTCCGACAAATCCGCCCGAGCCGTCGGATACGCCGCACCCCGATGAGGGATACGAAATAGTGTCGGCGGAGAGCGAGTCGGACGGCACGAATGTCACGGTTTCGGGAGGCTCAGAAGACGCATTGCTCGTAGCCGCGAAGTATGATGCGGCGGGAGTTTTGATCGATTTTAAGATACTTAACATATCCGGAGCGGGAACATATAAGCTCGACGGATTTACGGTAAGCGGAGACGAGAGCGCGAAATTCTTTATCTGGAACACGCTCGGCGCCATAAGTCCGCTGAGCGAGCCGTATGAAATCAAAAAATAATATTACGCGAAAACCGCCTTTGGGCGGTTTTTGGGTATATTTGCCTCGCGGATTGACAATAATACCGTTAAATCCGTTACGCGAGGTGAAGTGATATGGTATTAAAAGACAAACGGCGGGTGGTTATCATCAACGATATACGCTCCGACAAGATCGAGCAGGCGATCTTTATACTGCGCGACAAAAACGATGCCGAGCCGCGCGAGCCCGACAGCGCGCTGGTGATCGAGGCGCACAAAATAATCAACAGCTTTCTCTATCCGGGCACCTACCGTAGAAAGGCGAGGCACAAAAACATGCTGACAAAAGGGCTTATGTGGCTGCTGTCGGCCGCCGCGGTCGTTGTTTTCTCGGCGGTGTTTATCAAGGCGTCGGCGCCGTTTTAACAAAACCCTTGTAATCGGCAGTGATTTGTGATATAATTTCTGCGGTGATTTTTTTGAACGGCAATAACATAAACGAGACATGCTGCTTTACCGGCCACAGAATAATTCAAAGCGGGGATATGACCGCGGTTCGGCGCAATCTGAGCCGCGTTATTTCCGCGCTTTTTGACGAGGGTTACAGGCGGTTCATAACGGGCGGCGCATTGGGCTTTGACACCGAGGCGGCGCTGGCGGTCCTGAAGGCGCGGGAGAACGCGCCCGAGATCAGCCTGACCGTGGCGGTTCCCTGCCGCGAGCAGGATAAGCTCTGGAGCGACGAGCAAAAAGAGCTGTATCATCAAATTCTTGACGAGGCCGACGAGGTGGTTTATGTCTCGGAGGAGTACAATCCGGGCTGTATGCACAAGCGAAACCGCTTTATGGTGGATAGCAGCGCGGCTGTGGTCGCTTATATAAATCAGCCGAAGGGCGGCACCGCTTACACCGTGTGTTACGCGATGGACGAGGGCCGCAGGATCATCAATATAATGGATATTTAAAGGAGCGGGAAATATGGAGCTGAAAAATGTAAATTGGAACAAAGACGGATATAACAAATATTTGGAATATTTGAAATCATTGGGCGACGGAGGATATAAAAAATTTACCGACGGACTTAATCCGGGCGCCGAGTGCGGGTCTTTGGGTGTGCGCCTGCCCGAGCTGCGCCGCGCCGCCAAGGAGATCGCCAAGGGAGGCGGCCGCGGCTTTCTCGATTATGTTACATACGAGCATAGCGGCGAGATGAGCCGCGAGGAAATAATAGTCATGGGACTGGTGACGGGCGCGCTCAAACTGCCCTTCGGCGAGCTTTGCCAGAGAGTGCGGAATTTCGCGGCGCGCGTCAGGAGTTGGGACAGCTGCGACACGGCGGTGAGCTCGTTTAAAGAGATCAAAAATTATATCGAGGAATATAAAATAGAGATATTCGGATTTTTAAACAGCGGAAACAAATGGGAGCAAAGGGTCGGAATAATAATCCTGCTCGATTTTTATCTGAGCGACGAGCAAAACGCCGCCTACGCCTTAAAGAGCATAAACGGCGTAAAGACCGACGAATATTATGTGAACATGGCGCAGGCGTGGCTCATTTCCGTGGCCTTTGTCAAGCACCGCGATCTGACCAAAGACTTCCTCGAAAACGAGTTCGCGCTCGGCGAAAGGGTGCGCAAAATGGCGGCGCAAAAAATACGCGACTCCCGCCGTGTCTCCGCCGAGGACAAAAAATTATTTTCGTAATGGCGGATAATACGCCCGCTTTGCCTCCTCCCAGGAGGAGGTGCCAACGTAGGAACCGGGGAATAGTAACTAGGTACTAGGCCACCCCCCCTTAGTCAGCTTCGCTGACAGCTCCCCTCCTTCGGAAGGGGAGCCTTATTCTTGCCCCCTGCGACAGTGGGGGAGGGGAACCGCTTGCGGTGGTAGGGGCATTCTTATTTACTTCACCTCAACCACCGCGCTCGTGCTTCTTGTGCTTTCGCCCTTTTGGTTATAGGCTAACGCCGAGATGTAGTGAGTTCCGACGGCGGCGGTATCTATGTTGATATTCACCTTGTCTGTTTTATGCTCGGATATTATTTTGTCGCCGTCATATATCACTATCTTTGTTATCGGGCTGTCTCCAACGGGAGAAGCTTCGGCCGAAAACGCTATGTTATGGCCATTAACGCTTGTCTGTATCGTCACATCAGGATTGGTCGGATTTTCTTGCTGCTCTGTCCACTCGTTGACGTAGGCCTCTATCCAAGTGTAGCCAATCCATCTGCCGCTCGGAACTATGTCGCCCTCGTAGGCGTTTCCCATACTGTTCGCGTCCTTCCAATCCTGCGGGATCTCAAACTGGCGGTACACCGCCTCATACTGCATTACGCCTCCGACCTCGGCCTCGTTGTCGATTATTCGGCCCTGTCCGTTTCTTACCTCGCTGATTATTCTCGCGTCGGTCTCGTCGCGCCTCGGGAGCGACGCTCCCACATGGTTGAGCAATGTGTCATACGTTTCTTCGGATGTCTGAGTCGTCACTGGATAGTCATTTTCGTATTTAAAATGCACGGCCTTCGCCTCGTCGGTTATATTGTCCTTTGTCCAGACGTAGTATTTCGCCACCGCGCTGTCGTGATCGACGCCCTTTGAATTGTCGGCTGTAACCGACTGACTGCCTTCTATATAATTTCCGTCAACATACAGGTCAGTCGCCCATTTTGAGGTTATGCCGTTTCCGGTGGATGTCGTCTCAAATATTCTCGATCGGTGGCTTTTGGTTGACGGGCCCGGCTTATAGTAACTGTTAATTATGTTCGCCGCCATCGCGCCCTGTCCGCCGTAGGCCGAGTTGCCGCCCCAGTTGTAGATTATGTTGTTTCTAAGGTCTGTCAGGCTTGTCTGCTTGCTCATATCATAATCAAAGTCTCCCTCAAATGGACCTGCCGCGATCCTCGGATTTCGGTTGTCATGGCTTGCCAAAAGATTATGGTGGAAGCTCGCGTTCGAGCCGCCCCAGATGCCTCCGTAGCCGTGTGCGCCCTTGGAGTGGCCGCCGTTTTTCAGGCTTTCGGAATCAATGCAGTTTTGCACGGTCGTATCCGAGCAATTATATATCGACAACGCTTCATCAATGCTATAGCTCACCGAGCAATGGTCTATTATTGTTGATGACGCATAGCCGCCCAAAGCGTCCGTTTCGATTTTATTAACAAACGTTGGCCTTATTCTGAGATATCGCACAATATCGTTGCCGCCAAGCTCAAGATTCGCGCCTGTGACCGTTATGCCGTCGCCGGGCGCTGTCTGGCCGAGTATTGTAACGCCCGTTATATTTCTGATCGAGCTTTCGAGATTAATAGTTCCGCCGACATCAAACACAACAATTCTGCCGGGTTTTGATACCGCGTCTCTCAAAGAGCCCGAACCGCTGTCGTTGAGATTTGTTACATGATATACTTCTATATTGCTGCCGCCTCTTGCTCCGACAGAGTATTTGCCGCCGCCTTCCGCGCCGGGGAATGCTTCAACCAACGCTGTCACATATGATTCACAAAGCGGTTTGCAGTTTTCAAGGTCATCCCAAATCATGATTTTTATGGACTCATTGTTATTATCAAGCTCCATAGTTCTGTCAAAATTTACAGTAGCCGTCTTGGTTCCCGAACCGCTGATATTTATTTCTGAGTCTTTGATCATAATGTCATTCAATACATCGCCCGAATATTTTGCTGTTATTGCTGTAAACTTCAATACTCCGTTTGGATATCCGCTGCCTATACGGACATAGCAACTGTCGCCCGCGAAATTGGATATTCTGAATTCCATAGGATTGGATGTTGCCGTCGGAACAGGTGGAACTGTCGGAGGAGCCGGCGTGAGCGTAGGTTCGGGGGTCGGAGTAATTTCCGGTGTGGCCGCAGGCTCGGGCGTGGACGACGGAGCAGGTTCCGGCGTCGCTGTGGGTTCGGGAGTGGGCCGCGTCGATATGTCGGCAAATGTATAACCCTTTTCATTTGCGAATGTCTCCGCGTATGAATCCGACGCGCCGTATACGGTAAGTTCTCTGATGCCGTTAAACGCCGTTTCCGCGATCGAAGTCACACTTTCGGGTATAACTATTGTTTTAAGCCCGGAATTTCTGAACGCGTTGGCGCCGATACTTTGCGCGCCGTTTTTAATTACAATGTCCGTAAGCGATCTGCAGCTATAGAATAACATGGCGGGTATCTCGGTTAAGCCGGCGGATAATTCTATTTTTGTTAAATTGCCGCAGCCGACAAAAGCGTTCTGCCCGATTTGCGCAACGCTGTCAGGCATATTGATGGTCCTCAGATAACTGTTTGACATAAACGCGTATGGCGAAATTACCGTTACGCTTTCGGGAACATCATATGAATCCCCCGATTTTCCGCCCGGATACTCTATGAGTTCTTTCATATCCTTGTTAAACAGAATCCCGTCTGCCGAACGGTAGTTCTCATTTGCGTCCGCGACAACTATTTCCGTCAATCGTGTGCAAGATCTGGCAATGCCCTCACCTATTGTGGTAACAGTTTCGGGAATTGTCAGCCTTTCAATTTGGGATAAACTGATTGCGGCATTGCCGATGCCCGTAACCGTTTTTCCGTCAATTTTAGAAGGTACTTTAAAATCGGCTGTGTTTAGTTTTGAATGGCAGCTTCTGATAGTCAGCGTTCCGTCTTCGTTTATCTTGCAGATATATCCGTCCGCATACAGCTCGGAATCCAGATCAACAAAGGAATAGGCGAACATATCGGCAAATTCCCGCGCATATGAATCCGAATATCCGCAGATGATACAAGGTCCCATAAAAGCCGTGTCTCCGATAGATGTTACGGTTCGCGGAACACTAACGCTTTCCATATCAATTTTGGAAAATGTATTATTCGCTATTTCCGTTACGGTCATACCGTCAATTTCCGTCGGTATAACGACGTTAGCATCGCCGCCGCTGTACCCGGTGATCGTTACACTCGCGTTATCCGTGTTGATTGTGTATGTGAAATCACTCGAGGTCTCGGCGGAAACCGTAAAATTGCTAAATAACATACACAATAACAGTACCGCTAATGCAATTATTATAGTTACCTTGTTCATGAAAATTTCCTCCAAAATATTTATAGTTAATTTCTATTATTTTAATTTAAAATACCCAAAGCACCATTACCGTTGTTACCAAATGAATATAAACTATATCCATTATCTCTTGATACAATAGTGAAATCATCACCACATGATATTTGCGTTATATCATAGCCATCTAATGCAGTTATCTCAGTAGGACTCAAGATTGAGCCGGAAGTATAAAATCCGAGCTGGCCGTCTCTGCCTTCTCCCCATCCATATACTG
This sequence comes from uncultured Monoglobus sp., assembly GCA_947630505.1. GTDB lineage: Bacteria > Bacillota > Clostridia > Monoglobales > Monoglobaceae > Monoglobus. Next base: position 27,195 of record CANRHV010000007.1, on the reverse strand, counting down.
TCTCACCATTGTTCTTGGTAGCGAGAGCACTATTGCGTCCGGCTGCTATATCTGTAATATCACTTAATTTCGAAATCTTATAGGGCTTATAGTTATTAGCCTTGTTTCCCTGTCCCAACTGAGCGCTGCCGTTATCACCCCAAGCATATACATTACCTTCACTTGTTAATGCAAGACAGAAGTTAATTCCTGCTGCTACTTTTTCAAATGTTTCATCACTCGGCAAAGTAATATCAATGGCTTTCGGGTTGTTATCATATTCAACTCCTGCATATATTCCTGTTTTTACACTGCCACTTCCGCCATTTCCAAGCTGTCCTTTCATATTGCCACCCCAAGTGTATATTTGTCCACCTGTAGTAATAGCAACAACATATTCTTCGCTTGCATCAACATAATCAAAATATAATGTAGGTGCAATTCTAACTGGTGTGGAGCAGTAATCTGAGGTTAAACCTTGACCTAATTGACCTACATCATTCTTACCAACACCCCAAAGAGTTCCGTCATTTTTCAGAAAAATTGAAAATTCAGCGCCTGCAGCAACCTGTCTAACATTTGATATAACACTAAGTTTTGTAACTGTTTTTACTTTTCCATCTAAGTTGCCCATAGGATAATTTGTATTACTACCCCATCCCCAAACATTACCATTACCATCAAGTATAAGGTTGTGATTTTTGCCGCGGCACACCTGTTTTACAAACTTTATTTGTCCACCATGATCTATAAGGTAAGGAGAGGTTACCGTAAACATTGAATCTGTTCCGTCGGCATAATATCCCTCACCCCATGCGTATATTTCATTACCACAATGCGCTAATGTTTGTTCTCTGTAGGAATCAAAACCATCTACCTCCAATTCAAACGAAATATGCTGTGGATCATAATATTTTTTAGCATTTAGTTTCAAACCGTAAACTCCGAAATTTCCATTGCCCATAGCATAGAGCTTTCCGTTGTATAAGCAAGTATGACCGTCAGTTATTTTTAAATTTGAATTTCCGATACTTTTACTAGTCCATGTCTTTGTGGAAATGTTGTACACTTCCATGTTATTTAGATAATTGTCGTTTTCATCATAGCCGCCCAATACATACAGATAGCCATTATAATACTCAACCGCTGCGTTCTTTCTACCATATGTTAAACTTGAACATGTATACCAATCCCCCGAATCAAAGTCAAAATATCTTACCCCATTCATGTTGCCTTCGCCACCGACAATATATATTTCATTTTCGTTAATGGCACAAGCTGTTTCTCCTGTATAACCTACATACTGAATCCCAGTAGAATTTATTTCATCACATTCATAAGTTATTGAATTAAATTTTCCAATAGTATGATCTTCTATATAATTACTGCTGTATGAAGCACCAAAATAGTATATATCATCACCATATATGGCAGTATCATATATATTCCATGAAGAAGCGAGCCCAACGTTTCTAAGTCCATTATCTGGATCATCTGGATCGTACGCATCTATAAAATCATAATTGCTATACATTCCGGTATCCCATTCAAGCCATTCGCCACCAGCCAAAAATACTTTTCCATTAAGAGCCGCTATAGAAGCATAATGTATGCCGTTATAAGCCGCATAATAAACTCTTGTTACTGCACCTGTAGTTACATCGCATTCGTATAAATATCCGTCTGATTTATAAGTCGGATCGTCTCCGAAAATACTATATGTTGCCAAATACCGATATGTTTTTCCGTTACAAAACACAGCAGGGGTTTTAAAATCATAACTATAATTTACCACTCCACCTGATAATGTTGCCCATGTCCTATCAAGTAAATTATAGGCCTTAGTTTCGCCGACCCCTATAACATATATGTAACCGCGATAGTATTCAACTATTTCAGCATCTGACGGTACGTTTTGTTCAAAGCTCCAAGTACCAACCCCGCCAACAGCTATCGGCATAGGAGCGTTAGCAATTTTGTTTTCCTGATTGGGATCGGGCTGCTAATACGATACCGTAAATTTTGTAGTTTCAATCTGTTGGTTTTCATTTTCAACCTTTTGAGAACTTAATAACAAAATATCGTTGTTACGCATGCCGTATATATCGGAATTTACTGTTAATACAGAGCCTTCGTCGCAAGTGGGTACATCTTCTATAACGGCAATACCATTTTCATTTGTTGTCGCTGTCAAGCCGGTAATTGTTACTTCTGCACCAGCTATCGGATCATAACCATCTGTTACATAAACTTCCAAATCTCTTGTTACAATATTGTAAGCAACATACTCGCCAGTATTTATCTGAATTACATTATACTCAACATCAGCCGAAGCAGCGTATACAAAACTGATATTTATTGGGCACATAAGTATTGCAAATACAGTTAGAATTGAAATAGTTTTTTTCATAATAATACCTCCATCTTTATGTTAAATATATCATTTTTGACAATAACTACTTTTTCGTTATAATTAAAAATAGATCTGATTTATATTTTTATAGTGGCACAGTGCTGATTATATTATCAATAGCCTTTTCGAAAAAATTCATATGTATCTACAATATACAATTATGTAATTCTACAACAATGTAGTTCCATATTGTTATTATAAGATCATTTATTATTGTACATTGGAATCAACTCCCATTTTTTATAAGTTATTAATTATAATTATATTAGAGTTACTATTTAATGTCAATTACAGTTCGTGAGCAAATTTTTAGTCCAAATAATAGAAAATTATACGAAAATATCTGTTTTTGCGTGCAAAGCCATTTTTTGCTTGACTATGTTTTATTTAAATGATATATTAAAAATGTAGAATCTTGTCGTGGTTTAGCATTTACACATAGGTTTCTACATACTTAATTTATTCGGGAGATAACACGTTATGTTTTTTAAGTTTAAGCCTAAAGAAGAGCCTGATTTTGAGCGCTTGTTTAATCTTTACGGAAACAGCTTATACAAAAGCGCATATAATATTTTATGCGATCACCAACTTGCAGAAAACGCTGTTCAGGAAACTTTTCTCGTGATTTTATCGGATCCGGACAAGCTGAAAGAGAAAGACGAGATGCATATAAAAAACTATTTGCATGTGATCTGCCGCAATAAAGCTAAGCGGATTTACCGCCAAAAAACAAAACTGAATTATGATGCCGAAACTGAAGAAAGACTTGAAATAAGCATAGCAGACGCACAAGATCCTGCCGAGATCGTGATCAACAAAGAAATAGATGACAGAATATATGCGGCAATTAACGCCTTACCCGAAATATATAAAGATACATTATTAATGAAGATGCTATACAAATTACACAATGGCGAAATCGCAAGATATTTCGGTATAAGCGATGAGGCAGTGAAGAAGAGATTGTTCCGTGCCAGAAAAATTATCAGAACCAAGCTTCATGAGGAGGCAATATTATGAACAATAATAATCAAAACTATGACATGATAGACGAAATAATAGATACTGTAATCAAAAAATCGGACGATAAAATAATTGAAGCTGAAAGCCGTCTGCTTGACGAACGTCTGAACGGCATGCCTGATGTCTCTCCTTCTGCTGACTTTGAAAAGAGAATGAGTAAGTTATTCGCTGCAGAACGTCGGAAACAACACAAAAAAACATATACAAAATACGGGCGTATCGCAGCAATCTTTGTCGCGGCAGTTTTAGTCGTATCCGTGGTCTCGATACTTAGTGTGGACGCGTGGCGAATGAAGTTTTATAACAAATTTATACACCGTGATGAAATAAGTACCGATGTTAGTTTGGTTGAGAGCAACGGAGACAGCAGTTTAGCTATCGAAAATATAACCTTACAATATATACCCGAGGGCTTTGTGCTTAAACAAATTGATAAAGATGATGATGGAGAAATTTATTTTTTATTATTTGAGAATAATGAAAATAAATCATTTAGTCTTGATGTGTCTAATAATAGTGATTCAATAAGTGTAAATTCAGAAGATGCTGATGTAGAAAAGATTTTAATTAAAGGTTATGATGCTTTTTTAAATATAGATAATATCAAAAACGAAAGCATAATAATATATAATGATGATAAATACTTTTATACAATTGCCGGCTCTATTGAAACAAGTGAATTAATTAACATTGCTAATGGATTTAGCAAAAATTAATTAAATTTGTCCACTTGGCCAATTCAAATGACTTATATTTATGTACAGCATATATTAGTCATTCGAAGGAGGTTAAATATGTTCAAAAAAGTTTTATCATCTTTATTAGTGATTACAATAATGTTATTGCCAATTTATTCAAGTTTTTCTGTTTATGCAGAAAACAATTTATTAGCATATTCAAAGATTCCTGATGCCACTCCAAATTACAACGCAATCACTAGTTTAACTAACGGTATTGATATCGATACAAATGGATATGTTACCTATAGGGGCAAAACAAACGCCGTAGGTTATACTGTAGCTGTTTATATTGAATTAAAACAATATATTAATGGTGATTGGGTAACAATAGAGGATGGATATAAAAGCGGAAATAATACCGTTTTATTAACTCAATACAGATGGGTTGATAGCGGCTATCTGTATTGTGTAAAAAGCACGCATTACGCATACGACAGCTATGGAAATCTGCTTGATTATGTAGAAAAATATTCAAATTCAAAATACTATTAATATTATAATGCTGTACATATGTTGCGTTATAGGATATGATCTCCTAAAATGTTTCGTAAACGAGTGATGAAAACCTCTCATCACTCGTTTTTTATATTATATATAAAATATTCTATTACAAAAATACTGTATATTTTTTGAATCTCATATCTATCATTTATCAAATATTATTATTTAAAAAATATTATGTATATTTCACAATAATATGTCATAATTTTACAATTTAATTTTATAATTCCCCGTTTTGCTTTGTATGTGGCTTATAATATTGGTAATATAGAACTCACAACTTTCACAAAATATAAAAGGCCACATTGCCGTTTGAGCCCTTTTATATATAAATAAGATTCATTATCCAGATTTATCGGTTTTCAAAAGTTTAATAAAATTTCTGTTTATTGGCAAAACCTTATTATCCTTTAATTTAATATACAGCTCTTCGCCGTTTATTTCGGAAATTTTATCGGTATTGACAATTATTGACCTGTGGCAGCGCAGGAAACGCTTGTCCAGATTTTGCTCGATTACGGAGAGTGACAGATTTATGCTTGCGCTTTTATTGCCGTAATATATTGTCCGTGCATGGTTCTGCTTTTCGGTGTCAATATAATTTATCTCATCATACGGGATCGAAATAAATGTTTTGTTGGTATGCAAAACAAAGCTGTCGGCTGCTTTGTCCAAATACTCATTGATGACATCGGATAATGAGTCGAAATACTCTTTTTGCCAATTATCGCCCGACGCGTCAATGACGCGGCGTGAGCTTATATTGAGAGAATCAATTTTACTTATGCTGTCATTGCCGCGGCGAAGTATGATCAAATTATTGCTTTCGCCTATTTTACTTATTTTCTCGATAAATAATTTATTTGAATCGCTGACAATATCGCGCGATGAAACTATGTATAAATCGTTTTTTGAACTCTTTGACGCTTTTTCCAGAATTAAATTCATGCAGCAAGTCGATGAGGCCAGATTAATACCGCATTTATTTTCTATACATGTTTTTGTCAGGTCTTTCACAACGCTCAGCAGTGTTCTGTCACATATAAAAATCGATATATTCATGTTTGACAACACCCCCATATAATTATTAGTCATAATTTTTCAATATGGGGACATGTTTTTATAAAACCGCTTTTTGAAAACGCAGGTATTATCGTGCCGTATGGGCGGATATCGGCCGCCTCGCCTCGCGGAACCATCGCGGGGAAATTTATCTTAAACAAAAAACGTGCTGCCCAATCGGACAACACGTAAAAACACATTCTCCGACTGCTGCAACACAAGTTAAATCGAATTTGGAACAGAATCAAATTCATGGAGAACGCATTTTTATCATATGACAAAAACGCCGATCCCATTCCAAAGCATCTAACCAATTATATTAACTTGCGTTGCAAATATATAATATCATAATAATAGGTTGTTGTCAAATAAATTTATTCGGCTTGAAATATATCGAAGGCGATTTAGATGTTGAATTATTTTGAGTATTGTATTATAATAGCTCTATGTGAGATTTTAGCGAAAAGAGAGACATACATAGATGGAGAATATCGAAAAAACCGAACTGTTTGAACAGACGCCCATACCGAGAGCGGTGATGAAGCTGGCGGTGCCGACCGTTATCAGCTCTCTTGTTATGGTGCTTTATAACCTGGCCGACACGTATTTTGTGGGTATGCTGAACGACCCTATCGAAAACGCGGCCGTTACGCTGGCGGCTCCGGTGCTGCTTGCGTTTAACGCGGTCAACAACCTGTTCGGCGTGGGCGCGTCAAGCATGATGAGCCGCGCGCTCGGCAAAAAAGATTTTGAGACGGTCTACCGCAGCTCGGCGCTGGGCTTTTTCTGCGCACTGTTTTCCGCCGCGCTGTTTTCGCTGTGCTGCGCCGCTTTCAAAACTCCGCTGCTGGGCCTTCTCGGCGCCGACAGCGGAACGGCCGCGTCGACCGCCGCTTATATGAAGTGGACGGTGTCGCTCGGCGCGGTGCCGTCGATCCTAAACGTTGTGCTTGCGTATCTCGTGCGGAGCGAGGGCTCGTCGCTCCACGCGAGCATAGGCACCATGAGCGGCTGCCTGCTTAATATAATACTCGACCCTATTTTCATTTTGCCGAGCGGCCTCGGCATGGGCGCCGCGGGAGCGGGCTGCGCCACGTTTATTTCAAACTGCGTCGCCTGCGGATATTTTTTCGTTCTGCTGTTTGTGACGCGCAAAAAGACCTACGTCTGTATAAGCCCGAAAAAGCTCAAATTCGATAAAAAGATAATAAAGGGCATCTGCGCGGTGGGGATCCCGGCCTCGATACAGAACCTGCTGAACGTGACAGGAATGACGGTGCTGAACAACTTCACGTCGGGCTTCGGCTCCGACGCGGTGGCCGCGATGGGCATAGCCCAAAAGGTCAACATGGTGCCGATGCAGATAGCGCTGGGATTCTCTCAGGGAATCATGCCGCTCGTTGGTTATAACTACGCCTCGGGCGACACGGGACGCATGAAAAAGTCGATACTGTTCGCCGGAAGGATCATAGTGTCGTTTATGGCGGCCGTGGCGCTTATCTACTATATCGCCGCGGGCGGCATCTCGGAGCTGTTTATCAAGAATCCGGACGTTGTGGCCTACAGCGCCGAGTTTTTGCGCGGGCTGTGCCTTTCGATGCCGTTTTTGTGTATGGATTTTTTGGGTGTCGGCGTGTTCCAGTCCTGCGGTCTGGGCGGCCGCGCGCTGTTGTTCGCGATACTGCGCAAGATCGTGCTTGAGATACCCGCGCTTTTCGCGCTGAACGCGCTGTTCCCGCTCTACGGCCTGGCCTACGCCCAGCCGCTTGCTGAATTCGTTCTTGCGATAGCCGCGGTAATCGTGCTTTACCGCCTGATAAAAGGCCTCGAAAAATCTGCCGCGCGATGCTGCCGGCTAAAGACGCCGGTATAGAGGCTTTCGCTTCACCGACGAGAACCACAATGTATGTGAACCTTAAAACCAAGGTCCCGTTTCTCGCAAGAGAGGTATTTTACTATATAGGCTACAAATGGTGGCGGATATTTAATTAAAGCTTAATTACTTTCTCCAATGCGTCACGCCGCTTTCGCTTTATATTATAAATTAATTTTTCATCTTCGGTCATTTCTATCTCCTTCAAAATAGCGCTTTTTTGTATACTATTATATACGAAAAAAATACACAAACGGTTTCAAAATAAATCAAATTAATGTTAGTAATTGGGATCAACAAAGGATTACATAATGTCGAGATGAAAACGGTTTATGAAGAAGAAAGTGACAAAAGGTTATAAGTGGTGGAACTGTATTTGGCCGCATTAATATTAGTGAAAATCATAAAAATTTCATAAATATGGCTTAAAGGACGGCAATCATCGCCGTCCTTTATCTTACAGCTTTTCAAGATATTTGGCAGGCACGGCTTTTGTCAGCCAGACTTTGTTTTCGGACAGATAGAATTTATATCCGTCGCTTGCCATTTTTCCGCTCAGGACCTTGTATATGACGGGCCTGCCGTGGCGCCTGCCAACCGATTCGGCGGTTTTGGTATCGCCCGACAGATGAACATACAGTCTGCCTTTCGGCAGCAATCCGTTTTTGTCGATCGAACTCACGAATTTTTCGCCCGTTCCGTGCCACAAAAACTCGGGCGGCGCTGTTTCTTTAAGCTCAACGTCAACGTTTATCGAGTGCCCCTGATTCGCGCGTATCAGCGTTTTGTCGTCATTGAACGAATAGCGGCCCTTGCTGTCTGTCCTCACGATCTCCTCGAGGATATCCATAGTTAGGTTTATATGGCGCTTTCCCGAAATGCCGGCCAAGAGCTCGTCTACATTTGCCCAGCCGTGTTCGTCAAGCTCGATCTCCGCCGCCTCGGGGTGGTGGCGCAGAACAAGGCTTATAAACTTGCTTGTCTTTGTTAAGTTCATATATTTCACCTCGTATTTTCAGATTTATTAGTTTTCGCTGTTTGCCAAGAGTTTTTCCATATACACGCATTTAAAGGTGCCGCTGTGCGCCGTTTTGCTTTTGTTGTAGGAATACCCGAGCTTTTCGTAAAAGCCGACGGCCTCCTCTCGGCTTGAGATCTCGATCTTCTCAAAGCCCGACTCGGCGATATGCTTTTCCGCCTCGGAGATCGCCAACCGTCCAAGCCCCTTTCCGCGGTACTCGGGCAGCACCACGACCCTGCCGATCTCCGCGGTTTTGGCGGAGGTTTTAAACCATCTGCACGTGGCCGCGGGGAACTCGCCGTCGAGCAAAAGTATATAATTGCAGTCGGGGCCGTCGATCTCGTCAAATTCCTCGCGCAGCGTGATCCCGTACTTCCTCGCCATCGCCTGTATCCGCACATAATAAGCCCCCGCCCGCTCAAATTCCTCCTTGACCCTGATAACGCGTATGTTCATAAGCATTTTTCTCCTTTAATAAAGCGCGACAATTATTTCAATATCCACGCGAGGCCTTTGGCTAGGCGCAGGTCGGCGTTTTGGTAGTGGTTGCCGGGGTTTAGCTCGAATACGGTTTTTATGCCGTTTTGTTTATAGAAGGAGCATAGTTCCTCGGTGTGGCGCTCGGTTTGGCTCAGATATTTGTTTTTTGTTCGGCTTTCGGTGTCGCCGAGGGAGAGATAGACCGCGTCGGGCTTTTTGGCAAAGCCGTGCGTTTTGGCGAACTTCGCGAATTTCGGGTACCAGAGCGAGCCCGAGGCGGACACCGCCGCCGAAAACGCGTCCGTAACATACGGCGCGTACAGCGCGAAAAGGCCGCCCATCGAATATCCCGCGATCACGCGGCGGCTCGGTTTTCCGATCATTTTCTCGACCCGCGGGATTATCAGCTCGGTCAGGCGCTTCGCGTACTCGCCGGCCTCGCCCGTGAAATGGTCGTCCTTGGAAACGACGGGCCCGTGGGGCCACGGCGACAGCTCCTCGTCCCACCTGAGCTCCGATATCGAGACCAGATCAAACGGCGCGCAGCCGAGCTTTTCGCATTTGTCGAGTATGGCGCCTCCTGCCTCCATGTACATATTCGCGTAGACCGTCGGGGCGTTTTCGGCGCCGCATTTATAGATGCAGATCTGCTTGTTGTCGATAGTTTGTTTGATAGGCTCGCTCACAGCTGTTCCTCCTTTTTATCTTTGAGTATCATATAGTCTTTCATATCCCGAAAACCGAGGCTTTCGTACATCGGCCGCCCTTCGGCCGTGGCCTCGAGATAGATTTTTGTGATGTTTCGCGCTTTCGCGCAGCTTATAAGGTATTCCGCCACGGCCTTCCCGACGCCGCGGCCGCGGTATTTTTCTTTGGTGTATATATTCATCAGATAGGCGCAGCGGCCGCTCGGGTTGTCGGGCGAGGGCATCTCGCGGTACAGACAGAGCCCGCCGCAGCCGACGGCAGCGCCCGATATTTCCGCGAACACGGCGATGTGCTCTCCGCTCGGCACCGCCTTTTGGTAATATTTGAGGTTCGCCTCGTATAAGCCGCTAATATCCTCGCCCTGCGGAATATCGAAAACATGGCGCAGAACCTCGACGCGCCACTTCATAAGCGCGTCGATCTCGCTTATATCGGCTTGCCTGATCTTCAGCATACGTATCCTTCTTTCATAATGATCGGCAGAGCGTCGGTGTCGATCTTGCCGTTGGCGTTCAGCGGAAGGTCGGTCATGCGCACGAAAAACTCGGGGATCATGTAGTTCGGCAGGAACCTTGCCATCTCCTTTTTCAGCGTTGACAAATGCGCCTTCGGTTGTTTCAGCACGATGTACGCCGTCATGTAGTGCAGGTTCTGCTCGTCGGTATACGGTCTGACGACGGCCTTTTCGATCTCGGGGCACTGGCACAGCACATTCTCGACCTCGCCGATCTCAACACGCTTGCCCAAAATCATGATCTGCGAGTCCTTGCGGTGCAGAAACGCGATGTTGCCGTCGGGCAGAAAATATCCCATATCGCCGCTGCGGTACAGCACCGAGCCGTCCGCGCGGGTCACAAAGGTCTCGTTTTCCTTTTCGCGGCCGCCGACATATCCCGCCGAAACGCCGCCGCCCAGAATACAGATCTCGCCCGTCTTGCCCGGAGTTACGGGGCGCATATTTTCGTCCAGTATCTCGATCCGCGTTCCGAGGACGGGTTTTCCTATCGGATATGTTCCGTCGGGCAGCGCGTTGCTCTCACTTACTCGGCAGTATGAGGCGCACACCGTCGTCTCCGACGGGCCGTAGGTGTTGTATATTTCCGCTTTGCTGATCAGGTTGGTGACATAGCTCTCGCGCAACACGTCGCCGCCGCTTATCAGCAGCCGAAGGCATTTCGGTATTTTCGGCAGGTGGTTCATCTCAAGCAGCAGATAAGGAAAGCCGCTGATTTGAGTGACGTTGTTTCGCTCGACGAATCTCATCAGGGCGCTGATGTTTTTCTTGGTTTCAGCCGACGGGATCGCCAGCGCGGCGCCCGACAGCAGAGTGGTGAAAACCTCCTCCGCGAATATGTCAAACGAGCAGACCGAGTATTGTAGCATGGTGTCGCTCTCGTTTGTTTTAAACTCGTTTTGAAAGGCTCTGACGTAGTGGCAGACGTTCCGGTTGCGCACCGCCACGCCCTTCGGCTCTCCGGTAGAGCCCGAGGTGTAGAGTATGTAGGCCAGATCGTCGGGCTTTGCCGAGGATATTATATCCGCGTTTTCCGCTTTCATGCCGGGGTCGACTATTATCGTCTCGCGGCTGTCGCACTTGGCGGCGTGACGGCTGTTTGTGATGATAACGTCCGCCTCGGCGTCCTTCATCATAAAGCGTATCCGCCCCTTCGGAAAAAACGGCTCGGCGGGAACATACGCCTTCCCGACTTTAAGCGCGGCAAAGATCGCGGCTATCATTTCAACGGTATGGTCCATTATGATGCCGACCCTGCGCGCCGACTTAGGGATCCTCGCGGCGATCGCGTTTATCATGCGGTCAAGCTCCGCCCGCGTCAGACTGCGGCTCTCGTCGAACACCGCAAGCGCGTCGGGCGCCTGCCCCACCTTTTCATAAAAAAGCTCGTAGATCACATTATTATTCATTCGAAAGCTCCTTTGAATAATCGTTAATATTTATTATACTATGTTTTGGAAAAATATGCAAGAACGTAGTGATTAACAATTTGCGAACAGTGAACAGAGCGAACGGCCTCAGCCGTCCGCCCATACAAATAACGATTATTAATGGTTAAATTTACACAATTTTCAAACCTATATAACCATGCCCCACTGATTGAGAGGTTTAACTATCCTATAAATTTACACAATTCTCAAACTTAATTGACCGCGAACATCACGTACGGCTTGTTTAACTATCCTATAAATTTACACAATTCTCAAACTTATATCGCTATATCTCACGCCGTACCGCCGTTTAACTATCCTATTAATTTACACAATTCTCAAACTGTCGATGTAATAGCAAAATACATAGTTAGGTTTAACTATCCTATAAATTTACACAATTCTCAAACTTATAGCACGACCTCAAACTGTGTTGACGCGTTTAACTATCCTATAAATTTACACAATTCTCAAACTCAAGGCTGTGGTACTTGTCGGGCACCGCTGTTTAACTATCCTATAAATTTACACAATTCTCAAACTCATCGCGTAGATACGGGGCATACCTTCAGTTTAACTATCCTATAAATTTACACAATTCTCAAACATGCCCGTTTTTGTCCTTCCGTTAATTTTTGTTTAACTATCCTATAAATTTACACAATTCTCAAACAACTCTACGAACTCACAAAACCCCTTGACGGTTTAACTATCCTATAAATTTACACAATTCTCAAACTCAAGTACGGCTCGTTCATCACCGCGATAAGTTTAACTATCCTATAAATTTACACAATTCTCAAACACAATTTAATACTTTTTCACTTTCCTTTTTGTTTAACTATCCTATAAATTTACACAATTCTCAAACTGTTTTCACCGCCTCTTGGTATCGGGTCTGGTTTAACTATCCTATAAATTTACACAATTCTCAAACTATATGACAGCGTTTTGACCTGTAATTACGGTTTAACTATCCTATAAATTTACACAATTCTCAAACTCAATAAACAAGATGTGGTTAAACGGTTGAGTTTAACTATCCTATAAATTTACACAATTCTCAAACTGGGGGAGAGTCCTCCACAAAAACAACCCAGTTTAACTATCCTATAAATTTACACAATTCTCAAACTCTACCGCCGCGATTTTCCCGCAAAAGTTCGTTTAACTATCCTATAAATTTACACAATTCTCAAACGGGGGTGGTTTACATTTTGGCAGGTATCGGGTTTAACTATCCTATAAATTTACACAATTCTCAAACCTCAAATTTAAACCACCGTTTAAAAAACAGCTTAATGAGAGCCGCAGAGGTAGGAGAGGACAGTTAAACAACCGATAAGTATATTATACGCCTATATTAATAAAGTGTCAATCAAATTATGCACATATCATCATCAATTAATAATCTTTTTTCGTACGGCAGTTTTGTTCGCTCAACGGATTCAAGCATGAGTATTTTAAATTTGTGTGATACGGCTGTTTCGGCAAAATCATTCATTTCTCTATCGGTAAAAAAGCTTCTCATATTTACCGTTACAAATAATTTTTCTTTTTCAAATCTGCAAACCATGTCCATATAATCAATTAGTTTTTCCAAAGAATTGTTATAGTCGTCTTTTATTGAAATGCCGCATGCTTTCAATAGTGAAGAAACGGTCAGTTTTGTAAACTTAATTTCACAATCCAGATCAAACGCAATGTCGTCAACATAGTTTTCGATTTTGCAAAGCAAAGCCGATGTCTCGGAAAAATGATCCTCTCCAACGGCTTGTGTCTCAAGCTTTGATATTATCGTCGATATTAAGGTTTTTTGGTTTATGTCAAACGGCGCAAAATACGTCAGCAGTTCGGCGTTTTTGTTAATGGGGCAAGGCTTGTTTGATATCGACAGAACGCACTCGCCGTTGTTTCCGGCTGCCTGGCTTGCTATATCCTCGACAAGTTCCCGCATAATTTTCTGATTTTCCGCCACTATTGAATACACAAAACCTTCGCTAAATGATATCACGTCGTCAAAATAAGGGCATACGAACTTCAAAGTATCACCAACCTTTCATCGCTGTCAAGAACATCGTTGCCTGAACTGCCGACCAAGTATTCCATTTTTGAAAACTGTTTTTCGGTAACGCTTAATATAGCCACACATCCGGCGGGCGGCTTGTTTTTTCTGAGGTCGCTTAATACAGAGCTTTCCACGCTCTTGTTAAGCACCATTCGACAATATACCGACTCTTGCAGCATAAAGAATCCGTTTTTTATAAGATATTTGCGAAATGAACGGTAGTTTCGTCTATCAAGCGCTGTCTCTGTCGGCAAATCAAAAAATACCATAATTCTCATAAATCTGCAACTCATAACCTTATTTTCTTTTCGCAAAGCTTTTCCAAAAGACAGGCTGTGAGGGCGACAGCGTTGTTTTCGATGATCAGGACCGCGATCTCGTCAAGAAATACGCGTTTTGTTTCCTCGCCTCTCACAACCATATATCCCATTTTTAAGTCAAGCTTACAGCGGTTTGATATAACTATAGTTCTCCGGCTCATAGCAGATCAAGCAGGTTTTGGGAACGTTTTTCGTAGAGCCCCGCGGGAGACACGTCTATTATCCTGACGTCGGAATATGTCTTTTTCCAGTTTGAAAGACATGAGCTCATACGCAGAATGCCGCTGTTTTTGCTGCCGCCTATTAATGTCAGATCGACCGTTCCCGATCTTCCGGTCTTAAACAAATACAGTATGTTCACGAGCGCCGTGACCTGGTCTTTGAGAGCAAGTTTGCGGAATTTGTCTTTTCCGCTCAGAAGCAGAGAAGATTGAGAATTCGGCATGAGTGAAAACGGCTTTTTGCCGAGCTTGCTTGCGAACAAGTCGTACAGCGCCTCATTTTTCTCAGCGGTTATTTCGTCGTATTCGCTGTTTAGCTTTATATTCTCGTTTTTGGCGGTTTTTTCAATAAATCTTTCAAGCCGCTTGATATATTTTTCATCCTCGCTTGAAACGATAAGAGGCATTTGCGGCGATATGCCCACCTGTTTGCCGCCGCTAGCTTTTCCCGTAAGTGCTGCTCTTAATCCGTCAAGTGAGAATACGGTGTTGATCTTTAATATTCTTTTGCCGAGCAAAAATTCGGCGGTGTCCGGTTTTTTGTTTCTGATTTTCTCGATGGTTTCAAGCGCGTAACGTTGGGCAAATTCCGCGTCTGAGATAAACTTGTCCGCTACCATAAGTTCAACCGGCATTATGATTATATCGGTCGTTTTGCCGCTTGTGTATTTCACGAGAGAAAAGAATGACGCGGTCGTTTCTCTATATCCGCCGTACTTGGCTGTGTCAAGACCTTTTTTCAGCTCGACCAGGCCGCTTTTGGCCTTGATGGGCTGTTGGTCAAACAGACCGCCCTTTCGGCATAATACAAATTTCGAATACATAATATTGTTTTTGGCAGCGATCTTTTTGACTTTTGCGATGTCACTTTCGCCGTTCCAATATACGCTGTCTTTGTTTGACAGGACCATGCCGAACAGAGTTTTTGTTTTGAGCGAGTAGCGGTCATTTTTTAAATAAAACTTTTTTGTGAAACTCTCGTTATAAACGTTTCCCACCACGATATTGAGATAAGCGTCTTTCGCGTGGTGCAGATCGTTTATGCCGCGGCTTTTTACTATATCGTACTCTTGGCGGAAGCTTGAGACCAAGCCCGCCTTTACGTACACGATCTCGCTTTCGGGATATTTTTGTTTTAATACCGCGGTTAAAGCCTTTGCCGCCTGGCTTGTCTCGACAAGCTGCCTGTTGATAAAATCGGTTTTTTCACTTTCCGAAAAGGGCGCCGTGCGGGTGAGGCGTTTGAATTTTTCGTCCGTTATCAGTCCGTTTGAGTGCAGGCGCTCCCAAAAGCCGCGCATTTTGCTCTGCCAATCGGGAGATATCGGATATTTGTCACCCTTGTCGCTGTTGCGCTGTGACAAAACCAAAACTTTGTTATTGAGCAGACTGTCGTCTTTTACGCGACACTGGGGATATATGTGGTCGATGTCATAGCTTTTGGACTTGAGCTTGTCTATATCTATTCGCTCTCCGGAGTACATGCACCGTCCAAGCTGCGTGAAATAAAGAAACAGCTTGTCGCTCTGCAGTCTGTTGTCGGCGGTGTCGCCGTAGCTTTCGATCAGGTTTGTCAGCTCGCGGACGTCCTCGGTTTTAATTTTTTTATAAAGCTCCAGTATCTGTTCCCTGCGGCTCTTGGTGCGTTTTCCTTTTTGCTCGGGCTTTCCGCCTCTCGGCATTTCGACAAATATTTTTTGAGGCGGATATCCGATTGCGCGCACATATTCGCCGACCATGTCCAGGGTGCGGTAGATCGGGCGCTTTACCGCGTTTGAAATATACATGTCGTCAAGCGTGTCGTCAAGGCTGCGCGGGTTGTTTTCGTAGTATTCCGCGCGGAGCTTTTCGATCTCGTCGATAAATGTGTACCTGTTCGAAAGGAGCATCATCAGATTGTCGTTGGTGTTCCACAAAAAGTCAATAATTGTGCCGACTTCGCCCGTCTCTTTGTACATGCCGTTGATCCCGCGCAGGAACTTGGCCGACAGCCTTCCGAAATCATTGTATTTGAGCGAGGATATATAGCGTCTGTCCTTCTCGCCGAGCGACGGGAAGTTTTCGTTCAGCCATTTTGCGAATCTGCTCCTATCCTCGGTATATGTTCGATGAAGTATTATTTTTTCGACTTGGTCCTCGTTCAGTTTTTTGCTGTCAAGCAGTCTTTTGAAGTCTATATACGGCTTCATGTTCGATTTTACAGAAATGTCTATACCGCTTATAACGTCGGTTTTTTCCATAATGCCGTTTGAGATCATTATGTTTTTAAGCTTGCTCAGAGTCGGCCTCGCGTTTTCGAGAAACACGGAAAAAACAAGCTGCTTTTGCTCGGGCGTGAGAGGCGCGCCGTTTACGCGTATTGGATTTATTTCGTTTAAGACTTCATATTTTTTGTACAGCAGAGAGTTTTTGGGCAGAACATCCTCACCCGGCAGATACGTGCAGGCGTTTGTCATTCTGTTTATGAAATTTTCCTCGCTTTTGTCAAGATCGACCAGCTTTTCGAAATTCCACGGATATATTTTGCCCTCCGCCTTTCGCTCAAACCACGCGAACGCCGATTTTTCGGAAAGTGGACCCACGTAGTACGGGACCCTGAATTCAAGTATAGAAAGGATCTTTTCGGAAACGCTGACGCCGTCCTTGTCCTTTTCGCAAAGGAACGGCATTCGGCTCGCGGCTTTGTCGAGTATCTGTTTAAGCTCATACCAATAAAGCTGATACGGGATCACGCGGTTTTCGCCGCTTACCTGTTTCGGCAGAAAATCGTTAAGCGCGAGCCGCTCAAGCATATCTTTGTAAAATTCTGTGTCTTTCGCGTCTTTAGATACATCGCTCAGCTCTTTTTTTAAAAACTTCGCGAAATTCTCATAGTTTGTTTTATGAGCCCCTTGTTTTTGCTTTTTGTCAAGGCGGTCAAAATGAGCCGAATAGGCACAGTAGTTATGCAGCGATTCTTCAACGTCGCGGAAAATACGGTTATATTTGTTCGGGCAATATTTTTTGACAAAGTCTTTAAGCCCGCGCAGGTCCTCTTTGTGGCGCTCATAAATTTTGATTTTCGCGAGAGATATATTGTCCTCGCCGCGTAAAATATTTTTGAGCAGAGACCAGTCATACAGCGCCTTCAGCTTTTCGATCAGCTCGGCGTCGTCTCCGAGCTCCGCGAGCAAATTGTCAAATTCCTCGTCGCTCGTGCCGAGGGAGAACGCGGACAACTCGGAATAATCGTCGTTGCAAAGCAGGGCCGACGGTTTGACTTTGCCGCCGCAAAGCAGTTTTATGATAAGAGCAATGTCGTACGGGAACGATTCGCTGTCCGATTTTTTGGGCTTTTTGCCTCCGAAAAGGAGTCCGTAAAATTCCTTTTCTTTTGCTGTGATCCCTATTTTTTTCTTGAGTATATCCTCAAAATCCGAAACGCTGCATTCCCACGGCGCGCTCTCGAAAGAATATATAAAATCATTGTATAACGGCTCAAAGGGTATGCCCTTCGCGTTTTCTTTGTTGATCTCGCTCAGAAAATGACCCCTGTGCGCCATGAACCACGCGCACGCTATGTACAGCATTCTTGCGTCGCGCGGCTTGTCCGAGGTCATCAAGCCGTAAATGAGATGATGGATCGTCGGATATTCTTTGTAAAAATCGGCGTCGGTATAATTTTTATCGTTAAAATACACGTTTTTGGTTTCCGTCGACTTATCCTCGGTGAACAGCCGGCTCTCCTTGATCCGAACAAAAAATTTCGGATCGATTTTCGATATTTCGGGGGCGAACAGCTCGGAGAGCAGATCGAGCCTTTGCCGGCGCTTGGCAAGGCGTCTGCGCGCCGTGCGGAATCCGCGTCTTTTGGCGCACGTGGCCGCTTCTTCAAAAGCAAGCACGCTTGCCGCGGTTTTTCCCTTGATCCTGAGGAGTTCGTAATCCGTGTTCGCGGCCGCGATCCCGATCGAATTTGTGCCCGCGTCGACTCCTATAAAATATTTTTCATTTTTCATATTGACACTCCTTAATTTTTATGGTATTATATATTCAAAGATTTAACTATCTTTAATTTACACAATGAGTTCAAATAAAGATTTTTCGAAAGCGTCGGCTTTGCCGATAACACGATGTGTGTTGCATGGGACCCGAAAGGGTCTTTTTGTTTTGTCGGGCTCAGAAGCCGTCTTTGCCCTCATCGGAGGCGGCGGATGTTCTGTAGCCGTCCATGAGTTTCACGCAGCCCTCCGCGTCGGTCTCGTTTCTGAAAAGCGCGTCCAACGCGAGGGTCACGTCCTCGTCGCCGTAGCCCAGAATTTTGGAGGCGGCGGTCGAGGCGCGCAGGTTCGCGGCGACCGATTCGGCGGCGTCTGTCACCATCGGAGACTCTATATTCGTGGTCTGATTCTTAAAGCAGTCGGCGGTGGATATGCCGTCAAAGGCCTTGTTGTAGTTTTCCTTATCGGCGCAGAAATCAAGAAAATCAAGGCAGTCGTCCACGTGCTTGCCGTTTTTGTTTACCATCATCATGTTGAGGTTCCCGCCCTCGTAGGTGCCGTTTGGCGTTGTGTTCAAAAACGCGGGCATAAGCGCGAAGTCGTCGATATTGTATTTGCCGTCCTCGGGCAGGTCGGTATAGAACCACGTGTCCCAGATAAACGTCATGACCGCCTGACCCGAGCTCATGACGGAGCCGATGTCGTCAATGCTCTGATTGAGATAGTTCGGGCCGAACCAGCCGTTTTGAGCGGCGCCGCCTATCCATCGCGCCATGTCGGCAACCTCGGGTATGTCCGAGAAGGTCATCTCGTTTTTGTTGATCTTTTTAAGCAGCTCGGGATCGTCCGCGAATATCGGGTCGAGGGCGAACTGCACGGGCCACGCGCTGCCGTCGGCTGCCCAGCAGATCGGAGTATAGCCCGCGATCTTTATCGCCTGGCACAGCACGTCGAACTCGCTCTGGGTCGCGGCGGGTCTCAGGCCGAGACTGTCGAGTATGGTCTTGTTGTAGTAGCAGCCCGATATCGAGCTTTCCCAGAACGGAAGCCCCATAAGGTTCCCGTCCTCGTCCAGGCAGTATTCCCGCGAGCTGTCGGTCAGCTCGTCCACCCAGCCCTCGTCGTTGAGATAAAGAAAGTTATTCTTAACGTCAAAACGGTCGAGATCAGAATTGTGAAAATGCAGGAATATATCCGGAACCTCCCCGTTTGCGAAGCTTCCCGCGGCCTGCGCCTCAAATTCCGCGTCCTCGATGGGCAGGGGCTTTATCCTGTTCCCCGTTGCTTTCTCGTATTGGTCGAAAATGCTCGTCATATAACTCTTTGCCAGGTCGTTTTTCCTGCCCATAACGGTTATGGTCACCGAGCCGTCGGCGTTTTCGGCCGTGTCGGCGCAGCCCGTGAGCAAAAGAGCCGCCGCAAGACAGAGCGCGAGCAAAGCGTAACAAAATTTTTTCATCATGAACGTCTCCCATATAGTCTGTGTCATGGTTTTATTATACTGTATTACCATGATTTTGTCCATATGTTTTTATTTTGCCGCAAAAATATTTTGCCGTAAATTAAAAAACCGCCAAGCTCAAGCGCGGTAAAGATCGTCGGTCATTTCAACGTTATGGTTCATTATATTGCTGATCTTGCGCATCGACATCGGAATATTCACAGTAATCGCGTCTAAGCTTCGCCATTGTTAGTTTGTGGTTCTCATCAAACATTTTCGATGCGTTTCAAATTTTTACAGTTCACAAAAGCAAAATCACCGATATAGGTTACGCTGCTTGGTATTCTCACACTTGTCAAGTTGTTGCAACCTTGAAATGCGGAATTGCCGATTTTTGTTACGCTGTCGGGTATAGCAAATTCTGTGTCCTGTTTTCCGACGGCATATTGTAATATTGTTTTTTTCTCTTTATCAAACAGGTTACCGTCAACAGAACAATAATACGGGTTTTCTTTATCTATCTCTATTTCTTTCAAATATTTTTGAATATTTTGAGTTTGTATCATATAAACATATCCTATTTGATTATTTCTCCGTTTTCGTCAAACAGTTTTGTATTATATAATTCGTCTTCGGGCATATCCCAGCCTTGAGTAAAAAAAGACCATGGCTGTTCCGGGGAAAAATGAAACCCGTTCCCCCAAAAATCAT
Source organism: uncultured Monoglobus sp. (assembly GCA_947630505.1). Classification (GTDB taxonomy): domain Bacteria; phylum Bacillota; class Clostridia; order Monoglobales; family Monoglobaceae; genus Monoglobus. The sequence goes on along the minus strand of CANRHV010000007.1, from coordinate 6,710 downwards.
AAAATATCGGAGTGTATGATTCACAATGTTCTATCAGGATATTATATAAATTATTTATCTCTTTTTGTTTTTTTAAATAAACAAAAATATACACTATTCTTGTATTATATAAATCTTCCGCGAATGAATAATATCCGTCTCTGAAAACGATTTTCAGATAATTATATAATATATCAAAATAATCTTTAAAGTATAATAAAATTTCGATTTTATTATCAAGAGTTTCCCAACAAATATTATCGGATTTTACTGTGCTCGGCATAAAAAGTTTCGCAAATACCACCTGCAGCAAATTTACGTCAAGTCTTAGTTTATCGGGATAGCTGACGATTTTCTCAATCAAATTGTAAAAATCAAAAGTCGTTGCGTTTAGTCAAAATAATTTATTTAGAGTTTTATATGATTGTAAACTACAAAAAACCATGGCGGCCGAAATAGATTCGGCTGCCATGGTTTTTTATATCAAAAGCGGCTGGAGCTGGGTCCCTTTCAGGGCCGAGATTATGGTCGGGGGCGTCAGGACGAAGTCGGAGACCAGGGAGTTTTCCTTGCTCATGCTGTCGTCCTGGCCGAAGGGCACGATGTAGATGTTTTTCCGCGTCAGCAGCGCGCCGATGTTTTTGATGTTTCCGCTCAGTCCGTCGTTGGTCGAGACAGCGATGACGACCGGGCGGTTGTTTCTAAGATGCGACTTGACCGCCAGCGTCACCGGCGTGTCGGATATGCCGCCCGCTATTTTGGCGATCGAGTTGCCCGTGCAGGGCGCCACCGCCATGATGTCGATAAGGCCTTTCGGGCCTATCGGCTCCACCTCGGTTATCTCGGTCAGGGGCTTTTTGCCGGTTATCCCCTCCAGCATTCGCTTCAGGTCGGCGGCTTTGCCGAACCGGGTGTCGGTCTCGGCGGCGGTTTTTGAAAGTATCGGAATTATGTTGGCGCCTCGGTCCGCAAGGTCCTCGATAACCGGCAGGACCTTTGAGATCGTGCAGAACGAGCCCGTGATGCCGAACCCGATCCTGAGGCCGCTCAATGTACTGTTTTCTGTCAAGAGTTTCACCTCGCTTGCTCGTCTATGATGTTTTTGATCGTGTCGCAAATAATTTCCCCCGCCGTGAGCGGCGCCGTTTTCCCCGGGAGGGAGAGGGCCCAGATCACGGTGCGGCCGGTGCGCCGCGCCGCCTCAAAATCGACTCCGCCGGGCTTTGAGGCAAGGTCTATTATCAGGCAGTCGGGCTTCAGGGAGCGCAGAACGGCCTCGTCTATGATGAGCTTCGGCACCGTGTTGAAGACCGCGTCGAATTTTTCGGGGAACGGCAGGGGCCGCGTTATGTCCGCGCCCTCATAGCCGAAGGCTTTGATGTACGCGAGATCGCGCTTTTTTCTGGCGGCGGCGGTGACGTTGGCGCCCAGACCCTTGAGGGCGGCGCACAGTATCTTGCCGACTCTGCCGAATCCCGTCACCAGGCACCGCGAGCCGCGGAGCGTTATCGGCAGCTCCTCGATCGCGATCTTGACCGCACCCTCGGTGGTTGGCACCGCGTTGAGCACCGCCAGTTCCTCGCGCTCCATATAGTCCACGGTCCGCGCGCCCGAAAGTCCCGCGAGAGTGCTAAGCCGCTCGTCGACTTTGCCCGCCAGTATCAGCTTTCCGTCGAGCGCATCTCTGTTTGAGAAAAGCTCGCTCAGTCTGATCTCCTTGTCATATAATGGGGTGTTTATGTTGTCGGAATTCAAAACGGATGCGTACGGAACAGGAAGCACGATAAAATCGGCGCCTTCAAGAGCGGAGGCGGGGCTTGAGCACAGCGTCACGCCGCCGATCTCCGAAAGCTCCGCGCCGCTCAGACCCGCGGCTCTGATCTTGTGGCCGCACCGCGCCAATCCGTTTATGACATAGACCTGTCTGCGGTCGCCGCCTATAAACGCGAATACATAATGTTTGCTCATATTCAACACCTCGGTATATTCTATGCCGGGGCGGGCATTTGGTGCGGAATAAAAATGACCGAGATATTGCTATCTCGGTCGGGAGTGTTCCGCCCGTTGCCGGGCAGAAGGAAATGAAAAAAAGATTGTTTAGTTGTGGTATGCATATATCTTACAACATTTTTAAAAATATTTCAATAGAAAACTTTGTTGATATTGTGCAAAGGATATTATATTTTTTTGTGTGTTTTGCACAATGGGGAGGATGACTCCCTCGTTGGTCTGCCTCGCCCCTTGGGGAGAGGTGCCCGCTTGCGGGCGGAGAGGGGTTAACGTATGTACTAGAGATTAGGGCCTAGGGGCTAGGAACCCCTCTCAGTCGCCTTCGGCGCCAGCTCTCCCCAAGGGGCGAGCCAAAGTCGGGCGGCAATTTGCCGCCCGTTCTAATCACTATTCGCTAATCACTAATCGCTACGTTCACTACGTTCGTTGGGCGCAGAACACGCTGATATATTTTACTTTGTCCGTTTCGGTTATTATCAGGCGTTTGGTGCGGGGCTCTTTTATAGCGAGATAATCGCTGCCGACCTCTTTGAGTATCCCGCATTTTTCGCATTTTCCGCCGTATCTGTCCCAGAGCGCGAGGCATACGTTTTGGCCGCGGAACTCTTTTAAATATCGGCTCAGCACATTTGAGCCGCTTTCGGCGTCGTCGGGCACGCTGAAAATTTTTTCGGTTCCGCTCAGTATCGGCGCGTACAGACTTTGGTCCTCGCCGGGGACCGGAGGCGGAAGGGTTATCTCGATATCTTCAAAATCGCGGACGGGAGCGCCGCCCGCGCGTCTGTTATACATAAATTTCACCTGTCCTTTTAAATTTTTCCGTCATATTCGATTCGGAGCATTTTCGAATCGAATATTTTTATGTCGGTATACTTATAATATATTCCGTTAATACAGTTATATTCTCGGCAAATTTTAAAAGTTCAGAAAAAAATGTATAATTAATTTGTTTTTGAGAAAACTACTGTTGCAAAATAAAATTTAACTTAATTTTAGGAGGTTAATTTATGTCAAGCAAAAACAATAACCGTAACCAGAGCAACAATCAGAACCAGAACAACAACCAGAATCAGAGCTCAAAGAAGCAGAAGAGCGAGTCGGAGCAGAGCGACGACTGAGTGAGAAAATCAGGGGCGGCAGGTATTGCCGCCCCGCTTTTTCATTTATTGCTATACTACCTTTCGCGCCGCCGGGTCATACTATAATCGAAAGCGAGAAAAGATCATAACAAGGAGGCGCGGAAATGAATTTGATTTCCAAAAGAATAGCTGCGGCGGCGGGGATCCTGTCGCTGCTGCTGACGCCCGCTGCCGCCGAGGAGAGCGAGCGGTACGTGGTGCCCGGCGGCCAGAGCGTGGGCGTTTCGCTCAATATGGGAGGCGCCTATGTAGACAAGCCCGGAGACGTCGAGACGGCGGACGGTAACACAGTCTCGCCCGCCCGCGACGCCGGAATAGAGCCGGGCGACACGATAACCGCTGTGAACGGAGCGGCGGTCGGCACGGTCGATGAGTTCACAAAAAAGCTGAACCGTCTGAGCGACGGCGAGGAGGCGCATTTGACGGTCGAAAACGGAAATGGCAGCCGCGAGGTCGGCGTTGTTCCCGTGAGGGCGGCCGACGGCAGGCTGAAGATCGGCGTGTGGATAATCGACGCCGCTTCGGGAGTCGGCACCGTGACCTACTATGACCCGAAAACCAAAAAGTTCGCGGCGGTGGGACACAGCATAAGCGAGTCGGCCGAGAACGAGGACGGCGGCCACGTGGGCGACGTGTACAAGGCGGATATCGCAGGAGTGCGCAGAGGCGAAAACGGGGCGCCCGGAGAGCTGATCGGCGTGTATTCCGAAAACCGCCGCAAGATCGGAGAGATCGAACGCAGCAGCCGATACGGGATAACCGGCACTGTCACCGACCCCGAAAATCTGGTCTCGGTGAGCGAGGCGGTGCCCGTCGGCTCGAGAGAGGAGATACACAAGGGAGAGGCGCGCATATACTCAAATATAGAAGGGAGCCGCATTGACGGGTTCTCGATCGAGATCACCGAAATAAATTACGACAGCGGCGAGGACAAGGACATTATTTTTAAGGTAACCGACGACGAGCTGATCAAAAAGACCGGCGGCATAGTTCGGGGCATGAGCGGAAGTCCGATAATACAGGACGGAAAGCTGATCGGCTCGGTCACGCATGTGCTTGTCAAGGAGCCCGAAGTGGGCTACGGGATATTTATCGAGAGCATACCCGAATAATCAAATTTTTTGGGAAAGTTTCGGAAGATAACTCGCAAAGGGTGAGATTTTCACCCTTTTTAAAATTTTTTTGGTAAAAATAGGATAAAATAATGTCGAAAGTATTGACAATTTTTTGCACAGGTTGTATAATCTGGTTAAATTGAATGTTACCAAATTATGGCTATAACGTTACAAAAGCGTTAAGAGCTTTTGCGACAAAATCCGTAATCGCGGTGCAGTCAAAAAATTGTTAAGAAAAGAGGAATTAAAATGGAGAACAATCAAAAAATCAAGGTCGCGGTCGCGGATTACGACAAGGACGGTGCGAACGGTCTGTGCGATTATATGCGGCAGACCACAAAAATCGAGGTGGTCGGCTGCGTGTACGACGGGCTGGAGGTCTCGTCGATGGTCAAAAACAGCGGCCCCGACGTGCTGGTAATGGATATGCTTTTGCCCACAATAGACGGCGTGGGAGTGTTGGAGAGGCTGAATCGGATGCAGCTTAAAAAGCGGCCGCATATTTTGATAATAAGCTCGGTTTTGAGCGACACGTTCGCGTCGTTTGCCAGTCTTTCGGGAGTGGATTACTGCATGCTCAAGCCCGTGAACTACGACGCGGTCATCGACAGGATAACCATGATGGCGTCGCCCATCACCACCGGAGTAGATATCGCGAAAAATCGCGGGGTGAGCGCAAAAAAGTTCGACTACAGCAAGGTTGAGTCAATGGTGACGAACGTTATACACGAGATCGGCATACCCGCGCACATAAAGGGCTATCAATACATAAGACGCGCGATCATGATGGCGATATACGATCTTGATATTATGAATTCCGTAACCAAAGAGCTGTATCCGACCATCGCCGAAAACTTCGGCACCACCTCGAGCAGAGTGGAGCGCGCCATACGCCACGCCATAGAGCTTGCGTGGGACAGAGGCGACATGGACACCTTGAACAACGTTTTCGGCTACACCGTGTCGCAGATAAAGGGCAAACCGACAAACTCGGAGTTCATCGCAATGATAGCCGACAAGCTCAGACTGCAGCTCAAAAACGCGTCTTAAAAAAGTTAACATATTTTATTAAAAAAGACTAATTCTTTTACAGTTTCGTCATAATTTTTTAATATATTCGGTTTATAATAAGACCTGTGATAAGGAAAGCCGACAGGCTTTAACATAAAGACTTACGCAGGAGGTACATTATTATGGATGAATTAAAAATGAATTATGACCCCGAGGATCACGAAAACGAAAACACGGAGCCGTTCGAGGCGGAAGCGGCCGAGGAGCCGGTTATTGAGGCAAAGGCCGAAGAGCCGGTTATTGAGGCGAAAACCGAAGAACCGGTCATTGAGGCAAAGGCGGAGGAGCCCGAGGCGGACGCGTCGTACAGATTGAGCGGCTCGGATCTGGGCGCCAACGCGAAGGAGACGTTTTCGTTCGCAAATGACACGGAGACCGAGACAGCGGAGATCCCCCGCGCCGAAGAGCAGGAGCAGACGACGTATCAAAGCGCGTCTTACAGCAACGCGGCGTATAACGCGGGTTATAACTACGCGCAAAGCTCGGGAATGGGAAACGTGCCCTACAGCGAGCATATAAACAAAAAGGCCAAAAAGCGCAAGAGCGGCGTGAAGAACAAGACCATGAGATACACGGCGGCGCTGCTGGCGGCGGCGGTGCTCAACCTGGCGGTGCTGGGCGGAGCGTTCGCGCTCGGACACAAGATGGGAAGCGTTTCCGACAAGGGCGGACTTTCTCAGCAGCTCAAGCTTGAGAATACCGAGAACGCGAGCGGCGGCTCCGATTCAAACACGGCGGGCATTACCAACACCGCGGCGACCGAGGGCTCCAAGGAGACCACCGAGATAGCCAAAGAGGTCGGCCCCGCAGTTGTGGGAATAAAGAGCACGATCGAGGGCCAGATGAGTCTGTTCGGGGGCCGCAGCGTTTCCGAGGGCCAGGGCTCGGGCATAATAATCAGCGACGACGGATATATCATAACCAATAACCATGTTGTTGAAAGTGCGGTTAAAGTTGTGGTTCAGCTTAACACCGGTTCCGAGTACGAGGCTCAGGTCATCGGCGCCGACGAGCAGACAGACCTGGCGGTCATAAAGATCACGCCTAACGAGGAGCTCACCGTGGCGACGCTGGGCGACTCGTCTGCGGTAGAGGTGGGCGAGACGGCTATAGCGATAGGAAACCCGATGGGACTCGAGTTCTTCGGAAGCGTTACCCAGGGCATAGTCAGCGCGGTCAACAGATCAATAACCGTTGACGGCAGAACAATGAATCTTATCCAGACCGACGCGGCCATCAACTCGGGCAACTCGGGCGGAGCGCTTGTCAACTCCAGAGGCGAGGTCATCGGCATAAACACGGTCAAGGTCTCGACCACGGGCGTTGAGGGCATGGGCTTCGCGATCCCGATCTCAGAGGCAAAGCCGATAATATCCGACCTGCTTGAATACGGATA